>JBKOXW010000180.1:0-9683 GCA_046744115.1 Actinomycetota bacterium | reverse complement strand
GCACCGACGGGACGGCGGGTCGCGGCGCTCACCCGGGCCCGCGGGCTGTACGCGGTGGCACTGCGCCGGTACGTGGCCGGCGACCGCCGCGGCGCCCGCGCTGCCCTGCGGAGGGGCACCGCGACGGTGGGCGACTACGCGACCGCGCTCGGCTCACTCGACCTGCGCGCTGGCGTCGCGTCGCACGTGGCCGACCTGACCGAGCTCGGCGTGCGGATCGCGCTCGAGGGGGGGCGGGCGGCGAGCGTGCTGCATTGGTCGGAGCTCGGTCGGGGCCTGACGCTGCGCACCCGGCCCGCAGCGCCACCCGACGACGCGGAGCTGGCGGCCCTGCTCGCCGAGCTGCGGCACGTCGCCGTCGAGCTGCGGACCGCGGCGCTGGAGGGCGTCGACCCCCGGCCGCTCGTGCGCAGGCAGGCGCGGCTGGAGGAGGCGGTGCGGATGACCAGCCGACGCTCGCGGTCGCGCGCCGCGACGGCGCCGACCGGCGCGACCGACCGGCTGGTCGAACGGCTCGCCGACCTGCTCGCCGACCGGACGCTCGTGTCCTATGTGGAAGCGGCCGGCGAGGTCGTGGCCGTGGTCTGCTCGGCCGGGCGGGTCGGGATGCGGAACCTCGGACCGATCGACCGCCTCGGGACCGAGGTCGGCACGCTGCTCGCGGCGCTGCGGCGGCTGTCGGGCGGGTACGGGTCGGACGCCGTGCTGCGGCAGCGTCGGGCCGTCGCCGAGCAGGCCGCGGCCCGCCTGGAGGCGGCCCTGATCACGCCGCTCGGACTCGAACCGGACGGGCGGCCCGTCGTGATCGTGCCGGCGGGTGTCCTGCACTCGCTGCCCTGGCCGGCGCTGCCCGCGCTCGCCGGCAGGGCGGTCACCGTCGCACCGTCCGCGGCGCTCTGGGCGAGCATCGAGAACCGGCGGCAAGCGCGCGAGCGTCGGGGGCGTCGACCGCTCGTGCTGGTCCAGGGTCCTGACCTCCCCGGTGCGCAGCGGGAGGTTGCCGAGCTGGCGGCGGCCGCACCCGACACCATCACGCTGCGGGGAGCGGACGCGACCGTGGCCGCCGTGCTCGACGCGGTGTCCGGCGCCGATGTGGCACACATCGCTTGCCACGGTGAGTTCCGGCCGGACAACCCGCTCTTCTCGACGCTCCGGCTCGCCGACGGGCCGCTCACCGTGTACGACTTGCAGCGGGTCGACCGGGTCCCGCGCAGGATGGTGCTGTCCGCCTGCGACGCGGGCCGCACCGCGGTCACGGCCGGCGAGGGCCTGCTCGGCATGTCCGCGGCGATCCTGTCGATGGGCGCGCACACGCTGGTCGCGCCGCTCGTGTCGGTGCCCGACGACACGACCTGCCAGCTGATGGTCGGGTTCCACGAGCGCCTGGCGGCGGGCACGCCGGCCGACGCGGCGCTGCAGCAGGCGCGCGGGACGCTTCCGGACGACGCCGCTGGCTTCGCCACCCGCGCCTCGTTCCTCTGCCTGGGACACGGGTGAGCGTGACGGGGAGCCGGCGGGCCGTGCTCGGCGCCACCGGCTTCGCGTCGGTGCTCGCGATCGTGTACCTGCTGCTCCCGCGGATGGGCAGCGACCTGTCCGCGCAGTACGCCCGGGCAGGGTTCGCCGAGGCGTACGGACTCGCTCCGGTCGACTTCTCCTGGTACGGCGGAACCCAGCAGTTCGGCTACAGCCTCGTCTCCCAGTTCGCGATGGCGCTGGTCCCGCCGCGGCTCGTCGGCGCGCTGGCCGCGGTCGCCGGGACCGCCGCGCTCGCCACCGTGTTCGCCCGGTCCGGGGTGCGCCGGCCGCTGCTCGGCGGCCTGCTCGTTGCCGCCGGCCAGTTCGGGAACCTGGCCAGCGGCCGGATCACATACGCGCTGGGCGTCGCGTTCGGACTGCTGGCGCTGCTCGCCCTGACCACTGCCGCACGCGCATCGGCAGGCGAGGCGAGGCGGCACACCGGCCCGCTCGCTCTCGCCGCGACCGCCGCCCTGCTCGCCTCGGCCACCAGCCCCGTCGCCGGGCTGTTCACCGGTCTCGCCGGCGTGGCACTCCTGCTTACCGGGCGCCGGCGCGAGGGACTCGCGATCGGCATCGCGGCCGCCGCGCCAATCCTGATCATGGCGCTGCTCTTCGGCAACGGCGGCTACATGAACTTTCCCCGCCCCGACCTGCTCCGCGCGCTGGGCGCGACGATCGCCGTCATCGCGCTGGCGCCGGCCGCGTTGCGGACGGTACGGGTCGGCGCGCTGATCTACGCCGGCGGACTCATTGCCGCCTACCTGGTGCACACGCCCGTCGGGTCGAACGCCACCCGGCTGGCCGGGATGTTCGCGCTCGCCGTCATCGGTGCGACGGCGCCGCTGCGCTGGCCGGCGATGGCGGCGGCACTGGCGGCGGTGGCGCTCGTGCAGCCGCCGGTGGTGTTCGGCGACGTGGCCCGCGCAGGCGCACCCGCCAGCCGCCCGGCCTACTTCCAGCCGCTGCTGGACGAGCTGGACCGCCGCCGGCCGATCGGCCGGGTGGAGGTCCCGCCGCTGCACGAGTACTGGGAGTCGGCGTACGTCGCCAGCGAGGTGCCGCTGGCGCGCGGCTGGCTCCGGCAGGTCGACATCGAGCGCAACCGGCTGTTCTACGACGGCTCGCTCGACGCCGAGACCTACCACGCATGGCTGGTCGACAACGGGGTGGAGTACGTCGCGCTGCCCGGCGCCGAGCTGTCCTGGACCGGCGACGAAGAGGGCCTGCTGGTCGAGTCCGGGCTGCCCTACCTCACCGAGGTCTGGCGCAACGACGACTGGCGACTGTACCGAGTGGACGATGCTCCGTCCATTCTGGACGGGCCGGTGCGGCTGGTCGCGACAGCCCCCGGCGGCGTGACCGTACGGGCCGACACGGCCGGCATCGTGCTGGTGCGGGTGCGCTACTCGCGCTGGTTGTCACTCGCCGGCCCGGCCGGCTGCCTCGCGCCGGAGGGCCGCTGGACGCGGCTCGAGGTCCGCGAGCCAGGCACGTACCGGATCGGCAGCCGGCTCGCCGCCAACGGCGACCGCTGCTGACCGCTCAGTCCTCGTCGGGCCGGGTGCGCCGGGACGCGAGCCGGGCTCGGACGTTCGGCCCGTGCCGGACGACGACGACCGCCGCGAGAGCGCATGCCCACAGCAGCGTGCTGCCCCTCGCGCCGGTCAGGAACGCCGCGGCCGGCAGAGCCACCGCCGCCACCATCGAGGCCAGCGCGACCCACCGGGTCAGCAGCACCACGACCAGCCAGACCCCGAGCACCGCCGGCATCAGGGCCGGCTGCGACCCGAGCACCGCGCCCGCGCTGGTCGCCACGCCCCGCCCACCGCGCCAGCGCAGGTACGGCGACGTGACGTGGCCGAGCGCGGCGGCGAAGCCGGCGAGCAGCCCGGCCTCGTGGTCGGCAAGCCCGAACGCCGCCGCCGGCACGGCGCCCTTCGCCACGTCGAGCAGGCCGACGAGCACGCCGATGCGCCGGCCGAGCAGCCGGCCGACGTTCGTCGCCCCTGGGTTGCCGGAGCCGGCGCTCGCCAGGTCGATCCCCCGCCGACGCGCCACGATCGTCGCCGGCGAGAGCGCGCCGACCAGGTAGCCCACGACCGCGGCGGCAGCCAGCAGCAGGCCCGTCACCGGCCACCCGCCGTCGCCGCCCGACCCGCCGTCGCCGCCGTACCCGCCCTACCCGCCCGACGCGCGCGGCTCGCCCGACCCGCCCGTCGGCCGGCGATCGCCCGGGCACCTCGCCTCGTCATCGGCGGGCGACGACCACCCCGAGCACGCCGGGCCCGACGTGCGCTCCGACCACGGCGCCGATCTCCGACTCGTACAGGGTGTGCAGCCGCGGCAGCCGGGTCCGCAGCCGTTCCGCCAGCGTCGCCGCCCGGTCCGCGGCCTTCAGATGGTGCACCGCGACGTCCACCTCGTCCTCGCCGGCCGCCTGGACCGCCAGCGCCTCCAGCCGGGCGACCCCCTTGCTCGCAGTGCGCACCTTCTCCAGCGGCACGATCCGGCCGTCGTCGACGTGCAGGATGGGCTTCACCGACAGCGCGGTGCCGAGCAGCGCCCGGGCGGCGCCGATCCGCCCGCCTCGGCGCAGGTACTCGAGCGTGTCCACGTAGAACAGGGTCGAGGTCCGTTCCTCGGTCCGGACCGCGGCGGCGTACACGTTCTCGAGCGAGCCACCCTCGCGCGCCGCCTCGGCCGCCGCGAGCACCGGGAATCCCAACCCCATCGCGGCCGAGCGCGAGTCGACCACCCGGATCATGTCGTCGCCGACCTCCTTGGCCGCCAGCCGCGCGGCGTCCCAGGTGCCGGACAGCTCGCTGGACAGGTGCAGCGACACCACCCCGGCGGCGCCGGCATCGAGCACCGACCGGTACGCGCCGGCGAAGTCGGCCGGCGTCGGCCGTGACGTGCTCACCGGCACCCACCGGGCGAGCGCGTCCGCGACGTCCGCCGGCGTGACGTCGCTCCCCTCCGCGCCGGCGACACCGCCGAGCACCACCTGCAGCGGGATCACCGTGATGCCCAACCTGTCGGCGAGCCCCTCCGGCAGGTACGCCGTCGAGTCCGTCACCACCGCGACACGCCCAGCCACGCCCGCACCTTACTCGGCGCCGAGGCCGCCTGAGGCTAGGCAGGGACGACGTTGGCCAGCTTCGGCAGGCGGACGACGACGGTGCGGACCGCGCGGCCGGCCAGCGCCCGCTGCACCGCGGGGTCGGCCAGGGCGACCTCCCGCAGCTCGTCCTCGGTCACGTTGGGCGAGACCTGCAGGCGGGCGCGGACCTTGCCGGCCACCTGGACCACGCAGGTGACGCTCTCGCGCACCAGCAGCCGCTCGTCGACCACGGGCCAGCCGGCCAGCGCGACCGGTGCCTCCCGGCCCAGCGACGCCCACATGTCCTCGGCGCAGTACGGCGCGAACAGCGACAGCATCGTCGCGGTAGCCTCCGCCGCCTCGCGCACCGCCGGGTCGGCAGCGCCGGGACCGGAGTCGATCGCCTTGCGCGTCGCGTTGACCAGCTCCATCAGCCGGGCGACGGCCACGTTGAACCGGAAACCGTCCATCAGCGACCGTACATCGTGGACGGTGCGGTGGGTCATCGCTCGCAGCTCCGGGTCGCCGGCGGCGGGGTCCGTCCCAGCCGGCGACGCGACGTCGCGAGCCACCCGCCAGGCCCGGGCCAGGAACTTCGCCGAGCCGGTCGGCGACACGTCCGACCAGTCGATGTCCTCGTCCGGCGGGCCGGCGAACACCATGGTCAGCCGGATCGCGTCGACTCCGTGCTCGTCCAGCTCCTCGCCCAGGTCGACGCCGTTGCCCGCCGACTTGCTCATCGCCTTGCCCTTGTTGATGACCTGCCCCTGATTCAGCAGCGCGGCAAACGGCTCGGTGACCTCGACCATGCCCATGTCGTACAGGACCTTGGTGAAGAAGCGCGAGTACAGCAGGTGCAGGATCGCGTGCTCGACTCCCCCGACGTACTGGTCGACCGGCATCCAGCGGCGCACCTCGTCGGGGTCGAACGGGACGTCGTCGCGGTCCGGTGAGCAGTAGCGCAGGAAATACCACGACGAGTCGACGAACGTGTCCATCGTGTCGGTGTCCCGGCTCGCCTCACCGCCGCACCGCGGGCAGGTCACCCGCACCCAGTCGGTCGCGGCGGCCAGCGGCGAGACGCCCTTCGGCGCCAGATCCGCCCCGCGCAGCTCGGGCAGCAACACCGGCAGGTCGTCGTCGGGCACCGGCACCTCGCCGCACGATCCACAGTGGATGATCGGGATCGGGGCGCCCCAGAACCGCTGCCGGGACAGCAGCCAGTCGCGCAGCCGGAAGTTCACGGCGGCCCGGCCCTTCCCGGCGGCCTCCAGGTCGGCGGTGATCCGGGCGATCGTCTCGTCGGTGGGCAGCCCGTCGTACGGACCGCTGTTGACCGTCACCCCCTTGCGGGCGGTGGCGACGCCGGTCACCGCGGGGTCGTCGGCGCCGGTGTCCACCACGACCCGCACCGGCAGCCCGAACCGCAGCGCGAAGTCCAGGTCGCGCTGGTCGTGCGCGGGCGAGCCCCCGATCGCACCGGTGCCATAGTCGGCCAGCACGTAGTCCGCCGCCCAGATCGGGATGCGCTCGCCGGTGGCCGGGTTCACCGCGTAGCGGCCCAGGAAGACGCCGGTCTTCTCCCGCTCGGTGGAGAGCCGGTCGATCTCGGTCAGCCGGTTCACCTGCTCGACGTACGCATCGAACTCGACCCGCTGCTCGGGCGCGCACAGCTCGTCGGCCAGGTGCGAGTCGGCGGCCACCACGAAGAACGTCCCCCCGAACAGCGTGTCCGGCCGGGTGGTGAACACGGTGACCGGCTCGTCCCGGCCCTCGATGACGAACCGGATGTCGGCCCCCTCGGAGCGGCCGATCCAGTTGCGCTGCATGGTCAGCACGCGTTCGGGCCACCGGCTCAGCAGGCTCATGTCGTCCAGCAGCCGCTGCGCGTACTCGGTGATCCGGAAGAACCACTGGGTCAGCTCGCGCTTGGTCACCCTGGTGCCGCAACGCTCGCAGGCGCCGCTGATCACCTGCTCGTTGGCCAACACGGTCTGGTCCTTCGGGCACCAGTTGACCAGCGCCGCCTTGCGGTAGGCCAGGCCGCGCTCGTAGAAGCGCAGGAACAGCCACTGGGTCCAGCGGTAGTAGTCCGGGTCGGACGTGTGCAGCCGGCGCGACCAGTCGAAGGAGATCGCGTACCGCTTGAACGACTCGGCCTGGGTCTCGATGTTCGCGTACGTCCACTCGGCCGGGTCGGCGTTGCGCTCGATCGCCGCGTTCTCCGCGGGCAGCCCGAAGGAGTCCCAGCCGATGGGGTGCAGCACGTCGTAGCCCTGCTGGAACCAGTACCGCGCGACGACGTCCCCCAGCGCGAACGCCTCCGCGTGGCCCATGTGCAGGTCCCCGGACGGGTACGGGAACATGTCCAGCAGGTACCGCCGCTCGGCGTGCGAACCGCGCTGCCCGGCCCGGAACGGGTCCAGCTTCTCCCAGACCGGCAGCCAGCGCTCCTGGATGGCACGCCAGTCGTAGCGCTGCGGCGTCGTCTCGCTCATTGCTCGCTCCTGTGCTCCTGCTACGGATTCGCCTGTGGGCAGACAAAGAGCCCTCGCATCCGCAAGGGCTCGCCGCGCTGACTGTCCGTCGCTGTCAGCGCGGCCCGAGAAGGAGCAGGCGTCCGGGACTCACGCAGGCATGATACCCCGGATCACGCTCCGCCGTCCGCCGCCTTGTCCGCCGGGGCCCAGCCGGGTGAGTGAGCCACGGCGTCGGCGAGGGCCCTGCCGACGTCGGCGTGGCACTCCCAGCACCAGTGCATCCCGTCCGGGTTGCCCCTGCCCGCGGCCAGGTACGGCGCGACCAGCGCGGGCAGGTCGACCATCGGGACACCCTCGCGCTCGCCCCAGCGTCGCGCCGCTCGCACGGCCGGCGCGTGCCCGGCGACGACACGGCCGTACGAGACGGCGGCGTGCGGTGGCGGCAGCACCGCGACCACTGGGATGCCCGGCCGGAAGGCCTGCACGCCCGCCACGCACCGGGACAGGTACGCATCGGTCAGCCGCTGCGGCAGCGTCCGCCACCGGCCGCCGGACAGGCGGGCGCCGTAGGGCTGCGCCACCCGGTACGCCGCCCGCACCGCCCGGCGCAGCGCCGGCGGGCGCAGGTAGCGGATGCCCTCGCGCAGGTACGTCGGGATGATCGCGGGCAGGTAGTCCATCCCGCCGATGGCGAGCACGACCGCGTCGGCGCGGGGCAGCAGCACCGAGTAGACCAGCGGGTCGCGGGTCATTGCCCACCAGGCGTCGCGCGCGGTCCAGCCGAGCCGGGCCACGACGTCCGGGCGGACCTCGCCGCCGCCGGCCGCGGCGAGCTCGCATGCCAGCACGTTCGGGTACAGGCCGGGGTGGGTGAGCAACTCGGCCCGCTCCGGTCCGTGGAAGGACAGCGAGTCGGCAAGCACGAGCACGTGGCGAGGGCGGCCGCCCGATCGCGTCACGGGTGGCGCGATCCGGCGGACAATCCTTCAGCCGCGGCCTCGGTCGGTCCCGCGCCGATGGGCCCGGCGTCGACGGGTCCGGCGTCGGGCGGTCCGGCGTCCAGCGCCTCGGCGTCGGCGGGCTCCTCCTCGGCGAGCCGCTCGGCGACCGGGATCGGCACGACCGGGCCGGCCGGGCCGACGTTGTGCGCGCGGAGCCGCCAGCCGTGGTCGTCCTGGCGCAGCTCGGTCCAGTGACAGTTGGCCAGCGGGCCGACCGACCGCCAGGCCGGCATCGGCAGGCCGAGCACGAGACCGGTCAGCGCCATCGCGGTGGCGCTGTGGGTGACCAGCACGACCGTGTCGCCGGTGGTGTCGTGCAGCGCAGCGAGGGCGCGATCGGCCAGGGCCCGCCGCGGCTCGCTGCCGACCTGCGCATCCTCGCGCCCGGCCAGCCAGTCGGCGTACTCCTTCGGGTACCGCTCGGCGACCTCGTCCCGGTTGAGCCCCTCCCAGCGGCCGAGGGACCGCTCCCGGAGGCGGGGGTCGAGGGTCGCGGGAAGCCGGGTCAGCGCCGCCAGCGGCTCGGCGGTCTGGGCGGCGCGGATCAGGTCGCTGGAGACGATCGCGACCGGCTCGAACGAAGCCAGCATCGCCGCGGCCATCCGGGCCTGCTCACGCCCGGCGGCGTCCAGCGGCGGGTCGGCCTGGCCCTGGAACCGGCGCTGCACGTTCCACGCCGTGCGGCCGTGTCGCCAGAGCAGGACCCGCCGCGCGCTCATGCGCCCTGCTCTTCGCGCAAGCGCTCATCGCCCCGCTCGCTGCGCTCCTCGGCGCAGGGGCGCCTCGATGCTCGCTCGTTCACGGCAGCTCGGCGCTGTCCGCGCCGACGGTGGCCGACTGCGCCTCGGTGAACGGCACCCGCGGGCAGTCCTTCCACAGCCGCTCCAGCGCGTAGTACGTGCGCTCCTCCGCGTGCTGCACGTGCACGACCACGTCCACGTAGTCCAGCAGCACCCAGCGGCCCTCCCGCTCGCCCTCTCGCCGCACCGGCTTGGTCCCCTGCTGGCGCAGCTTCAGCTCGACCTCGTCCACGATCGCCTCCACCTGTCGCTCGCTCGGGGCGGAGGCGATGACGAACACGTCGGTGATCACCAGGCGCTCGCTCACGTCGATGAGCACGATGTCGCGGGCGAGCTTGTCGGCGGCGGCTTGGGCGGCAACCAGGGCGAGGCGCCGGGCCTGGTCGGATGCGGTCACGTGCGGCGTTCTCTCCCCGAGGTCGTGGGCGGTTTGTCTGTGCCCAGCCTCTCACGACCGGTACAGCCGGTGCTTGCCGATGTACTGCACGACGCCGTCCGGCACCAGATACCAGACCGGCTGGCCCTGCGCGACCCGCTGCCGGCACGAGCTCGACGAGATCGCCATGGCCGGCACCTCGACCAGGCTCACGGTGTCCTCCGGCAGGTGCGCCGCCGACAGCGGGTAGCCCGGCCTGGTGACGCCGACGAAGTGGGCGAGGGCGAACAGCTCGTCGGCGTCCTTCCAGGACAGGATCTGCTCCAGCGCGTCGGCGCCGGTGATGAAGAACAGCTCCGCGTCCGGCCGCTGGGCGTGCAGGTCGCGGAGCGTGTCGATGGCGTA
>JBKOXW010000287.1:0-16305 GCA_046744115.1 Actinomycetota bacterium | reverse complement strand
CGTTCCGGCCGCGGGCTGGCCGGTCGGAGCCTCGCGTGCCGGCGCCTCGCCGGCCGGGGAGTGGCTGGTCGGGCGGTGGCCGGTCGTGGGTTCACGGGCCGCGGCACCCAGGGCCGTCGCCCCGCCGGGCGCGAGGAGCGGTGGGTCGGCGGTCACTGGACGACCTCGCCGATGGCGTCTCCGACGGCGCCGACCAGGTGGGCCAGGTCGGCGTCGGCGATGCCGAGTGGGGGCATGAGCACGACGACGTCCCCAAGCGGGCGGACGATCACGCCGCGGTCGCGGGCCCGGCGGCACACCTCGAAGCCGGTGCGTTCGCCGACGCTGCGTACCTCGATGCCGGTCATGGTGCCGAGCCGGCGTACCTCGACCACGGCGTCCCAGCCGGCCAGCGGCGCCAACAGCTCGCCCAGCAGCGTCCCCAGCAGAGCGGACCGCTCCACTGTGGACCGTTCGTGTATCAGCCCGAGGTTCGCCAGCGCGGCCGCGCAGCAGAGCGGGTTGGCCGTATACGTGTGCCCGTGGAAGAACGTCCGGCCGGCCGACGGTGGGCCGATGAATGCCTCGTACATCGCCTCGGTGGTGAGCACCGCGGACAGCGGCAGGTAGCCGCCGGTCAACCGCTTGCCGACGACCAGCAGGTCCGGCGCGACGCCGGCGTGCTCGACCGCCCACCACCGGCCGGTCGCGCCGATGCCCGTCGCCACCTCGTCGGCCACCATCGCCGGGCCGTACTCGTCGCACAGCGCCCGCACCCCGCGCAGGAACCCGGCATCGTGGGTGAGCATGCCGCCGGCCGCCTGCACCATCGGCTCCAGCACGACCGCGCACACCCGGTCGCCCTCCCGCCGCATCAGCGCGCCCAGTTCGTCCACCACCTCGGCGGCGCGCTCGGCGCGGGTCTGCCCGTCGGCAAGCACGCCGGGGGAGGAGATCATCCTGGTCCGCAGCAGGATCGGCCGGTAAGTGGCGTGGAACAGGTCGATGCCGCCGATGCTCACCGCGCCGAGCGTGTCGCCGTGGTAGCCCTCGGCTACGTGCACGAACCAGGGCCGGTCCTCGCCGCGCTGCGCGGTGGCCTGGTACGCCATCTTGATCGCCGCCTCGGCCGCGGACGAGCCGTCGCCGGCATAGAAGACCCGGCTGAGCCCCGGCGGCGCGACCCGGAGCAGTTCCTCGGCGAGCGCGATCCCCGGCTCGTGCGTCAGCCCGAGGAACGTCGAGTGGTCGAGCCGGTCGAGCTGGGCCCGGATCGCCGAGTCGATCGCGGGCTCGCGGTGGCCATGGACGGTGACCCATAACGACGACACCCCGTCGAGGTACCGGCGGCCGTCCGAGTCGTAGAGGTAGCAGCCCTCGGCCCGGTCGATGACCAGCGGGTCGTCGGACGGCCAGACCGCGTGCTGGGTGAACGGATGCCACACCGCGCGCAGGTCGCGGCGCACCAGGTCGGCGGTCCGGGAGTCGGCGGCCCGGGAGTCGGCGGCCCGGGCGGCGCGGGGCTCGGCAGCCCGAAGCTCGGTCACCGCCGCAGTCTGGCAGCCCCCATCCGGGGAACGAGCAGCCGGGCCGCGAGCAACCGGCCCGCCGCGACGCTCGCCGTTCTGGCACCCTCGACTGCGTGTCCACGCTCTACGAGCTGCTTGCCGAGCACACCGCGCTCGAGCCGGCCGATCTGGAGCACCTGCAGCTGCTGGTCGGAGAGTGGCAGCTGCTCGCCGACCTGTCCTTCGCCGACCTGCTGCTCTGGGTGCCGGCCGACGACGGGGCGTTCCTCTGCGTGGCGCAGGTGCGGCCCACCACCGGGCCGACGGCGTACCACGACGACCACGTGGGCCGGCTGGCCAGCGAGGCCGAGGCGCCCCCGCTCGCGGCGGCGTACCGCGAGGAGCGCATCTTCCGCGAGTCCGACCCGGACTGGGGCGGCGCAGTGCCGCTGCGGCGGGAGGCGATCCCGGTGCGGCGCGCGGGCCGGACGCTCGCCGTGCTGGCACGCGACACGAACCTGGCCGCCGCGCGGAGCCCGTCCCAGCTCGAGCTCGCCTACCTGCACGGCGCGGCCGACCTGTGCCAGATGGTGGCCGACGGCACGTTCCCGGCGCCCGGGCAGGTCGTCGAAATGCACACCGGACCCCGCGCCGGCGACGGTCTGCTGCGGCTGGATGGGACCGGCGTCGTCGTCTATGCCAGCCCGAACGCGCTCTCGGCGTATCGGCGGCTCGGCGTCACCGGCAACGTGCTGGATGCCAAGCTGGCGCCGCTGACCCGGTCGCTGGTCCGTGATCCATTCGACGCCGCCGAGTTCGCCGAACGCATCCAGCAGGCGCTCGCGGGCGAGGCACCACTGCGGATGGAGGTCGAGGCCCGCGGCGCCATCGTGCTGTTCCGGGCGATCCCGCTGCGCCCGCGCGGCGAGTCGCTGGGCGCGCTGGTGCTGGTCCGGGACGTCACCGAGGTGCGTCGCCGGGACCAGCAGCTGATGAGCAAGGACGCCACGATCCGGGAGATCCACCACCGGGTGAAGAACAACCTGCAGACCGTTGCCGCGCTGCTGCGGCTGCAGGCCCGGCGGGTCGGCGTGCCGCAGGCGAAGGCCGCGCTGGAGGAGTCCGAACGGCGGGTCGCCTCGATCGCGCTGGTACACGAGACGCTGTCGCTGTCGCTGGACGAGCGGGTCGCCTTCGACGGCGTCGTCGACCGGCTGCTCGACATGCTCGGCGATGTCGCCGGGGCAGGCCGGCGGGTCCGGCTGCACCGCGCCGGATCGTTCGGCACGCTCACCGCGCACCTCGCCACGGCTCTGATCATGGTGCTCACCGAGCTGGTGCAGAACGCGGTAGAGCACGCCTTCGCCGGTGGCCGCACCGGCACGGTGGAGGTGCGGGCCCATCGCGTCAGCCGCTGGCTCGAGGTACTGGTGGCCGACGACGGTCGGGGGCTGCCCGAGGGCTTCTCCCTGGACCGCAGCGACCGGCTGGGCCTGCAGATCGTCCGGACGGTGGTGGAGGCGGAGCTGCGCGGCACGATCGCCGTGCGGCGACGAGCACCGCGCGGCACCGAGGCCGTCGTCCGGGTGCCGCTCACCCGCCGTCGATAGGACCGATGGGAGATGTGCAACGGCCCGGCACCTGGGTGCCGGGCCGCATGGGCGCTGGACCTGCTATGCCATCCGCGCCCGCGTCCGGGCTCCCCGGCGCTTGAGCGCCCGGCGCTCGTCCTCGCTCATGGCACCCCAGACGCCGGCGTCCTGGCCGGTCTCCAGCGCCCAGCCCAGGCACTCGTCGGTCACGGGGCAGCGGCGGCAGACGGCCTTCGCCTGCTCGATCTGCTGTAGCGCTGGCCCGGTGTTGCCGATCGGGAAGAACAGCTCCGGGTCCTCGTCACGGCAGAGCGCGCGGTGGCGCCAATCCATTGCGTCAACACTCCCTGTCACGTCGGTGGCTGCCGCTCAGCACGATGCCAGAGCACAGCGCTTCGGGCTGCTTGTGAATCCTTTCACGAGGTCCCTCGTTGTCAAGGGTGATCAAGCGCCACGGAGGCCCTCGTGAACAACGTCACCGTTCGTGGGGTGACGCTGCGTCAGCCTGTCAGCCCACCGGTCGGCAGACAATGCTCCCTTCGGGCGGATTCCTCGCCATGGTACCGGCGGGATGGTCACGCGGCGAGGCCAAGATTCAGGCCATAGTTGCACGAAGCGGGCATCGGGGCACCATCGCGCCCCGTGATGGTCGGGCACTCACCGTGCTCACGCGATAGCGCCTACAAGATCACGCGCAGCGCGCCCGGCACGGCGGAGAACCGCACCGCCTCGCGCTCGCCCAGGTAGTCGCCGTCGACCTGGAACGCCATGGGCCGATCGGCGCGCAGCGTGAACTCGCCCAGGTCGTGCAGGCGGAGCAGCTTGCGCCCGCGCGGGCGCGGTGCGGACCGCAGCACCTGTGCCACGTATCGCAGCATGGGCACGATGCGCATGGTGCGCGGCGCGAACAGGTCCAAACCCTGCTCGAACGAGGCCTCCGGGCTGGGGTTCACCGGGCGGCCGCGCAGGAAGC
This sequence comes from Actinomycetota bacterium, assembly GCA_046744115.1. Classification (GTDB taxonomy): domain Bacteria; phylum Actinomycetota; class Actinomycetes; order Mycobacteriales; family CADCTP01; genus JBKOXW01. Next base: position 12,253 of record JBKOXW010000287.1, on the reverse strand, counting down.
TCCACGGCGCGGTGTTCGTGACGAGGGCGAAGTACAGCCCGGGCACCGGGTCCTCGCCCGGACGCTCCAGCGTGATGGCGGGGTGGCGGCGGTCGTATCCGGACAGGAAGTGGGCCACCGCGGCGCGGACGTACCGCTCTTGGCTGTGCGCCTCGCCGGCCCGGCGCCGCCGCTCGATCCGGCGTACCACCTCGGCGTCGAAGCCCATGCCGGCGTTGAACGTGAACCAGCGGTCGTCGGCCATGCCGAGGCCGATCCGCCGGCTGCGGCCCGACCGGAGCGCGTCGATGATCTCGCCGGTGGCCTCGATCGGATCCTGCGGCAGGCCGAGGGTTCGGGCGAAGACGTTCGTCCCGCCGCCTGGCACCACCGCGAGCGCCGGCAGGTCGGGCCGCGGGCCGTCCGTCAGCACGCCGTTGACCACCTCGTTCACAGTGCCGTCGCCGCCGAGCGCGACGACGATCTCCACGCCATCGCGCGCGGCTCGGCAGGCCAGCGCGGCCGCGTGACCGCGGTGGCTGGTCTCCTCGACCTCGACCTTCAGATCCGTGGCGAGCGCCCGGAAGATCACCTCGCGCGCCTTCCGGGTGGTCGTGGTCGCCGCGGGGTTGACGACGAGGAGTGCGCGCATTTCCGCAGCGTACCCACCAGGGGGCCGGTGATCCGCCGGCCGAGGCGCGCAGCGCCGCCCGGCGTACGCCGGCGCACCGCCGAGCCGGCGCGCCCGCCGGCCGATGGCATACTCTCGCGTCCGTGCCGGAGCAGCCACCGCCGGCGGCGAGCCCGCCCCGGGCGGTACGGATCGCCGCGGTCATCGCCGCCGTGCAGGGCGCCGCGCTGGCCGGGCTCGGGCTGTTCGAGGCGGGCAAGACCGCGTTCGGCCGGCCGACCAGCAGCAGTGGCGGGCTGGCGGTGGCCGTCCTCGCGCTTGCGGGCGCGGTGGTCCTCGTGCTGCTCGCCCGCGGGCTGGCGCGGGGACGAGGCTGGAGCCGGTCGCCGATGATCGTGCTGCAGCTGCTCGCGCTTCCCGTCGGCTACAGCCTGGCCGTCCCGTCCGGCCAGCCGGTGTACGGCGTGCCGGTGCTGATACTCGCGGCGGCCGAGCTGTACCTGCTGTTCACCCCGGAGGCGCGGGAGGCGCTGGAGCGCCCGCCGCCCCGGTTCTGACGAGTCGCGACTACTCGTCGACCATGAGGCGCTCCCGGAGGTGCGCCAGCGTGCGGGCCAGCAGCCGGGACACGTGCATCTGCGAGATGCCGAGCTCGCTGGCGATCTGAGACTGGGTGAGGTTGCCGAAGAACCGCAGCATGAGGATGCGCCGCTCGCGCGGCGGCAGGGTGTCCAGCAGCGGCTTGATCGACTCCCGGTACTCGACGCCTTCGAGCGCCTCGTCGTGCTCGCCGAGCGTATCGGCCACGGACAGGCCGCCGTTGCTGTCGCTCGCCTCCAAGGACACCGCGGTGTAGGCGTTCGCCGACTCCAGCCCCTCGATGATCTCCTCCTCGCCGAGGTTGAGGTGCGCGGACAGCTCGGCGACCGTCGGCGCCCGGCCGAGGGTCTGCGTCAGGTCCGCGGTCGCGCTGGTCAGCGTCGCCCGCAGCTCCTGCAGCCGCCGCGGGACCCGCACCGTCCAACCCTTGTCCCGGAAGTGCCGCTTGATCTCGCCGACCACGGTCGGCGTCGCGTACGTGGAGAACTCGACGCCGCGCTCGAGGTCGAACCGGTCCACGGCCTTGATCAGCCCGATCGTGCCGACCTGGACCAGGTCATCGAGCGGCTCGCCGCGGCCGGCGAACCGGCGGGCCAGGTACTCGACCAGGGGCAGGTGGTCCTCGACGAGCCGGTCACGAATCGCGGATCGCCCGGGCGCACCCTCCGGCAGCGCCGCCAGCTGCTCGAACAGCTCGCGGGCCGCTTCGCGGCTGTCCTGCCGGGTGTCGTCGGCGTCGGTGGGGATCGGCGACTGGCTCATGCCCGCCCGCCCCGCCGCTTGACCAGAGTGAGCGACACCTGCCCGTCCGGCTGCGTCCGGGTGTCCACCTCGCCGGCCAGCGCGCCGAGGACGGTCCAGGCGAACGTGTTCCGCGCCGGCATCCGGCCTGTCCGGCTGGGCACGCTGACGGTCACGCTCAGCGCCTCCGGCGACATAGCGAACAGGCAGGAAAGTTGCGCGCCGTCGACCGCGTCGGGCAGCAGCAGGGCGCACGCCTCGTCGACGGCGATGCGCAGGTCCTCGATCTCGTCCAGGGTGAAGTCGAGGCGGGCAGCGAGGCCGGCGGTCGCGGTCCGCAGCACGGACAGGTACGCGCTGTCGGCGGGCAGCCGGAGCTCGACCACGTCGCCGGCCCGATCGGTCCGGGCGGCGCCGGCGCGTGAGGCGTCCTCGGTCACGCGCTCCTCCTCGTGTGTCGCGGGTCCGGCTGTCTCTCGGCCGGCTGCCTCGGTCGGTCGTCAGCGAGCCGGCGTGGCCAGGTTCCAGTGCCGCACCACCGGCCGTGCGTGCTCGGTGCCCAGCACGCACGGCGCGGCGGGTTCCAGCGCGAACAGCCGGCCGCCGGTCGGGTCGAGCCCCAGCCAGCGAGCCGCCAGCACCCTACCGAAGTGGCCATGGGTGACCACGATGACATTCCCGCGGGCGAGCCCGGCCCGGATCCGGCCGAGCGCGCGCTCGGCCCGGGCGCCGACCTGCGCGGCGGTCTCCCCGCCCGGCGGGTCGCCGTTCCAGATCGTCCACCCGGGTCGGGCGACCCGGATCTGCGCGGTCGTAAGCCCCTCGTACTCTCCGTAGTCCCATTCGGACAGATTATCGTCCACAGCGGACACAACGAGGCCGGCGAGCTCGGCGGTACGCCGGGACCGCAGCCGCGGGCTGACGAGCACCAGCACCGGCGCCAGCCGGAGCAGCATCGGCCCGAGCGCGGCCGCCTGCTCCTCGCCGCGGGGCGTCAGCGGCACGTCGGTGACGCCGGTGTGCCGCCGGGTGCGACTCCATTCGGTCTCGCCATGCCGGACGAGCCACAGCTCACCGGCGTACTCCTGGTCGCCGCCGGACTCGCCGGCGCCGGACTCCGCGGTGCGGTGCACCTGCGGCGGCGCGCTCACCCTTGCTTGGTCTCCCAGAAGATCTTGGCGATCTCGTCGACCAGGTCGAGCAGCTGCTGCCCGTCTGCCGGGTCGACCTTGCCCTTGCCGCCGGCCGCGCCGGCCGCCTTCGTCGCCCGGTTGAACAGATCGTGCAGCTGCGGGTACTTCTCGAAGTGGTTGGGCTTGAAGTAGTCCGTCCACAGCACCCACAGGTGGTGCTTGACCAGCTCGGCGCGCTGCTCCTTGATGATCAGCGCCCGGGTACGGAAGACCGGGTCCTCGTTGTCCTGGTACTTCTGCATGATCGCCTTGACCGACTCGGCCTCGATCCGGGCCTGGGCCGGGTCGTAGACGCCGCACGGCAGGTCACAGTGGGCATGGGCAACGATGCGAGGTGCGAGCAGTCGGGGTGGCCGCATGGGGGACCTCCGTCTGAGTTCGTCCGGGCTTGTCATGATCTCCGAGTGGACCCTACTCCCGGCCTCGGATACCCGCAGGAGCGACCATGACGCGCGTGCGCTGGCCGTACTTCCGGGTGCGGGTGGCCGGGCCGTCGATGGTGCCGGCGCTGCGGCACGGCGACTCCGTCGTGGTCCGGCGCGGCGGCCGGATCCGCCCCGGCGACATGGTGCTGGCCCGGTTCCGGGCCCGGCCCGACCTGCTCGTGGTCAAGCGCGCCGTCCGCCGGCAGGACGAGGGCTGGTGGGTGGAGGGCGACAACAGCCTGGTCACCGACGACAGCCGCCGGTACGGAGCCGCCGACGTGGTCGGCCGGGTGGTGTTGCGGTACTGGCCGCTCAGGCGGTCCCGGCGCTGACCGCCTCCGGCCGCCGCGCCGCCAGCATCCGCAGCGCCACCAGCCCGGCGAGGACGTACAGCGCGGCCTGCGCGTTGAGCAGCACGAGCAGGCTGACCGAGTCGCTGAGCAGCCCGGCGACCAGCATGCCGAGCGCCTGCAGCGCGCCGAAGACGGCGACGTGGGCGCTGATGACCCGGGCCCGGTAGCGGTCGGGCGTGAGGCTCTGGATCAGCGTGGTGAGCCCAGCGACGGCGCCGATGCCGGGCACGCCGGCGGCGATGAACAGGCCCAGGTAGAGCGCCAGCGCGGTGGTCATCGCCGGCCCGTTCCAGATCGCGGCATCGACCAGGCCGAACCCGATGAGGCTGAGCCCCACCAGGGTCGGCGGCGCCAGCCGGCGGGCGAGGGTGCCGACCAGCAGCCCGCCGACGATGCCGCCGATGGCCTGCACCCCGCGCAGCAGGCCGACCTCGGCGCTGCCGCCGTCCAGGGAACGGACCACGAACAGCACGAACAGCACCACGAACGCGCCCTGGGCGAGCGACATCAGGGCGAAGACCGAGAGCGTGCCGCGCAGCCGGCGGTCGCCTCGGATCACCGCGAGCCCGTCCAGCAGCGGCCGGAGCAGTCCGTGCTCCCGCGCCGCCTCCGGCCCACCATCCCCGGCCGGCCCGCCATCCCCGGCCGGTCGGCGGTCCCCGGCCGGTCGGCCCGCTCCGGCCCGACTCGCGAGCAGCGCGGCGGCGACGCCGAACGTCACCGCGTCGGCAAGCACGACGCCGCCGAGACCGCCGACCGCGAGCAGCACGCCGCCCAGCGCGCCGCCGGCCAGGCGGGCGAGGTTGGACGCCAGGCCGGTGAGGCCGTTCGCGGCGACCAGGTCGTCGGCCGGCACGAGCGCGGGGAGCAGTGCCATCCGCACCGGCTCGTTCAGGGTGGCCAGCGCGGACTCGGCGACCGTGACGGCGTACACGATCCACAGGTCGCCGCGGCCGTCGACGGCGAGCAGCGGCAGCAGGAGCGCGGCCTGCGCGAGGCTGACCCCGACCAGCGTGCGCCGCCGGTCCCAGCGGTCGGCCAGCACGCCGGCGATCGGGCCGAGCACCAGCGTCGGCACCAGCTCCAGCAGGAACACGGTCGAGGTGACCAGGGCGGAGCCGGTCAACTTCAGGACGAACACCGGCAGCGCGATCAGCAGCAACCAGTCCCCGGTCTCGGTGACCAGACCGGCCAGCCACAGCCGCCGGAACGCTGGCCGGCGGAGCAGGCCGCGCCGGCCCACCCCGTCCGGGGCCGCCGTCATCGGTCCGGCCGCCGGTTCGCGGCGGCGGCGTCCGGGTGCAGGAAGGCCCACAGGCTCAGGTGCACCGGCTGCGCCTCGTCGGGCGCGTCGCGCCGGGTCATGCCGATGAAGGGGCGGATCGCGGCGTCCAGCGCCGAGACAAGCCGGCGCAGTTCGTCCGGGGTGAGCCGGAGGCCGTACGTGGCGTGGTTGGCGGCCTCCCGCCACCGCTGGTCGAGACGGTCCTCGTCCCGGAGGTAGGACCGGAACAGCCGGGTCTCCAGGTCGAGCTGGGTGTCGATGAGGGTCTCGTGCACGGCGCGCTCGGTCGGTCCATCGCCCGGGAGGCCGTAGCTGAACCCGGTGGCGGCAGCGCGCCAGGGACGCTCCCGCCCGTCGCTCGACTCGACCCGCTCGACCAGCCCGTACCGGGCCAGCTGGCGCAGGTGCCAGCTGCAGTTCGAGGCCGAGGCGCCGACCGCGTCGGCGCACTCGCTTGCTGTGCTGGGTCCAATCGCCATGAGGCGGTCGAGCAGGGCGACCCGGATGGGATGGGCGAGCGCGGCGAGCGCGCGGACATCGCTGATGGTGCGGCGGCGCTCGGCCTGTGCCATCGGTCGTGCTCCGATCTGAAGGAATCCCTTCACATCGTGGCACGGCGTTGGGGGAATGTGAAGGGGTTCTTTCAGATCAGCCGGCGTTCAGCGCGGCGTAGTAGGCCAGACAGTCGTCGTAAGACGGAAGCAGCGACCGATCACGCGCCTCGGCCAGCGTGGGCGCGGCCGCGTCCTTTGGCGACAGCAGCGGCGGCACGTCGGCCGGCCACGGCAGGCCGAGGTCCGGGTCCAGCGGATGCACGCCGTGCTCCCGCCCTGGCGCGTATCCGGCGGAGCAGAGGTAGGTCACGACCGTGTCGTCGGTGAGCGCGAGGAACGCGTGACCGAGCCCCTCGGCGACATACACCGCCCGCCGCTCGACGTCGTCCAACCGCACCGCGTCCCAGCTGCCGAACGTGGGCGCGCCGACCCGGATGTCGACCACCACGTCCAGCGCCGCGCCGCGCGGGCAGAACACGTACTTGGCCTGGCTCGGAGGCAGGTCCGCGAAGTGCACCCCGCGCAGCGTGCCGCGGCGGGAGACGCTCGTGTTCGTCTGGGCCAGCGTCAGCGGGTGGCCGACCGCGTCCGCGAAGACGTCCGCCCGGTACCACTCGAGGAAGGCGCCGCGGTCGTCGCGGTGCTGGACGGGGGTGAACTCCCAGGCGCCGGGGACGAGAAGTTCGCGTACCTTCACCGGCCCGACCGTAGCAGGGTGGCCTGCATCACGGCCCGAGCCCGCGCTGCTGTGGCACACTCCCCACCTTCGACGGGAGGCGACGTGACGGCCGTGCCACCGATCCTGCGCACCGACCCGGTGTTCGCCCTGCACGAGGGCGGCAAGCTGGAGGTACGCAGCACCGCGCCGCTGCGCAACCGGGACGACCTGTCGCTGGCCTATACCCCCGGCGTCGCCGAGGTCTGCACCGCGATCGCCGGGGAGCCCGCGCTCGCGGCCCGCTACACCTGGGCCGCCCGGCTGGTCGCGGTCGTCACCGACGGCACCGCGGTGCTCGGCCTCGGCGACATCGGGCCGCGCGCCTCGCTGCCGGTGATGGAAGGCAAGGCGTGCCTGTTCAAGCGGTTCGGCGGGCTGGACGCGGTGCCGGTCGCGCTGGACACCACCGACCCGGACGAGATCGTGCACACCGTCGTCCGCCTCGCCCCCTCGTTCGGCGGCATCAACCTGGAGGACATCAGCGCACCGCGCTGCTTCGCGATCGAGGACCGGCTGCGGGACCGGCTGGATATCCCGGTCATGCACGACGACCAGCACGGCACCGCGATCGTCGTGCTCGCCGCGCTGCGCAACGCCGCGCTGCTCACCGGCCGATCGCTGGCCGACCTGCGGGTGGTCGTCTCCGGTGCCGGGGCGGCCGGCGTCGCATGCACCCGGATCCTGCTCGCCGCCGGGATCGGAGACATCGCGGTCGCCGACACCCGCGGCATCATCGAGCTCGGCCGGACTGACCTCAGCCCGGTCAAGGCCGACCTCGCCGAGCGGACGAACCGGGCCGGCCTGCGCGGCTCGCTCGCCGACGCGATGACCGGCGCGGACGTCTTCCTCGGCGTCTCGGCCGGGCGCGTGCCCGAGGACGCGGTCGCCCGGATGGCACCGGACGCGATCGTCTTCGCGCTGGCCAACCCGGATCCGGAGATCCACCCGGAGGTGGCACGGCGGTACACGCGCGTCGTCGCGACCGGCCGCAGCGACTACCCGAACCAGATCAACAACGTGCTCGCCTTCCCGGGCGTGTTCCGCGGCGCGCTGGACGCCGGTGCGACCGCGATCACCGAGCGGATGAAGCTGGCCGCGGCCGGGGCGCTGGCCGCGGTGGTGGCCGGGGAGCTGCGCGCGGACCTCATCGTGCCGAGCCCGTTCGACGAGCGGGTCGCGCCGTCGGTGGCCGCGGCGGTGGCGGACGCCGCCCGGCAGGAGGGCGTCGTCCGCGTCTGACCGGTGCCGCGTGACCTGCCCGCCTGAACAGGCGGGCTGACCAGGCCGACTGGGGGTCTGCGCCGGCGAGAGGGCAGAGTGGGCTCGTGGTCATCCCGATCCACGACGACAACCCGACCCGTCGACCGCCGTACGTCACCTGGGTGCTCATCGCGATCAACATCGCGGTGTTCGTGCTGTCGCCGGTGGCGCGGGCGCCGCTGTTCGGCTCGCCCTCGACGGCTCAGCTCTGCGAGCAGCAGGCGTACTTCCTGGAGTGGGGCGCGGTGCCGACCGAGCTGACCCACAACAGGCAGCTGCCGAACACCGTCGGCGGCGCCGCCGGGCGAGACCGATGCTTCGTGGCCCGGCCGGACTACACGAAGCAGCCCTGGCTGTCCGCGATCACGTCGATCTTCGTGCACGGCGGCTGGCTGCACCTGATCGGCAACATGCTCTACCTGTGGGTCTTCGGCAACAACGTCGAGGATCGCTTCGGCCGGGTCCGGTTCCTGCTGTTCTACCTGCTGGTCGGGGTGATCTCGACGTACGCGTTCGCGCTGACCCGGCCGAGCTCGATCGAGCCGCTGGTCGGCGCGTCCGGCGCGATCTCGGGCGTGCTCGGCGCGTACCTGGTCCTCTTCCCGCGGGCCAGGGTGCTCGGCCTGGTCAGCTTCCTGTTCTTCATCCCGCTGCGGCTGCCGGCGTGGATGGTGCTCGGGCTGTGGTTCATCCTGCAGGCGGTGTACGCGCAGGGCGCTGGCCTGTCCGGCGGAGGGCAGGTGGCGTACCTGGTGCACGTCGTCGGGTTCGTCCTCGGCGCCGGGTTCGTGGCGCTAATGGGCCAGCGGCTGCGGCCACCCCGACCGCCGCCGCCCCGGCCGCCTCCGGAGTGGGCCTACTGGCGATGACGCGGCGTCCTTGACCATCCCACCGCCCAGAGCTGGCCCTTGCCACTCGGCGGACACCAGGGGGATGCGCAGGCGTAGCGCATGCGGCGGTTGACCCAGCCGCTCACTACCGGCCCAGTGTCCAGGCAGGCTGCTGCTTCCGGGACTGTCGGGCGTTCGGTCCATACTCCGGGTCCATGGAGACCTCGACCGCCCGCCAGCTTGCCGACGACCTGCTGCAGGAGTGGCTGGAGGTCGAGCCCGTCCGCGCGTCGCTGCTCGGCTTCCACGACTTCGACGCGCGGCTGGCCGACCTGACCGAGGAGACCGAACGCGCGCGGGCCGCCCGGCTGCGCGCGCTGGCAGCCGCCGCGGCCGCCGCCGACCCGGCCGGGCTCGATCCGCCGGATCGGGTCACCGTCGAGGTCGTCCGGACGGTCGCCGCGGACACCGCCGACACCCTGGACACCCGCCAGCTGGAGTGGCAGGTCACCGACCTGTTCGTGGCCCCGGCGTCCGGCCTGCTGACGTTCCTGCCGCTGCTGCCGCTCGCCGAGCCGGCCCATGCGGAGGCGTACCTGCAGCGGCTGGGCGAGGTCGGGCGGTACCTCGAGGAGGCGGCCGACCGGCAGCGGGCCGGCGTGGCGAGCGGGCTCACGCCGGTGGCACGGCTGGCCCGCGCCGCGGTCGGCCAGGTCGACCGGTACCTTGCCGATCCCGACCACGACCCGCTGGCCCGGCCCGAGCCGCCGGCCGGGTGGGATGGGGCCGATCGGTTCCGGGCCGACCGGGAGCGGGTGCTTGCCGACGTCGTCCGACCCGCGTTCCGCCGCTACCGGGACGTGCTCGCCGACGAGGTCGTCCCGCACGGCCGCGACGACGAGCACGTCGGCCTGAGCTGGCTGCCGGGCGGCGCGCAGAGCTACGCGACGCTCGTCCGGGCCCAGACGACGACCGACCGCACGCCCGAGGACCTGCACCGCGTCGGCCTCGATGTCGTCGCCCGGCTCGACGAGGAGTACGCCGAGCTGGGTCGGGCGACGCTCGGCACGGCGGACCCGGCCGAGGTGCGGCGCCGGCTCCGCGAGGACCCCGACCTCCGCTTCCGCAGCGCGGAGGAGATCCTCGACGCGGCACGCCGCGCGGTCGCGCGGGCCGAGCAGGCGGCGCAGGGCTGGTTCGGGCGGCTGCCGGCGCAGCGATGCGTGATCGAGGCGGTGCCCGAGGCCGAGGCGGCACGCGCGCCCGGTGCCTACTACATGCCGGCGGCGCTGGACGGCTCGCGCCCGGGCACCTATTGGCAGAGCACGCACGAGCCGGAGCAGCAGCCGCGGCACTCGCTGGAGTCGACGGCGTTCCACGAGGCGGTCCCGGGCCACCACTTCCAGAGCGCGCTCACCCAGGAGCTGCGGGACGTGCCGACGCTGCGCCGGGTCGTCGAGCTGACCGCGTACGACGAGGGTTGGGGCCTGTACAGCGAGCGGATCGCCGACGAGATGGGCGTCTACAGCGATGACCTGGCCCGGCTCGGCATGGTCGCGGGCGACTCGATGCGGGCCTGCCGGCTGGTGGTCGACACCGGCATGCACGCGCTGGGCTGGACGCGGGAGCGGGCGGTCGAGTTCATGCGGGCGAACGCGGCGATGGCGCCGCAGGAGATCGACGTCGAGATCGACCGCTACATCGCAGACCCGGCGCAGGCGCTGGCGTACATGGTTGGCCGGCTGGAGATCCAGCGGGTCCGGGCCGACGCCGAGCAGCGGCTCGACGGCTTCGACATCCGGGCGTTCCACGACGTCGTGCTCGGCGCCGGGTCGCTGCCGCTGGCGGTGCTGGCGGACCGGGTCGACGCCTGGGTGCGCGGCGAGCTCGGGCCCTGACCGGCGAGCCCGGTCACTCCTCGTCGTCGGCGCGGGCCAGCCAGGTCGCCAACCGCTCCACCGGTGTCTCGAACTCCGGGTTGAGATCGACGAACGCCTGCAGCCGGTCGGCCAGCCAGCCGAGGGTGACCGTCTCCTCGCCGCGCCGCTCGGTCAGCTCCTCGATGCCCCGGTCGGTGAAGTACATGGCTGCCTCGCGCCCTACCCGGTCGGCGAGCGTCAGTCCGCGAACGCGGACTCGACCAGCACCCGCTGCTGCTCCTCGTGCACCTTGGCCGAGCCGGGGGCCGGACTGGCCGAGGCCGGCCGTGACCGGCGCTCGAGCCGGGCGCCCTCGGGGAGGTAGTCGGACAGCCGGGTGGCCACGAAGCACCAAGCGCCCATGTTCTCCGGCTCCTCCTGCACCCAGCGGTACTCCCGCGCGGCTGGGAAGCCGGCGAGCACGTCGGCGATCTGCTCGCCCGGCCACGGGTGGATCTGCTCGACCCGGACGATCGCGGTGTCGGCGACCTCCTGCTGGGCACGCCGGGCGGCGAGGTCGTAGTAGACCTTGCCGGTGCAGAGCAGCACCCGCCGGACCGCGCCGGGATCCAGCGGCTGGCCGCCGACGCCGGTATCGGGCAGCACCGGCTGGAAGGCGCCGGTGGTGAACTCCTCGACCGCGGACTGCGCGGCCCGCAGCCGCAGCAGCGACTTCGGCGTGAAGGCGACCAGCGGCCGCTGGGTCGGCGAGAGCGCCTGCCGGCGCAGCAGGTGGAAGTAGTTGCCCGGCGTGGTGCACAGCGCGACGGTCATGTTGTCCTCGGCGCACAGCTGCAGGAAGCGCTCGATCCGCGCGCTGGAGTGGTCGGGGCCCTGCCCCTCGTAGCCATGCGGGAGCAGCAGCGTCAGCCGGGACCGCTGGGCCCACTTCGCCTCGCCCGAGGAGATGAACTCGTCGACGATCGTCTGCGCGCCGTTGGCGAAGTCGCCGAACTGCGCCTCCCAGCAGACCAGCGCCGTCGCGTTGGCGACCGAGTAGCCGTACTCGAAGCCCATCGCGGCGAACTCCGACAGCAGCGAGTCGTACACCCAGAACGGTGCCTGCCCGTCGTCGAGGTTCTTCAGCGGGGTGTACTCGACACCGGTGCGCCGGTCGACCAGCACGGCGTGCCGCTGCACGAACGTGCCGCGCCGGCTGTCCTGACCGGACAGTCGCACCGGGACGCCGTCGAGCAGCAGCGACCCGAACGCGAGCAGCTCGCCGAAACCCCAGTCGATGCCGCCCTCGGTGGCCATCGCGACCCGCCGGTCCAGCTGCGGCTTGAGTCGCGGGTGGACGGTGAAGCTGTCCGGCAGCGAAGCGTACGCGTCCGCGATCCGCTTCAGCACCTCCTGGCTGACCGCGGTCTGCACGGGCTCCGAGGGCGGTACCGCCATTACCGGTGGCGGCTTCGGCTGCCCGGAGGCGTCGCGAGTCTCGTTGAACACGCGCTCCAGCTGCTCCTGGAAGTCGCGCAGCGCCTCCTCGGCCTCGGCCAGCGTGATGTCTCCGCGGCCGATCAGCGCCTCGGTGTAGAGCTTTCGGACCGAGCGTTTGGCGTCGATGATGTCGTACATCAGCGGCTGGGTGAACGACGGGTTGTCGCTCTCGTTGTGCCCTCGGCGCCGGTAGCACACCATGTCGATGACGACGTCCTTCTTGAACTCCCGGCGGTACTCGACGGCGAGCTTCGCCACCCGGACGCAGGCCTCCGGGTCGTCGCCGTTCACGTGGAAGATCGGCGCCTGGATCATCCGGGCCACG
>JBKOXW010000203.1:0-4109 GCA_046744115.1 Actinomycetota bacterium | reverse complement strand
AGACGCCTTAGCCCCTCCGCAGGCGATAGGCCCCGCGGCGCGGGGCCGGCCCGGCGGTCCGTACCCGACCGCCCGGACAGACGGAGGGTGGGCACGCCTCATGGGACGGCTGTTTGGCACGGATGGCATCCGCGGCCGGGCGAACGCGGACCTTACCCCGGAGCTCGCGCTCGCGGTGTCCGTCGCCGCCGCGCACGTGCTGGTCGAGGCCGACTCCTCGCACCGGCCGGTGGCCGTGGTCGGCCGGGACCCGCGGGCCAGCGGGGAGATGCTGGAGGGCGCGGTCGTCGCCGGCCTGACCAGCGCCGGCGCGGACGTGCTGCGGGTCGGCGTGCTGCCGACGCCAGCCATCGCGCAGCTGACCGCGGACACCGGCTCCGACCTCGGCGTCGTCCTGTCCGCCAGCCACAACCCGATGCCGGACAACGGGCTGAAGCTGTTCGGCCGGGGCGGGCACAAGCTGCCGGACGCTGTGGAAGACGCGATCGAGGCGTCGGTGGCCGCCGGCGCCGACTGGCGCCGGCCGACCGGCGCCGGCATCGGCCGGGTGCGTGACCTCGACGACGCGCTGGAGCGCTACGCCGACCACCTGCTGGCGACGCTGCCGCACAAGCTGGACGGGCTGCGCCTCGTGGTCGACTGCGCGCACGGTGCCGCCTCCCGGGTCGCGCCGCTCGTCTACGCCCGGGCCGGCGCCGAGGTGCTCGCCATCGGCGCCGAGCCGGACGGCCTGAACATCAACCACGGCCACGGGTCCACCCACCTCGCGACGCTGCAGTCCGCCGTCCGCGACCTCGGGGCCGACGTCGGCGTCGCGCACGACGGCGACGCCGACCGCTGCCTCGCCGTGACCGCCGGCGGCACGGTCGTCGACGGCGACGCGATCCTCGCGATCTGCGCGCTCGCGCTGCGCGAGGAGGGCGGGCTCCGCGACGACGCGGTCGTGGCGACCGTGATGAGCAACCTCGGCTTCCACCACGCCATGCGCGCGGCCGGCATCGGGGTGGTCGTCACCCCGGTCGGCGACCGGTACGTGCTGGAGGAGTTGCGGGCCCGGCGCCTGTCGCTCGGCGGCGAGCAGAGCGGGCACGTCATCTTCGCGGACCGGGCCACCACGGGCGATGGCATCCTCACCGCGCTGCAGGTGCTCGGCCGGGTCGCGGGCACCGGCCGTACCCTGGCCGACCTCGCCTCCGTGGTGCGCCGGCTGCCGCAGGTGCTGGTGAACGTCACCGTCACCGACAAGGACCGGGTGGCCGGCGCGGCCGAGGTCGTCGCGGCGGTCGCCGAGGCCGAGCGGGAGCTGGGCGACGACGGCAGGGTGGTGCTCCGCCCCTCGGGGACCGAGCAGTTCGTCCGGGTGATGGTCGAGGCGCCGACGCAGGAGCAGGCCGCCGCCGTCGCCGACCGCATCGCCGCCGTCGTCGCCGCCAGCTGACTCGTCCCGCCCTGCCCGCTCCGGACCGCTCGGTACGCTGCGTGCATGTGCGGGATCGTGGGGTACGTCGGGCACCGGTCAGCGCTGGAGGTCGTCCTCGACGGGCTGCGCCGGCTCGAGTACCGGGGGTACGACTCCGCCGGGATCGCGCTGCTGGAGCCGTCCGGAGGGCTGCGGGTCGAGCGCAAGGCCGGCCGGCTGGAGAACCTGGACAAGCTGCTCGGCGAGGTCAGCCACGCCGGCGGCACCGGCATGGGCCACACCCGGTGGGCCACGCACGGCCCGCCCACCGACCGCAACGCCCACCCGCACGTCGACTGCACCGGCGCGCTCGCGGTGATCCACAACGGCATCATCGAGAACTTCGTGCCCCTGCGCGCCGAGCTGGAGGCCGCCGGTCACCAGCTGCGCAGCGACACCGACACCGAGGCCGTCGCGCATCTGCTGGAAGACGCCCTCGCGCAGCCGGACCGGCCGGACCTCGCCGCGGCGATGCGGACCGTCTGCCGCCGGCTGCACGGCGCGTTCACGCTCGTCGCCGTGCACCGCGACGAGCCCGACGTGGTGGTCGGCGCCCGGCGCAACTCGCCGCTCGTGCTCGGCGTCGGCGTGGACGAGATGTTCCTGGCCAGCGACGTGGCGGCGTTCATCGCGCACACCCGGGACGCGGTCGAGCTCGGCCAGGACCAGGTCGTCGAGCTGCGCCGGGACGGGTACGCGATCTTCGACTTCGGCGGCGAGCCGGTGGACGGCACGCACTTCCACGTGGACTGGGACGCCTCGGCCGCGGAGAAGGGCGGCCACCCGTACTTCATGCTCAAGGAGATCGAGGAGCAGCCGGTCGCGGTCGCCAACACGCTGCTCGGCCGGTTCGTCGACGGCGCGATCGTGCTGGACGAGGAGCGCCTCGACCCCCAGGAGCTGCGCGACATCGACAAGGTGTTCGTGGTCGCCTGCGGCACGGCATACCACTCCGCGCTGATCGCGCGGTACGCCATCGAGCACTGGACCAGGCTGCCGGTCGAGGTCGAGATGGCGTCGGAGTTCCGCTACCGCGACCCGGTGCTGGACCGGGACACCCTCGTCGTGGCGATCTCGCAGAGCGGCGAGACCGCGGACACGCTCGAGGCGGTCCGGCACGCGCGCGAGCAGAAGGCGCGGGTGCTCGCGATCTGCAACACGAACGGGGCACAGATCCCGCGGGAGTCCGACGCGGTGCTCTACACCCGGGCGGGGCCGGAGATCGGGGTGGCCGCGACCAAGACGTTCCTCACCCAGATCGCGGCCACCCACCTGGTCGGGCTGGCGCTCGCGCAGGCGCGCGGCACGAAGTACGGCGATGAGGTCGCCCGCGAGTTCGCCGCGCTGGCCGAGATGCCCGGGCTGATCGAGCAGACGCTGTCCATTGTGGACCCGGTACGGGCGCTGGCCCGGGAGATCGCCGACGCCAAGGCGGTGCTGTTCCTGGGCCGGCACGTGGGCTACCCGGTGGCGCTGGAGGGCGCGCTCAAGCTCAAGGAGCTGGCGTACATGCACGCCGAGGGCTTCCCGGCCGGCGAGCTCAAGCACGGGCCGATCGCGCTCGTCGAGGACGGGCTGCCGGTCGTGGTGGTGATGCCGTCGCCGCACGGGCGCGCGGTGCTGCACGGAAAGGTGCTCTCCAACATCCAGGAGATCCGGGCCCGCGGCGCGCGGACGGTCGTGGTGGCCGAGGAGGGCGACACGACGGTACGGGCGTTCGCCCATCACCTGATCGAGGTACCGCGCACGCCGACGCTGCTCGCCCCGCTGGTCACCACCGTGCCGCTGCAGGTGCTGGCGGCCGAGATCGCCCAGGCCCGCGGGTACGACGTGGACATGCCGCGGAACCTGGCGAAGTCCGTCACCGTGGAGTGATCGCCACGCCGATGAGGCTGGCCGCCGCCGCGCAGGTCATCAGGGCGAGGCCGGCGTAGCGGAGGCGGCGGCGCCAGGCCGGCCGCTCGGCCGGCAGCGCGAAGACCCGAGCCGGCCAGTAGCGCCAGGACACCCGCCAGAAGATCGCCGCGGCGACGCCAAGCAGCGCGGTCTTCGCCGCGACGCCGGCCCACCAGCCCGCGGTCCGGTCCGCCGGGTCGGCCAGCGCGACCACGGCCAGGCCGGTGGCGCCGATGCCGGCCAGCAGGCCGACCACCTTCCAGCGCGCGCCCTGCGCGACCGTCGTGACGAACGTCTCGTGTGCGTCGTCGTCGCCCGCGAAGAAGCGGGCCGCCTTCGGCTGCAGGACGAACAGGCTGTATCCCATCGCGCCGAGCCAGCCGACGCCCATCAGCAGGTGCCCGGCCGCGAGCAGGGTGGCGAGTCCGGTACGCATGCGCACACCGTGCCAGGCTTAGGACCGTGATCTCGCGGAGGCGTGGGTGAGGGGAGCGTGGCCGGTGGCCGAGGTACGGGCCGCCGAGGCGGCGCTGATGGCGACCGTGCCGGAGGGTGCGCTGATGCAGCGGGCCGCGACCGGCCTCGCCGTCCACTGTGGTCGATTGCTGTCCCGGGTGTACGGCGCGCGGGTCGCCCTGCTGGTCGGTTCGGGCGACAACGGCGGCGACGCGCTGTACGCCGGTGCCCGGCTGGCCCGCCGCGGCGCCGCGGTCACCGCCGTGCTGCTCAGCCCGGACAAGGCGCACGCCGGCGG
>JBKOXW010000083.1:0-5089 GCA_046744115.1 Actinomycetota bacterium | reverse complement strand
GTGCGGGACCCCGCCACGTCCACCGCTGGAGCCGGGTCCGGCCCGGGCGAGGGCTGCGGCGCCCGAGGCGCCGGCGGCGGCGGGCTGGGCGTCGGCTCGGCCGCCGGCGGCGGGGAAGGGTCAGCCTTGGGCTCGTCCGGTGGCGGGGGTGGCGGTTCGTCGTCCCGTACGACCCTCAACCACCGCGCGCGCGGTGGCGGCGCTTGACGGGCATCGGACATGATTGCCCTAGTTTGCACCAGCCTGGGGTTGCTGGGGAGGGTCTACGCCCAGATCGGCTGTGGCTCGTCCCGGCGTGTCGGGTCCGGCCCGTCGTACTCGCGCAGCACCTGGTAGCGGGTGTTCCGCTCGACCGGGCGGAAGCCGGCGTCCCGGATCAGGTCGAGCAGGTCCTCCCGGGTGAGCTGGTCCGGCGTGCCGTACCCGTCGGCGTCGTGCGTGATCTTGTACTCGACGACGGAGCCGTCCAGGTCGTCGGCGCCGAAGTTCAGTGCCAGCTGGGCGGTGGCCAGCCCGTGCATCACCCAGAAGCACTTGACGTGCTGGATGTTGTCGAACAGCAGCCGGGACACCGCGAACGTTGTCAGCGCCTCGGCCGGCGTCGCCATCGGCAGGTGCGACAGCCGGTTGTTGTCCTGGCCGTTCGGATCGCCGTGGAAGCGCAGCGGGATGAAGACGACGAAGCCACCGGTCTCGTCCTGCAGCTCGCGCAGCCGGATCACGTGGTCGACGCGGTGCCGTGGCTCCTCGATGTGGCCGTAGAGCATCGTCGCGGGGGTACGCAGGCCCTTGCCGTGCGCCAGCCGGTGGATGCGCGACCAGTCCTCCCAGTGCGTGCGGTGGTCGACGATCTGCTTGCGCACGTCCCAGTCGAAGATCTCGGCGCCGCCGCCCGTCAGCGACTCCAGCCCGGCGTCAATCAGCTCGTCCAGGATCTTGTCCGCGGTGAGCCCGGAGATCTGCTCGAAGAAGTGGATCTCGGTGGCGGTGAACGCCTTCAGCGCGACCTGTGGCAGCGCTGCCTTGAGCTCGCGCAGCGCTCGCGGGTAGTACTTCCACGGCAGCGTCGGGTGCAGCCCGTTGACGATGTGCAGCTCGGTGATGCCTGCCGGCTCCATCGCCCGGGCCAGGCTGACCGCCTCGTCGATGCGCATCGTGTACGCGTCCTTCTGGCCCGGCTTGCGCTGGAACGAGCAGTAGGCACACGAGGCCGCGCAGACGTTCGTCAGGTTGAGGTGCCGGTTGACGTTGAAGAAGACCCGGTCGCCGTTCTTCTCCGACCGCACATGGTGGGCCAGCCCGCCGAGCCAGGCGAGGTCGTCGCTCTCGTACAGGGCGACGCCGTCGGCGTACGTCAGCCGCTCGCCGGCGTACACCTTCTCCTCGATGGCGTGCCTGTCGATGGCGTCCATGGCGCGAGCGTATCTTCCGGGCCGAACGGGCAGGCGACCTGCCCTTTCGGGTACCCCCTCGTGCGCTGTTCGGCGGGTCCGGACGACCTAACGTCTAGCCATGGGGCCGGGCTTCACCGTCAGCGTCGATCGGGCACACTGGGCCTTGACGACGGCCGCCGGGGAGCCAATGACTGACACGTTCAGCGCGACCGGCGCCCTGCTCGCCCGCGCGGGCGCGGGGGATCAGAGCGCCTGGAACGACCTTGTCGAGCAGCACACCCGGGTGCTGTGGTCGGTCGCGCGCTCGTACCGGCTGACCGGCGCGGACGCGGCGGACGTCGTGCAGACGACGTGGCTGCGACTGGTCGAGCACCTGGACCGGATCGAGGACCCGAACCGGCTGGTGGGCTGGCTGGTCACCACGGCGCGCCGGGAGTGCCTGCGGGTGCTCCGGCGCAGCGGCCGGGAGCGGCTGATCCCCGGCGAGGACGCCGCCCTCGACCTGCCCGACACCGCCGCCGAGCCGGTGGACACGCGGTTGCTCACCGATGAGCGCAATGCGGCCTTGTGGGGCGCGTTCGCCCGGATGCCGGAGCGCTGCCAGCGCCTGCTCCGGGTGCTGATGGAGGTGCCGGCGCGGTCGTACGACGAGGTCTCCGCGGCGCTGGACATGCCGATCGGCAGCATCGGTCCGACCAGGGCGCGCTGCCTGGCGCGGCTCCGCACGCTGATCGACGGGACGATGCTCGTCGACGGGCGGGCCGACTCGGGGGAATCGGGGGGACGGGCATGAACGGCATTGCCGACGACGAGGCGCTGCTCGCCCGCCTCCGCGACGTGGCCGCCGAGGTCGACCCGGTCCCGGAGTTCGTGCTGGAGGCCGCGCGGGCGGCGCTCTCCCTGCGCACCCTGGACGCCGACCTCGCCGAGCTGGTCCGCGACTCCTGGGAGGACCGCAGCAGCCTCATCGCCGTCCGCGGCGAGGGCGACGTCCGGCTGATCTCGTTCGAGACCGGGCCGGTCGCCGTCGAGCTGCAGGTCACCGAGCGGGACGGGCTGCGCGACCTGGTCGCGCAGATCTCCGGCGCGCACGTGGCCCAGGCCGAGGTGGAGACGCCAGCGCGCCGCCACGCCACGACGCTGGAGGACAGCGTCGTGGTCGCCGACGGCCTACCGGCCGGACTGCTCCGGCTGCACCTGCTGACAAGCGAGGGGCGTGACCTCGTCACCAGCTGGGTGCGGGTCTAGCACGGCGGCATCCGGCCGCCGCGGCGGGAAGCCGCTAGCTCTGCTTGGACTTGCCGCGACCGTTGATGAACGCCAGCGCGGCGGCGCCCGCGAGCAGGACCGCGCCGATGGTGGCGACGCGCCGAAGCCGACGCGGACGGCGCGGCGTCGACTCCTCTTCCTCGGTCGGTGGCCCGAACGGATGCGGGTGTATGGACACTCAGATCAACCCCTGTCGAACGGCGAACGCAACTGCGTGGGTGCGGTTGCGGAGATGGAAGCGGGACACGAGATCGTGAATGGCATTCTTGATCGTCCGCTCGGAATATGCCATCTGAACCGCGATCTCGCTGGTGGAGTATCCCTCGGCAATCAGCCGGAGGACGGTCAGCTCGCGCTGGGTCAGGCCGCCGAAGGTCAGGCCCTGCGGGGCCGGCGCCCGGCGCTGGTGGTCGCCGACCTGCTGCAGTAGCCGCCCCAGCAGGTCGGGCGGAAGGTGCCCGTCGCCGGTCGCCGCGGCGCGGATCGCGGTGGCCATCCGGTCGGGGGTGGCCTCGGACCGCCGGACGATCGCGGCCACGCCGGATTCGACCGCGGCCAGCACCTCGGCGCCGTCGACGGCCCCGACGACGAGGACCACGCGCATCCTGTCATCACTGCGCGTCGTCCGTATAACGCGCGCCGTAGGCTCGTCGACACGGTCGGCGACGAGTACGACGACATGCGGCCTGGCCGGTGAGTCGGACGAGAGGATCTCCAGATCGTGCTGGTAGCGAAGCTGGCTGGCGATCCCCGCCTCGGACACCGGGTCGGACGCCCACACTCGGACCCGTGTCGGAATCGACATGCGTCCCCCCTCGTGAGGATGGTCAACGCCCAACAGAGCACGCCCATCGGGGCAGTGATACACGAGCGAGCGGGTAGCCCGACAGGGAATTCGCCGGGGCGGCGGCGGGGGAGCTAATGGCTGCCGACCCGGTCGCCCTTGCCGACGACGCGCTGCAGCTGGTCGGTACGAACCCGCGCCGCGCCCAGCGGCTGGCGACCGAGGCCGCACACACCGCGCGCGAGGCCAGGGACTTGGTCGCCGAGTCCCGGGCGCACCGCGCGCTCGGCCTGGCGGCGCTGGAGCTGGGACGGCTGGACGAGGCGGCCGATTCGCTCCGTGCCGCGGTCCGCCGGGGCCAGCGCAGCGGGGTGCCGCTCGCGGTCGCCGAGGCCCGCATGAGCCTGGCGTACGTGCTGCTCGAACGCGGTGCGACCGACGCGGCCCTGGCCGAGGCGGACCGGGCGGCCTCCGGCGTCCGCGGCGAGGCCGCGGTGCGGCTACTCGGCCAGAGGGCGTTGCTGCTGCAGCGGTGCGGCCGGACCAGCGAGGCGCTCGCGGCCTACCGGCGGGCACTGCCCCGGCTGCGCGAGGGTCAGCTGTACGACGAGGCCCGGCTCCGCTACAACCGCGGCGCGCTGCTGTTCTACACCGGCCGGCTGGACGCCGCCGAGAGCGACTTCGTCCGCGCCGGGGTGCTGTACGACCGGCTCGGGCTCGATCTGTTCGCCGCGGACGTCCAGGTCGCCCTCGGCAACGTGGCGGCACGGCGCGGCGACGTGCCGCTCGCCCTGGAGCGGTTCGACGCCACCCAGGCGATCTATCGGCGGCACGGCGCGGTCCGGATCGAGCTCCTACTCAGCCGGGTCGAGCTGCTGCTGTCGGTCGGCTTGAGCGGGGAGGCGCGCGAGGCAGCGGACCGGGCGGTGGCCGAGCTGGAGCGCGACCGGCGACCGACGCTGCTCGCCGAGGCGCTGCTCTCGCAGGCCCAGGCCGCGCTGCAGGCCCGCGACACCGAGGCGTCGCATGCGGCGGCGACCAGGGCGGCGCGGCTGTTCACCCGGCAGAAGCGGCCGGGCTGGGCGGTGGTCGCCCGGTACGTCGCGCTGCGCGCGGAGGAGCGCGCCGGGCACCTGTCCCGCGCCCTGCGTACCCGCGCGCTGCGGGTGGCCGAGGAGCTGGCCACGATCGGCTGGCGGGCGCAGGAGCTCGATGCCCGGCTGATCGCCGCCAGGGTGGCGCTGGAGCTGGGCGACCTGGCGACCGTCCGCCGCGAGCTCCAGCGCGCCACCGCTGCCCGCACGAAGGGGCCGACCGAGCTGCGGATCCGCGCCTGGTACGCCGAGGCGATGCGGCGGCTGGCCACCGGCCGGCCGGCGGCCGCGGAGACCGCGCTGCGCGCCGGCTTCCGGGTGATGGAGCGGCAGCGGGCGACGCTGGGCGCCACCGAGCTGCGGGTGTACGTGGCCGGGCACGCCGGCGACCTCGCCATCCTCGGCCTGGAGCTGGCCTGGCGCAGTGGTTCGCCGCGCAAGGTGCTGGACTGGGCGGAGCGGTGGCGGGCCGGCTCGCTCGGGCTGCGGCCGATCCGCCCGCCGGAGGACGTCCGGCTGGCCGACGCGCTGGCCGACCTGCGCCGGGC
>JBKOXW010000185.1:0-11481 GCA_046744115.1 Actinomycetota bacterium | reverse complement strand
GGCAGCGTCAGATGTGTATAAGAGACAGGACCCGCCCCGCGCCCCGGAGAATCGCCGCCCGAACGCGACGCGCCGCCCGAGCCCGATGAGCCGCCCGAGCTCGACGAGCCTCCCGGGCCCGATGAGCCGCCCGAACCCGATGAGCCTCCGGCGTCCGCATCGGCCGAGCCGTCGGCGGTCGTACCCGAACCGGGTGCTCCGACGGTGGCCGGCTCCGCCATCGCGTCCAGATCGTCGAGGAAGCGGTCGACGGTCCGCCTCTGCCGGACGTCCTCGGCGAGCGACTCGCCGACGATCCGCTCGGCGAGCCCGACGGCGACCGTGCCGATCTCCCCGCGCAGCTCGCGGATGATCTGCTGCCGCTGGGCGGCGAGCTGCTCCTCGCCGCGCTGCACGATGCGGGCCGACTCGGCCTGCGCCTCCTCGCGCAGCTCCTCGATGATCCGCTGGCCCTCGGCCCGCGCGTTGTCGCGGATCTGGGCCGCCTCGGTGCGGGCGTCGGCGAGCTGCGCCCGGTACTGCTCCAGCGCCCGATGCGCCTCGGCCTGGGCTTCCTCGGCGCGCCTGATCCCGCCCTCGATCGCCTCCTGCCGCGCCTGGAAGGTCGCCTCCATCCGCGGCCAGACGAACCGCATCAGCACGAAGCAGAAGATCCCGAAGGCGATCAGCCCGATGATGATCTCGCCGAGCGGCGGTGTGAGCGGGTTCGGCTCCCCCTCACCCTCGGTTGCCAGAAGCCACATGCGCGTGTCCCGTCTGTCCGATCCGTCGGCCGCTCAGAGGATGAAGGGTGCGACGAAGCCGATGAGGGCGAGCGCCTCGGAAAGCGCGAAGCCGAGGAAGAGGTAGGTACGGGTCAGGCCGGCCGACTCCGGCTGACGCGCCGTCGCCTGGATGTAGGCGGCGAACACGATGCCGACGCCGATGCCGGGGCCGATGGCCGAGAGGCCGTAACCGACGGCACCGATGCTGCCGGTCACCTCCGCGAGCACGGACATAAGGGCTTCTCCTCCTGTGGGTTCGCGCGACGGCGTCACGCTGTCGGTCGGGGGTTCGCTCGGCGCTCCCGGTCAGTGCGCTTCTTCGAGGGCACCGGCGACGTACGTCGAGGTGAGGATCGTGAACACGTATGCCTGCAGGACGATGACCAGCATCTCGAAGAACGTCAGCAGTATCGCCATGACGAACGACACCGGCGCGAAGATCACCGAGAAGTTGCCGACGGTGAGCAGGTAGACCGTGCCGAGCGCGAACACCACCAGCAGCATGTGGCCCGCGAACATGTTCGCGAAGAGCCGGACGGCGAGGGTGAACGGGCGAACGAGCAGCGTGGAGAAGAACTCGATCGGCGTGATGAGCACGTACAGCCCCGGCGGCACTCCCGGCGGGAACAGGATGCCCTTGAAGTAGGGCCCGAAGCCCTGCTTCCGGATGCCGACCCAGTTGAACAGCACCCAGGAGATCGTGGCCAGGATCGCGGGCAGCGCGATCTTCGCGGTCGGCGCGAGTTGCGCGAACGGGATGATCCCGAGGATGTTGTTCGCGAGGATGAACATGAACAGCGAGGCGAGGTAGGGCGCGAACCGCAGGCCCTCGCGGCCGATCGTCTCGCGGGCCACGCCGTCGCGGATCAGCGAGTACGCCGACTCGCCGATCCACTGCAGCCGGCCCGGGACCAGCTGCGGGCGGCGCACGGCCGCGACCAGCAGCGCGGCCACGGCCGCCGTCGCGATCCAGGAGATCAGCGTGATCCGGGTGATCGAGAAGTCCACCCCGAACAGCGTGAACTCCCAGATCGGCGGCGGGTAGAACTCGAAGATCGTCGGAGCGCAGAAGCCGGGGTCGTCGGGCGGGCACTCCGTGGCGAGAACGCTCTCGCTCATCCGGCCTCCTCTCCTCCGGCTACGGCGACTTGCCGTACTTGACCGCGATCAGGTAGATCGCCGCCGCGGCGCCGACGATGACGCCGATCGCCCGGACGAAGCTGGTGCCGAGCCAGAGGTCGATCAGCCAGCCGATCCCTCCCCACACGACGATGCCGGTGATGAGGGTCCCCACAACCGCCCAGCCCTGTGCGGCCCCGGAGGCTCCGCTGGGCTGACGTCCCGCTGTCATGGCAAGGCGGACGATATCAGTCGAGGCCGGTAACCCCTGACACCGGGGGATCGCGAAACGGCCTGCTGGCAGGGCCTCTAGGACGGATCCACGTAGTAGAGCCGGCTCGTCCACACCCGACGGATGTGCACGCCGGTCCACGCCACGGTGCCGGCCACGACCGACCAGGCGAGCGCGGCGCCGTGCAGGTAGGACGAGTCCCGGATGTTCACCAGCAGCATGCCGAGCAGCACGACCTTCAGCGTGTAGATGCCGAGCGCGGCCGGCAGCGTGAACTGGTCGTCGATCCGGCCGGCCCAGGCGACCACCATCGTGCTCGTCGAGAAGAACGCGGCCACGATGGCGAGCCCGGCGAGCACCCAGAACGTGGCCCGCCCACCCGCGACAAGCCAGGCCAGCGGCGCGCCGAGCACGGCGAGCGCGGCGGTGCTGAGCAGCCCCGCCCGGACGTGGCCGAGATCCCACCCGGCCCGCGGCGCCATCCGTTACCCCACCGGCCGGCGCAGTGCGCGCAGCCGCGGCACGCTGGACAGCACGACCGCGACCACGGCCAGCGCGCCGACCACGGAGAGCACAGTGAGCGGGTCGGCGATCGACATCGCCACCCCGCCGAACGCGAGCAGGGCCGACCAGAAGTAGATGATCAGCACCGCCCGGCGCTGGGAGTGGCCGATCTCCAGCAGCCGGTGGTGCAGGTGCATCTTGTCCGGCGCGAACGGCGAGCGGCCCGCCTTGACCCGGCGCACCACCGCGAGCAGCAGGTCGACCAGCGGGACGGCCAGCACCACGAGCGGGATCAGCAGCGGCAGCAGCAGCGGCAGCGACCCGAACTGGCCGGCGTCGAAGCTCTGCGGGTCGGCGCCGGTGGACGCGGTGACCGCGGCCGCGGCCAGCATCAGGCCGATCAGCATCGAGCCGGAGTCACCCATGAACACCCGCGCCGGGGAGAAGTTGTGCGGCAGGAAGCCCAGGCACGCGCCGGCCAGCACGGCGGACAGCAGCGTCGGCGCGAACGCCACGTCGCCGTACCCGACCCGGGCCATGTGGTAGGAGTACGCGAAGAAGGCCAGCGCGGCGATCGTGGCCACGCCGGCCGCGAGGCCGTCCAGCCCGTCGATGAAGTTCAGCGCGTTGATGGTCAGCAGGCACAGGATGACGGTCAGCGGCACCGAGTCATTCCGGCCGAACGAGATCGTGCCGACGTCGCCGAACGGCACGTAGAACTGCAGCAGCTGGACGCCGAGCAGGACCATCACGCCGGCGGCGAAGACCTGGCCGGCGAGCTTGGTCAGCGAGTCCAGCTCCCACTTGTCGTCGATCACGCCGAGCAGGCAGATGATGCCGCCCGCGACGAGCACCGCGGTGGTCTCCGAGCCGCGCACGTACGTCCGCTGCAGCGTCGGCATCAGGTGCGCGACGAGCAGCGCCGCGGCCACCCCGGCGTAGATCGCCACCCCGCCGAGCCGCGGCGTCGGGATCGCGTGCACGTCCCGGTCGCGCGGCTGCGCGACCGCGCCCCACCGCATCGCCACGATCCGCACCACCGGGGTGAGCAGGAACGTCACCGCCGCGGCGATGCAGAAGACGAGGGCGTACTCGCGCACTGGGGACGATCAGCCCTCGGGGTAGGCCGGATGGGCCTCGACCAGGGCCTGCACGCCGGTCGCCACCTCCGCGGTCGCCGCGCCGTCGGCGTCGCGCACCGCCCGGCCGATCAGCGAGGCGATCTCCTTCATGTCCCCCTCGGCCATCCCCTGTGTGGTCACCGCGGGCGTGCCCACCCGGATGCCGGAGGCGACCGCGGGCGGCTGCGGGTCGTGCGGGATCGCGTTCTTGTTCAGCGTGATCCGGGCCGCGTCGCAGCGCGCCTCCGCCTCCTTGCCGGTGACCCCCAGCTCGCGCAGGTCGATCAGGGCGAGGTGGGTGTCGGTGCCGCCGGACACCGGGCGCATCCCCTCGCTCGCCAGCCCCTCGGCGAGCGCCTGGGAGTTGCTGATCACCTGCCGGGCATACGCCTGGTAGGCCGGCTGCATCGCCTCCTTCAGCGCGACCGCCTTAGCCGCCACCGCGTGCATCAGCGGGCCGCCCTGGGTGAACGGGAACACCGCCTTGTCGATCGCCTTCGCCATTTCCTCGGTGCAGACGATCATGCCGCCACGCGGGCCGCGCAGCACCTTGTGGGTGGTGAACGTGACCACGTCCGCGTGCGGGACCGGGGACGGGATCGCCTTGCCCGCGACCAGTCCGATGAAGTGCGCCGCGTCGACCACCAGCCGCGCGCCGACCTCGTCGGCGATGGAGCGGAAGGCGGCGAAGTCGATCAGCCGTGGGTACGCGGTCGCCCCGCAGATGATCATCTTCGGGGAATGCTCCCGCGCCAGGTCGCGGACCTGGTCGTAATCGATCAGCTCGGTGTCCTCGGTCACTCCATAGGAGACGGTGTGGAACCACCGGCCGGAGAAGTTGACCTTCGAGCCGTGGGTGAGGTGGCCGCCGTGCGGCAGCGACATGGCGAGCACGCTGTCGCCGGGCTGCAGGATCGCAGCGTAGGCGGCGAGGTTGGCGCTCGCCCCGGAGTGCGGCTGCAGGTTCGCGTGCTCGGCGCCGAACAGCTCCTTGGCCCGCGCGATGCCGATCTCCTCGGCGATGTCGACCTGCTGGCAGCCGCCGTAGTAGCGGCGGCCCGGATAGCCCTCGGCGTACTTGTTCGACAGCGTGCTGCCCAGCGCCGCCAGGACCGCCGGCGAGGTGAGGTTCTCGCTCGCGATGAGCTGCAGGCCGTCCCGCAGCCGCTCCAGCTCGCCCAGGACGACGCCCGCGATCTCGGGGTCCTCCCGCTGCAACGCGTCGAAGTCTGGTCCCCAGAAGGGAGTGCTCATCGTCATGCTCCTCGGGCGCTCGCTCGCCGGTCGGCGACCCCACCGCCGGTCCACCGTCTCGCCACTCGATGGGCCGCGGTCAAAGCAGCCGCCGGGTGCCCACTCTACGGCGCGCGGGGCCGCACCCCGTCAGGCGCGCCTCACCCGGCGGAGCAGGCCCGGCGCCCGGACCCTAGCGTGCCGGGGCGCCGGCCCGGCGACGACGTCGAGCAGCTCGTCGACCAGGAACGCGGTCTCGGCGACCATCTCCCGCTGGGCCAGGTCGTTGTCGGTCGGGTCGGCGATGTCGTACGCCTCGGTCAGGTACGGCCCGGTCGCCGGGCGGCGCCGCTCCCGGATTCCGTCCGCCGCGCTGACGAGCGCCCGCAGCCGATCGGCCGGATCACCGGCCGGGAGCTCGTCCGGGTCCACCGCCTCGGTCAGCCGGGCGAACTCACCCAGTGTGAAGCTGCGGTGCCGGGCGGCGAGCTGCAGCCGCCACACCGCGCGTACGTGGTCGGCGGTGGACCCGAGGATCAGGTCGGCACCGGCCACCGCGGCGCGGTCCAGCGGCACCGAGCGGGTCGCGGTGATGTCGGCCGCGGGTACCCCGCGCGCCTGCAGCGCGGCCGCGGTCCCCGGCTCGACGTGGCGGTCCCGGCTGGCCCAGATCCCGGCGCTGCGCACCGCGATCGATCGGGCCGCGGGCCCCAGCCGAGTCCGCAGCCCGGTGCGGAGCAGTAGCTCGGCGGCGGGCGAGCGGCAGACGTTCGCCGTGCAGACGCACAGCACCGTCGCTGGTGCAGCGGGCACTCGCCGAGGTTACGCGAGGTCCGTGGCCGGCTGGGGCGGCAGCACATCCGGGACGACCTCGCGCAGCCGCTCCAGGCTCACCGCGCCGAGCCGGACCACTCGCGGCGGGTCGCCGGTCACGTCGACGATGGTGGACGGGATCGGCTCGCCGGACGGCCCGGCGTCGAGGTAGACAGCGACCTCGTAGCCGAGCTGGTCGCGCGCCTGGTCCGCGGTGGTGGCGGGCGGCTGGCCGGTCCGGTTCGCGCTGGAGGTGGCCATCGGCCCGACGTCGGCGAGCAACTCCAGCGCGACCGGGTGCAGCGGCATCCGCACCGCGACCGTGCCGCGGGCGTCGCCCAGGTCCCAGGCCAGCGACGGGGCGTGCTCGACGACAAGGGTCAGCCCGCCCGGCCAGAACGCCTCGACCAGCTCCCGCGCGGCCGGAGGAGCGACCAGCACGAGCCCGTCGAGCGCTCGCCAGGAGCCGACCAGCACCGGCACCGGCATGTCCCGGCCGCGACCCTTCGCGGCCAGCAGCGCGTCGACCGCGCTCGGCGTGAACGCGTCGGCGCCCAGGCCGTACACCGTGTCGGTGGGCAGCACGACCAGCTCGCCGCGGCGTACCGCGCCCGCTGCCGCGGCGAGACCCTCGGCGCGCTGACGCGGGTCGGCGCAGTCGTATACCAGGCTCATGACTGCGCCACTCTAGTGATCACGCGATGACTTTGGCTCGGCTCCGCGCTCGCTCCGCTCCTCGCGGCCCTCCGTGCCGCTGCGATGCTCACTCGCTGTCGCCTCACGCCGCCGGGACGCTCCGGGCGGCGGTAGTGAATCGGGGCCGGCCGGTGAGATCGGGGTGGTCGGTGACCTCGGTCCAGCGTCCGGTACCGGCGAAGATCGCCGGCACCGCCTCGCCCTGCACGTCCGCGTGCTCGACCGCGACCTGCCCGCCCGGCCGGAGCAGCCGCGCCGCCGCCCGCTCCACCTCGCGGACCACCGCGAGCCCGTCCGGCCCGCCCCAGAGCGCGGCGGCCGGGTCGTGCCGGGCGACCTCCACCGGCAGCCCGCCGCCGTCCGGCACGTACGGCGGGTTCGCGGTGACCAGGTCGACCGTGCCGGCGAGGTCGGCGAGCAGCGCCGGGTCGGCGACCTCGCCGTTGTGCAAGGTCACCGGCCGGTCGCCGGCGGCCTCCCGCGCGGTGGCGTTGCGGCGGGCCCACTCGATCGCGGCCGGCTCGCGCTCCACTGCGTGCACCCGCGCGTGCGGCGCCTCGTGCGCGATGGACAGCGCGACCGCGCCACAGCCGGTGCACAGGTCCACCACCAGCGGATCGGCCATGCCGGCCACGGCGGCGATGGCCCAGCCGGTCATCACCTCGGTCTCCGGCCGGGGCACGAAGACGCCCGGGCCGACCACGAGGTCCAGCCGGCGGAATCCGGTCCCGCCGGTGATGTGCTGCAGCGGGACCCGGGACGCGCGCAGCGCGACCAGCTCGTCGTAGCGGGCCCGCTGGGCCGGGTCGATCGCGGGCACCAGCGCCAGCCGGGACCGGGGCACCCCGATCACGTACGCGAGCAGGACCTCGGCGTCGTGCCGGGGGCTGTCCACGCCGGCCCGCCGCAGCCGCAGCCGCGCCGCGTTCACGGCGTCGAGCACCCCGCCGCCGGCGTAGCTCTCCGGGTCGAGCGTCATCGGGCGGTGTCGCCGGCCAGCAGGGCGGCGTTGTCCGCGGCGGTGAGCGCGTCGATCACGCCGTCGAGGTCGCCGTCGAGCACCTGGTCGAGGTTGTAGGCCTTGTAGCCGACCCGGTGGTCGGAGATCCGGTTCTCGGGAAAGTTGTAGGTGCGGACCCGCTCGCTGCGGTCGACCGTACGGACCTGGCTGCGCCGGGCTGATGCGGCCTCCCGCTCGGCCGCGTCCTGCGCGGCCGCGAGCAGCCGGGCCCGCAGCACCCGCAGGGCGGCCTCCCGGTTCTGCAGCTGGCTCTTCTCGTTCTGCATCGACACCACGGTGCCGGTCGGCAGGTGGGTGATCCGCACCGCCGAGTCGGTGGTGTTCACGCTCTGCCCGCCCGGACCGGAGGACCGGTAGACGTCGATGCGCAGGTCGTTCGGGTCGATCTGGACGTCGACGTCCTCCGCCTCCGGCAGCACCAGCACGCCGGCCGCCGAGGTGTGGATGCGGCCCTGCGACTCGGTCACCGGCACCCGCTGCACCCGGTGCACGCCGCCCTCGTACTTCAGCCGCCGCCACACGCCTGCGTCCGGGCGGCCCCGCATCGCCACCGTCACGTCCTTGTACCCACCCAGGTCGCTCTGCTCGGCGTCCAGGATCTCGGCCTTCCAGCCCTGGCGCTCGGCATAGCGCAGGTACATGCGCAGCAGGTCGCCGGCGAACAGGGCCGACTCCTCGCCGCCCTCGCCGGCCTTGACCTGCAGGATGACGTCCTTGCCGTCGTTCGGGTCGCGGGGCAGCAGGAGCTCGCGCAGCCGCTGCTCCAGCTCGCCGATGCGGGCGGCCAGCGCGTCCGCCTCCGCCGCGAACGAGCTGTCCTCCGCGGTCAACTCGCGCGCCGCGTCGAGGTCGGCGCGGGCCGCGTCGAGCTGGCGCGCGGTCTCCACGACCGGGGTGAGCTCGGCGTAGCGACGGCCCAGCCGGCGCGCGGTCGCCTGGTCGGCATGCACGGTCGGGTCGGCGAGCCGCGTCTCCAGGTCGGCGTGCTCGACCAGCATCGCCGGCAGGCTCTCCGGCTGCCCCACGGTCACCTCACTCCCGGACGAAGACGAAGACGAGGCCTGCCCCCACCGGGACAGGCCTCGTCGGACGAGCTACTTGGCGTCGGCCTTCTGCCGCTTGCCGTACCGGCGCTCGAACCGCTCGACGCGGCCGCCCACGTCGAGGATCTTCTGCTTGCCGGTGTAGAAGGGGTGGCACTGCGCGCAGACGTCGGCGTGGATGACGCCGTTCTTCGCGGTGCTCCGCGTCGTGAACGTGTTCCCGCAGGAGCAGGTCACCGTCGTCACGACGTAGTCGGGGTGGATTCCTGACTTCACGATGGATCCTCTCGTTGTGGCCGCCGGGTCGCCGTCGCTTGCGCAGAGGCGTGAACCGGTGCCAGGTCGTGAACCAGTGTGCCAGAGCGGCACAGCGATTGCTGAACGCCGGCACCGCGCCGGCCATTCCCGCCGGCGCGGCACCGGGAGCGCTAGTCCTGCGGCCCGACCGTGGTCTTCTGCACCTGCATGAGGAACTCGACGTTCGTCCGGGTCTGCTTGATCCGCTCCAGCAGCAGGTCGAGCGCCTGCTGGGTCTCCAGCGCGTGCAGCACCCGGCGCAGCTTGTGCAGGATCGCCAGCTCCTCCGGCGCGAGCAGGATCTCCTCCTTGCGCGTGCCGGAGGCGTCCACGTCGATGGCCGGGAAGACCCGCTTGTCGGCGATCTTGCGGTCCAGCTTGAGCTCGGCGTTGCCGGTGCCCTTGAACTCCTCGAAGATCACCGTGTCCATCACCGACCCGGTCTCCACCAGCGCGGTGGCCAGGATGGTGAGCGAGCCGCCGTTCTCGATGTTGCGCGCCGCGCCGAGGAACCGCTTCGGCGGGTAGAGCGCGGTCGAGTCGACACCGCCGGACAGGATCCGGCCGGATGCCGGCGCGGCCAGGTTGTACGCGCGGCCGAGGCGGGTGATCGAGTCGAGCAGCACGACCACGTCGTGGCCCATCTCGACCAGGCGCTTGGCCCGCTCGATGGACAGCTCGGCGACCGTCGTGTGGTCCGACGGCGGCCGGTCGAACGTGCTCGCGATCACCTCGCCCTTGACCGAGCGCTGCATGTCGGTGACCTCCTCCGGTCGCTCGTCCACGAGGACGACCATGAGGTGGCACTCCGGGTTGTTGGTGGTGATCGCGTTCGCCACCGCCTGCAGCACCATCGTCTTGCCGGCCTTCGGCGGGCTGACGATCAGCGCCCGCTGGCCCTTGCCGATCGGCATGACCAGGTCGATCACCCGGGTGGTGAGCAGGTGCGGCTCGGTCTCCAGGCGCAGCCGCTCCTGCGGGTAGAGCGGGGTGAGCTTGGTGAACTCCGGCCGGTTCTTGGCCTGCTCGAGGTCCATGCCGTTGATCGTGTCGAGCCGGACCAGCGCGTTGTACTTGTCGCGGCGCTCCCCCTCGCGCGGCTGGCGCACCGCGCCGGTGATCGCGTCACCGCGGCGCAGCCCATACCGGCGCACCTGGGCCAGCGAGACGTACACGTCGTTGGGCCCGGTCAGGTACCCGGAGGTACGGACGAACGCGTAGTTGTCGAGGATGTCCAGGATGCCGGCCACCGGCAGCAGCACGTCGTCCTCGGCGACCACCGGCTCGGCTGCCTCGCCGCCGAACCGGTCGCGGCCGCGACGCCGGTCGCGGAACCGCCCGCGGCGGCGACGCCCGCCGCCCTCGTAGCCGTCGTCGTCCCGGTCGCCCGAGCCGCCATCGCCGCCCTGGGACCGGTCGCCCTGGTTCCGGTCGCCCTGGTTCCGGTCGCCCTGGTTCCGGTCGCCCTGGGCGGCGCGCTCGCCACCGGACCGGTCGCCCTGGCTCCTGTCGCCCTGGTTCCGGTCGCCCTGGGCCCTGTCGCTGTGGGCCCTGTCACCGCGGGCACGATCGCCCTGGCCACGGTCGCCCCTGTCGCCCTGGGTTCTGTCGCCCTGGGCGCCGTCGCTCTGGCCACGCTCGCTCTGGGCGGCGCGCTCGCCGGTCCGCTCCGCCTGACCGCGGTCACCGGTCGGGCGGTCGCCGCGCCGATCCCGCTGGTCCGGCTGTTCGGCGCGGCCCTCCCGGTCGGGCCGCTCGGCGTCGGCCGTGCGGACCGCCTCCGGCTCGGCCGTCGCCACGACGGTCGACCCGCCGGGATCGGTGCTCGCCGCTGCGACCGGCGGTCCGGCCGGACGGCTCGCTGCCCGCCGGCCCCGCTCCTCGCGGCGCGGCGCGTCACCGGCGCCGGCCTCCACGCCCAACGTGGCTGGCTCGCGGGGGCCGGGCTCGCCCAGCGTCAGTTGGTCCCGGATCCGGTCCGGTGCCGCGGTGGTGGCAGGTTCGCCGCCGCCATCCGTACCACCCTGCTTGGCCTCGATGGCGGCCACGAGTTCACCCTTTCGCATCCGCGCCACTCCGGTCACGCCCAGGCTCGCGGCACGCTGCTGCAACTCGGGCAGCAGCATGCCGGCCAGGCCGGTGCCGCGCCGACGCGCCCGCGCGGGGCCGGCGTCGAGCGTGGTGTCGCTCGCGGTGGGGTTCTCAGTGGCGTGGCCATCGTCTGTGGCCAGCAGGTCCGTGGTATCGCTCACGGTCGTGTTCCTTCCAGGGGCGGCCGCTCTGTGTGCACGCGGCCGGAGTCGAGCGCCCGGCTTCGTTCGGCCGGGTTTCAGTCCGCCATCGGGCGGACGGCTGGCGGGGCAGCCCTGCGGAGGTCTCCTCCCGGTCGTGCGTCACCCGAGGTCGCGGGCCGCGCACGGCGTCCGAAAACCGGAGGACGGGAGATGCGGGACCTCGACTGCGCGGTAAGCAACGGATCGGGTGGCCCCGCCGAGAGCGCACCCTCGGGCGGCTGTCGAGATGGAGCCTAGACGGTCATCTCGCTTCTCAGCAACAACGTCCGGTTACGGCGTGTTCCCGGCGGGTCCGACGACCCACCCGAGTCAGCCGGCCAACGGCAGGACCGACGCGCCCTCGG
>JBKOXW010000256.1:0-2726 GCA_046744115.1 Actinomycetota bacterium | reverse complement strand
GCACGCCGACTGACGCGGTCCCGTGACAGAGTCCGGCCGCCCTCAGTCGGTGGTCCAGGAGCGGGCGCGGTCGACGGCGCGGCGCCAGCGGGCGTGCCGGCCGTCGTCGCGGGCGCCGGCGACCGGCTCGAAGCGGCGGTCGAGCTGCCAGGTCGCGGCGAGCTCGTCGGTGGAGGACCAGACGCCGGTGCCGAGGCCGGCCAGGAAGGCCGCGCCGAGGCCGGTCGTCTCGGTGACCGTCGGCCGGCGCACCGGCACGCCGAGCTGGTCGGCCTGCAGCTGGCAGAGCAGGTCGTTGCCGGCCGCGCCGCCGTCCGCGGACAGCTCCGGCACCGCGATGCCGGCGTCGGCGACCATCACGTCCACGACGTCCCGCACCTCGAACGCGATCGCCTCCAGCGTGGCCCGGGCCAGGTGGGCGCGGGTAGTGCCGCGCGTGACGCCGAGGATCGTGCCCCGGGCGTGCGGATCCCAGTCCGGCGCCCCGAGCCCTGTCAGCGCGGGCACGAACACCAGGCCGCCCGAGTCGGGCACGGACGCCGCCAGCCCCTCGACCTCCGGCGCCGCGCCGATGATGCCCAGTCCGTCCCGCAGCCACTGCACGGCCGCGCCGGTGACGAAGATCGCGCCCTCCAGCGCGTACACCAAGCCCTCGCCGATGTCCCAGGCCACCGTGGTGAGCAGCCCGGCGGCGGAGCGAACCGCGGCCGAGCCGGTGTTCACCAGCACGAACGAGCCGGTGCCGTACGTGCACTTGGACTGTCCCTCGGCGTAGCAGGCCTGGCCGAATAGCGCCGCCTGCTGGTCGCCGGCGATCCCGGCCACCGGCAGCCGAAGGCCGCCGAACGCGTCCGGGTCGGTGGCCCCGATCACCCCGCTGGACGGCACGATCTCCGGCAGCGCCGCCGGCGGCACGCCGAACAGCTCACACAGCTCCGCCGACCAGCCACCCGTCGCGAGGTCGTACAGCAGCGTGCGGGAGGCGTTGGACGGGTCGGTCGCCTGCCGGGCGCCGCCGGTCAGCCGGGCGACGACGTACGCGTCGACCGTGCCGACCACGGTCCGCCCGTCCCGCACGCCGGCCCACGCCCGCTCGTCGTGCTCGGCCAGCCAGGCCAGCTTCGTGCCGGTGAAGTACGGGTCCAGGCGCAGGCCGCTGAGCTCGCTGACCCGCGGCTCGTGGCCGGCCTCGCGCAGCCGGTCGCAGATCCCGGCGGTGCGCCGGTCCTGCCAGACGATCGCCGTGCGGGGCGCGGCGAGCGTTTGCCGGTCCCACAGCACGGCGGTCTCCCGCTGGTTGGTCACCCCCACCGCGGTCGGCGGCTCGGGCGTGCCGTCGAGCGCCTCCCGGCACGCCGCCAGCGTCGCGGTCCAGATGTCCTCGGGCTCGTGCTCGACCCAGCCGGGCCGGGGGAACAGCTGCGGGAACTCCCGGTAGCCGCGGGCGAGCACCCCGCCATCGGAGCCCACCACCAGCGCGGTGACCCCGGTGGTGCCTGCGTCGATCGCCAGCACGCCCATGGCCGGCCACCCTATCCAGCGGGACGAGTGGCACCGGCGCTCCGATCGGTAGGCTCCCGTGGCGTACCCGCGGGCGGAGACAGGGGAGGCCAGAGATGCGGATCGGCGTGCTCACCGGTGGGGGCGACTGCCCGGGGCTGAACGCGGTCATCCGGGCGGTGGTTCGCAAGGGCGTCGGCACCTACGGCCACGAGTTCCTCGGCTTCCGGGACGGCTGGCGGGGGCTGATCCAGGGCGAGACCAGGCCGCTGGGCGTGCCGCAGGTGCGCGGCATCCTGCCCCGCGGCGGGACGATCCTCGGCACGTCACGCACCAACCCGTACAAAGTGGAGGGTGGCCCGGACCGGATCAAGGCCAACCTCGGCGACATCGGCGTGGACGCGCTGATCGCGATCGGCGGCGAGGACACCCTCGGCGTCGCCAAGCGCCTCGTCGACGAGGGCGTCAACGTCGTCGGCGTGCCGAAGACGATCGACAACGACCTGGCCGCCACCGACTACACGTTCGGCTTCGACACCGCGGTGAACATCGCGATGGAGGCGATCGACCGGCTGCACACCACCGCGGAGAGCCACCACCGGGCGGTGATCGTCGAGCTGATGGGCCGGCACGCGGGCTGGATCGCGCTGCATGCCGGGATGGCCGGCGGGGCGAACGTGATCCTCATCCCGGAGCGGCCGTTCGACGTCGCCGAGGTCTGCGACTACGTGGAGCAGCGGTTCGAGACCCACTACTCGCCGATCATCGTGGTGGCCGAGGGTGCGACGCCCAAGGAGGGCACGATGATGCTGCAGACCGGCGAGCTGGACGCGTTCGGCCACGTCCGGCTCGGCGGGATCGGCCAGGCGCTGGCCGCCGAGATCGAGCAGCGCACCGGCAAGGAGTCCCGCGCGGTCGTGCTGGGCCACATCCAGCGGGGCGGCACGCCATCCGCGTTCGACCGGGTGCTGGCCACCCGGTTCGGGCTGCACGCGATCGACGCCGTGCACCACCGCGCCTTCGGGCAGATGGTCGCGTTGCGGGGCACCGACATCGTGCGGGTGCCGCTGGAGGAGGCGACGCGGGAGCTGAAGACCGTGCCGCTGGAGCGGTACGCCGAGGTCGAGGTCTTCTTCGGCTGAGCACGGTTCGGCTGGGCCGGCCGGCCGTCGCATAGGCTGGCGGCGTGGTCGCCGACGCAGCCGACGTACCGTTGCGGGTTCCGG
>JBKOXW010000057.1:0-3976 GCA_046744115.1 Actinomycetota bacterium | reverse complement strand
CACACCACCGGCGGAGCGCGGGCGGCGCGCCGCGACGGCGCCGGCGTGCTGGCGCCTGGTGCGGCGGCGACGTTCGCCGTGTGGGACGCGGGCGAGCTGGACCCCGCCGGGCTACCGGACCTGGCGCCCGAGGCGCCGCTGCCGGCCTGCCTGAAGACCGTGGTCCGCGGCGTGACCCTGTACGAGTTGGCATAGCCGAGGTGGACAGATGAGTGCGGCGAACGCCACACAGCGGAAGCTGGGCCTGGACCAGCGGGTGGTCCGGCGTGCCCGCGCGCTCGCGGCCAGGGCCGCCGAGCCGGTGATCGAGCTGGCCAGGTCGCACACGACGGCGTCGGTGGAGCGCGCGACGCTACGGCTGGCCGGGCTGTCCGGCGCGAGCGACCTGCTCACCGGTGCGGACGGGCGGGACTTCGAGGGCGGCGCCCAGCCCTGGGTCAACATCGTCGTCGACGCGGTCCGCGAACAGGTCGGGCTCGAGCACGGGGTGGCGCTGCCGGTATGGCACGCGCTGCGCGCCGGCGGCTACGCCGACCTCGTCGAGCTGGCGGCGAAGACCGCGGCCGGCTCGGTCCGGTACGAGCTGCCCGCCGGCGCCGACGCCGAGCGTGCCCGCCGGGTGGCCCGGCGCGCTGTGGCGGCCGGGATCACGAGGATCGACCGGCGCCGTGCCGAGCGGGAGCGGCTCATCCGCCGGCTCGGCGACCCGCCGCGGCAGCCGTGGATCTACCTCATCGTGGCCACCGGCGACATCTACGAGGACATCCCGCAGGCGCAGGCGGCCGCGCGGGAGGGCGCCGACGTGGTCGCGGTGATCCGCTCCACCGGACAGTCCCTGTTGGACTATGTGCCGGAGGGGGCGACCCGGCACGGCTACGCCGGCACGTACGCCACCCAGGAGAACTTCCGGCTGATGCGGGCCGCGCTGGACGAGGTGTCCGGACAGGTCGGCCGGTACGTCCGGCTGACGAACTACGCCAGCGGCCTGTGCATGCCCGAGATCGCCGCGCTGGCCGGGCTGCAGCGGCTGGACATGATGCTCAACGACTGCATGTACGGCATCATCTTCCGCGACATCAACCCCCAGCGGACGTTCATCGACCAGCGGTTCTCCCGGATGGTCCACGCCCGCGCGGGCATCATCATCAATACCGGCGAGGACAACTACCTCACCACCGCCGACGCCGTCGACGCCGCGCACACCGTCGTGGTCAGCCAGCTGCTCAACGAGCGGTTCGCGCACGAGGCCGGGCTCGCCGATTGGCAGCTCGGCCTGGGCCACGCGTTCGAGATCAACCCGGCGATCCCGGACTCGCTCCGGCTCGAGCTGGCGCACGCCCAGCTCGTCCGCGAGCTGTTCCCGGACGCGCCGCTGAAGTACATGCCGCCGACCAAGCACATGACGGGCAACGTGTTCGCCGGCTACCTGCTCGACGGCTTCTTCAACCTGGTCGGCACGATGACCGGGCAGGGCATCCTGCTGGTCGGGATGATGACCGAGGGGATCGTCACGCCGTTCCTGTCCGACCGCGACCTCGCGCTGGAGAACGTCCGCTACGTGCTCGGCGCCACCGGCAACCTGGCCGAGGACTTCCACCCGCCGCGGGACGGGTTCATCGCCACCCGGGCCCGCCAGGTGCTGGCCGAGTCGGTCGACCTGCTCGCCCGGATCGCCGACGACGGACTGCTGAACGCGATCGCGGACGGCACGTTCGGCATCACCCGGCGCCCGCCGGACGGCGGCAAGGGCCTCGACGGCGTGGTCGCGCACGCGGAGGGCTACTACAACCCGGCCGTCGAGATCCTGGAGGAGGGCGTGGTCCGATGACCGTGCTGGACGAGCGACCGTCATCCACTGTGGATCCATCCACTGTAGACAGGGGTGCCGGGCGGGTGCCGCGGATCGTGCGACCGTACGGGGACACGACCGGTGACGGCATGGTACAGCTGTCGTTCACGCTGCCGATCCCGCACGACGGCAAGGCGGAGGGTGCCGCGGCGCAGCTGGCCCGCAAGATGGGGCTGGACCCGGTCATGGTCGTGCACGCCAAGGCGATGGGACCGGCGTTCACGTTCTTCGTCGTCTACGGCCGGGTCAACCACCTCGTCGATCTGTCCGAAGTGGAGGTCGTCGAGCGGGAGTACCCGCTGCTGCCGGCGAAGGAGGTCAACCTGGCCATCCGGCAGACCTTGCGCCGCCGGTTGGTCGTGCTCGGGGCGTGCATCGGCACGGACGCGCACACGGTGGGCATCGACGCGATCCTGAACGTGAAGGGGTTCGCGGGGGAGAAGGGGCTGGAGTACTACCGGGAGATCAAGGTCGTCAACCTCGGCGCCCAGGTCTCCGTGCCGGACCTCGTCGGTCAGGCCCGGTCCGCCGGGGCGGACGCGATCCTGGTGTCCCAAGTGGTCACTCAGCGCGATGCGCACCTGCACAACACGCGGGAGCTCGCCGCCGCGGTCGCCGACGCCCACTGGGGCCGGCACGGCCGGCCGCTGCTGATCGTGGGCGGACCGCGGTTCGACCCGGCGATGGCCGGAGACCTCGGGGTGGACCGGATCTTCGGCAAGGGCACCACGCCGGCCGAGGTGGCCTCCTTCCTCGCACACATGCTCCGTCAGGGGTGGGAACGATGAGCGAGCGCGAGGGCTCGCAGCGCGAGCGTGCCAGCACGAGCGGGCCACCGCCGGTGGGACTGTCGGTGACGCACCGGCGGTACGTGCCGCACTCGCACGCCCACTACGGCGGCGGGCTTGTCGACGGCGCCTACGTGCTCGGCATGTTCGGCGACGTGGCCACCGAGGTCTGCATCCGCGGCGACGGCGACGAGGGACTGTTCGCGGCGTACCACGAGGTGCGGTTCCTGGCCCCGGTTCGCGCCGGGGACGTGCTGGAGGCGACCGCGACCGTCACGCAGGTCGGCCGGCGCAGCCGCGCGCTCGACCTGGAGGCCCGGGTGACCTGCCGGGCCGCGCCGGACCGGTCCGCGTCGGCCGCGGAGGTGCTCGACGAGCCGCTCGTCGTGGTCCGCGCCCGCGGCACGGTGGTCGTCCCGCATGGGCGGTGGCCCGACGACACGCCGCGCGACACGCCGACCGACATCTGAACGGGACCACAATCGCGCATGATGGCCCGGCGTCCTGACCTGCAGGTTCGGGCGTGTTCGCAGGTAGGCGGGGCATTGACAGGGCTCGGCAGGGGGTCGCTATCGTCTTTCGGTCACACGTCGGGACAGTCGGCATAGCCTTTCCCTGCAAGGATCCTCGTCGCCATGGCGGGTCGCGTGGGCGGCGCCACGCTGGACCAGACTCGGTCACGGTGACGGACGCGGGGAGATGCGCTAGGTCGGCCGGTGCGGTCGGACGGTAGGCGGGAGGTTCGCCGGCCGTAAGAGCGGCGCGGAGGGGGACGGGGGCCAGTAGACAACGGCGCGGGTGCTCGCAGCCAGCGGGTCACCGGTCGGTCCGAAGGCACTCTCGAGCCGTTCCGTGTCGGAGCTTGCCCGGGGTGGGCGCGGGCGAGTGGGTGTGGTCTCGGGCGGTCGCGCGAGGCCACACCCCCGCCATCTCCTCGAACCTTGAAGCCGAAACTGCCGTGATGGCGGCAGTTTCTGCGTCCGGCTTGGCGACCGCGGTGTCCGGTCCACGGCCAGCCGGACGATCGGGCCGCGCGTGGGATCATCGGCAGCACAGCCGGCCCGCCGTGGGCGGACTCAACCAGGGGAGAGTGAGTGGGCACGCCGACCTCGCGGGCGTCAGAGCCCTCGTGGCCGCGGGGCACCGCGTGGGATCGGGACTCGACCTGGTTCGGGGAGGCGGGGGCGATGGCTCCGCCGTCGAGCGGCACGGTCGACCATCTGGCGGGAAGCCATCGCGGGGGACCGGAGCCGGCGGATGCGGGGCCGGCGGGTGTCGAGCCGGCGGGCGCCACGCGCGAGCCGCCGGATCGGCGGTGGCCGGGTCGGCTGGCCCGGCT
>JBKOXW010000019.1:0-7428 GCA_046744115.1 Actinomycetota bacterium | reverse complement strand
GCACCGAGAACGTCAGGCCGGCGCGCGGCGGAGACACCCAGCCGCGGTCGAGCCGGCCGCGGCCGGCGGTCTGCGCCTCGGCCACCACGACGAGCCCCTCGGCCGCGCCGGCCCGGGCGGCGGCGAGCACGTCATCGTTCGTCGAGCCGGTCTCGGCGACCACCCTGATGTCCCGCCACAGCCCGCCGTCGCGGACCAGCGCGGCGGCCAGCGCCCGCTGCGACAGCGGCGGCCGGTCCAGGTCCGACCACGGGCTCGCCACCCGGCCGACGTTACGCTCCGCATCATGACCAGCACCGCCGACGGCCCGGCCGCGTCAGAGCCCGACATCCACACCACCGCCGGGAAGCTCGCCGACCTGCACCGGCGCAACGACGAGGCGGTGCACGCCGGCTCGGCGCGGGCGGTGGAGCGCCAGCACGCGAAGGGCAAGCTGACCGCGCGCGAACGCATCGACCTGCTGCTGGACGAGGGCTCGTTCGTGGAGATGGACGAGCTGGCCCGGCACCGCAGCACGAACTTCGGGCTGGACCGGGAGCGGCCGTACGGCGACGGTGTGGTGACCGGCTACGGCACCGTCGACGGCCGGACGGTATGCGTGTTCGCCCAGGACTTCACGGTCTTCGGCGGCAGTCTGGGCGAGGTCTTCGGGGAGAAGATCGTCAAGATCATGGACCTGGCGCTGCGCAACGGCTGCCCCGTCGTCGGCATCAACGACTCCGGCGGCGCGCGCATCCAGGAGGGCGTGGCCTCCCTCGGCCTGTACGGCGAGATCTTCTACCGGAACGTGATCGCCTCCGGCGTCGTGCCGCAGATCTCGCTGATCATGGGCCCGTGTGCGGGCGGCGCGGTCTACTCGCCCGCGATCACCGACTTCACCGTGATGGTCGACCAGAGCTCGCACATGTTCATCACCGGCCCGGACGTGATCAAGACCGTGACCGGCGAGGACGTCGGCTTCGAGGACCTCGGCGGGGCCCGGACGCACAACGTGAAGTCGGGGGTGGCGCACTACCTGGCCGCAGACGAGCCGGACGCGATCGACTACGTCAAGGCGCTGCTGTCGTACCTGCCGAGCAACAACCTGGACGACCCGCCGGCCTTCGATGGCGACGGCGGCCGGCCGGCGGAGGTCGGCGAGGAGGACGCATTCCTGGACACGTTCATCCCGGACTCCGCGAACACCCCGTACGACATGCACACGATCATCGAGCACGTGCTGGACGGCGGTGAGTTCCTCGAGGTGCACCCGCTGTTCGCGCCGAACATCGTGTGCGGCTTCGGCCGGGTGGAGGGCCGCAGCATCGGGGTGGTGGCCAACCAGCCGCTGCACTTCGCCGGCACGCTGGACATCGACGCGTCGGAGAAGGCGGCCCGGTTCGTCCGTACCTGCGACGCGTTCAACATCCCGGTGCTCACGTTCGTCGACGTGCCCGGCTTCCTGCCCGGCACCTCCCAGGAGTGGGGCGGCATCATCCGGCGCGGCGCCAAGCTCATCTACGCCTACGCCGAGGCGACCGTGCCCAAGGTCACCGTGATCACCCGCAAGGCGTATGGCGGCGCCTACGACGTCATGGGCTCCAAGCACCTGCGCGCGGATATCAACCTGGCGTGGCCGACCGCGCAGATCGCGGTGATGGGCGCGCAGGGCGCGGTGAACATCCTCTACCGCCGCGAGCTCGCCGCCACCGACGACCCGGACGGGCTGCGCGCGAAGCTGGCCACCGAGTACGAGGACACGCTGGCCAACCCGTACGTCGCGGCCGAACGCGGGTACGTCGACTCGGTCATCCCGCCGTCGTACACCCGCAAGTACGTCATCCAGGCGCTGCGCATGCTGCGCACCAAGCGGGACACGCTGCCGCCGCGGAAGCACGGCAACATTCCCCTCTAGGAGGCCGCCGAACGGCCGGAGGTGGAGAGCAGGCGGACGGAGGAGGGGATCGCGCTGGTGCAGGCGTACCGGAAGCTCGCCGAGCGCGGGCTCGCCATCCTCGCCGGGGCTCCGGCCGAGCGGCGCCAGCGGCTGGTCGAGATGCGCGACTTCTTCGACTTCTACCAGCGAGAGGTGCCGGAGCTGCTCCGGCGCTGGGAGCGGTATCGGAAGGAGGCCGGTCATGCCGGCTGAGGCGGTGCGCACGAGCGCGCTGACGAAGATGTACGGCAAGCACCGCGGGATAGTCGACCTCGACCTGGTCGTCGAGACCGGCGAGATCTTCGGCTATCTCGGCCCGAACGGGGCGGGCAAGACGACCACGATCCGGCTGCTGATGGGCTTCATCCGGCCCACCAGTGGCGGGGCGCAGGTGCTCGGGCTGGACGCGTACCACGACAGCGTCGAGGTCAACCGGCGCACCGGGTACCTGTCCGGCGAGCTGTCCATGTACGAGGACCTCACCGGCCGGCAGCTGGTCCGCTACCTCGGCGCGCTGCGCGGCGGCGTCGACGAGGGTTACCTGACCAGCCTGGCCGACCGGTTCGAGCTCGACCTGGACCGGCCGATCAAGTCGCTGTCCAAGGGCAACAAGCAGAAGGTCGGGCTGATGCAGGCGTTCGCGCACCGGCCGGAGCTGCTCATCCTGGACGAGCCGACCGCCGGGCTCGATCCGCTCATG
This sequence comes from Actinomycetota bacterium, assembly GCA_046744115.1. GTDB lineage: Bacteria > Actinomycetota > Actinomycetes > Mycobacteriales > CADCTP01 > JBKOXW01. Next base: position 4,813 of record JBKOXW010000019.1, on the reverse strand, counting down.
CAGCACACGTTCCTGCAGCTGCTCGGCGAGGTCCGGGCCGAGGGACGGACGGTGCTGCTGTCCTCGCACGACCTGTCCGAGGTCCAGCGCATCGCCGACCGCGTGGGCATCATCCGCGAGGGCCGGCTGGTCACGGTCGACCACGTCGACGCGCTGCGGGCGAAGTCGCTGCGCGAGGTCGAGGTGCACTTCGCCGGCCCGGTGCCGGCCGATGCCTTCGCCGGGCTGCCGGGCCTGCGCGACCTGGTCGTCGAGGACAGCACGCTGCGCTGCTCGGTGGCCGGCGCGATGGACCCGCTGGTCAAGGCGCTCGCCCGGTACGAGGTCAGCGACCTGATCAGCCGCGAGGCCGACCTGGAGGACCTGTTCCTCACCTTCTACGGCGAGGAGCTGCGCCGTGCTGCGTAACATCACCCTCAAGACGCTGCGCGACCAGCGCCGAAGCCTGATCTGGTGGACGGTCGGCATCGTCGTGCTGGTCGGCTACACGATGCTGTTCTACCCGAGCATCCGGGACAACCAGGCCTACCAGGACTTCGCCAGCGAGCTGCCCGAGTCGTTCACCGCGTTCTTCGGCGGGGATGTCGACCCGACGTCGCCGGAGGGCTACCTGACCCAGCAGCTCTACTCGTTCATCCTGCCGCTGCTGCTGGCCATCTACGCGATCAACGCCGGCACCAGGGCGATCGCGGGCGAGGAGGACCGCGGCACGCTCGAGCTGCTCGTCGCCCAGCCGGTGTCGCGGTCGCGGGTCACGCTGGAGAAGTTCGCCGCGATGGTGATCGGCACGGTGTTCCTGGGCGTGGTCATGGAGGTCACCGTGCTCGCCATCAACCCGCTCGTCGACATGGGCCTCGATGCCGGCACGGTGACCGCCGCGACGGTGGCGACCGTCCTGTTCGGACTCGTGTTCGGCAGCCTGGCCCTGGCGCTCGGCGCGGCCACCGGCCGGCGCAGCATCGCGCTCGGCGTGCCGGCGGCGCTGGCGATCGCGGCGTACCTGCTCGACTCGCTCGGGCAGATCGTCGATGGCCTGGAGGGCGTGCGCAAGGCGTCGCCGTTCTACCTGGCGTACGGCAACACGCCGCTGATCGACGGCCTCGCGGTCGCGCAGACGCTGGCGCTGGTGGCGATCGTGGTCGTGCTGGTTCCGCTCGGGCTGGCCGGGTTCGCCCGCCGCGACATTGCCACCTGAGCAGGGCGGCCTAGAGTTGCCGCGATGAGCGAGCGCGACGACGGGCAGCCGTTCCTGCGGGTGCTGCGCGGCGAGCCGACCGACGAGGAGCTGGCCGCCGTGGTGACGGTGCTGGCCGCCCGGGCCGCGGCAGTTGTCGGCCCGAGCCGGCCGCCGGCGCGGTCGGCCTGGGCGGCGCCGAAGGCACGGCTGCGCCGGCCCCTGCACCCTGGCCCGGATGCGTGGCGCCGCTCCGCGCGATGATCGGAGGCCCGAAGCCGAAACTGCTGCTGTAGCAGCACTTTCCGCTTCCACCTTAGGAGACGTCGAGCAGCCAGTAGGCGTCGGCGTCGAGCCAGACCAGCCAGTGCCCGGCCACGAACGTCTCCCCCGGCATCGGCACGGCGGAGTTCGTCACCGGGTCGTACAGCACGCCCCGGCTGTTCGAGGGTGGGCCATCCATCGGCGTGCTGGAGTACGCCAGCAGCCGGTCCCCGGCGGTGAGTACGGTCTGCGCGCCGTTGAGGCCGGGGATCTGCGGCGGGTCGGTGTCGACCACGGTGCTCCGGCCGGTGGCCAGGTCGACGGCGCGCAGCTGCGCCGGCGCGGGGATGCCGTCCCGGTCGGTCCACAGCACCGTCGACCGGTTGGCCGTCGCCGTCCACGAGACGAGCACGCGTGCCCGCCGACCCACCTCCACGGTCGTCGTCCGGCCGGACCGCACGTCGTGCCGGAGCAGCCGGCTGCCGTCGTACTGGCCGACGTAGACGTACGGCCAGCGCAGCGCCATCACCCGCCCGCGCACCGGCAGGACCCGCGCGGCACGGCCGCAGCGCTCGGCGAGGACCACCTGGCCGGCGGGGCGGCGCGGCGCGAAGTCCTCGTAGTACGACCAGGCCAGCCGGCCGGCCTCGACCTGGATGCTGTCCTCCCACACGCTCCCGTCGCTGGCCTGGTGCGGCAGACCGGTCGTGCCGTCGCGGCAGAACAGGTCGAACTTGTGCCGCGGGTCGACGTTCTGCAGCCAGGCGGTGGTCCGCCCGTCCGAGGCGTAGCCGGTGATCTCCGTCAGCGGCAACACGGACTCGGTCCGGCGGATCGGGTCCAGGATGAGCGAGCGCCCCCAGTGGTCGTTCCAGTTCTCGTCGTAGGTCTGCTCCGCGCCGACCAGCGTGCCGTTCGGCGCCAGCACGAGCGCGCGGAACGGCTTGCCGCTGGCCAGCCGCCGGTCCACCCGCACCGGTGTCCGCCCGGGGAACAGCGCCGACAGCGTCGATGGCGTCGCCGTGGGGCCCGGGCTTGCCGTCGTACCGCGGTCGGCGTCCGGACCCGGCCGGGCCGCCTCACCCGGGTCGCGGGCCAGCGCGACCATGCCACCCACCGCGAGGGCGGCGACCACGCTGAACGCCACCGCGGCGCGGGCCTGCCGCTGCCGCCGGCGGCGGACGACCGCGGCCCGGATCCGGTCGCCGAGGTCCGGCCGCGGCAGCGGGTCCTCGCCGACCGCCGCGAGCCGCTCGGCGAGCAGCTGCTCATCCATGATTGGTCTCCCGTACCTGGCCGTCGCCGACCCGCAGCCGCTGCAGGGCCCGGGCCGCTTGGCTCTTGACCGTCCCGCGGCTGATGCCGAGTGCGTCGGCGATCTCGGCCTCGGACAGCCCGTCGACGTACCGCAGCACCAGCACGACCCGCATCCGCGGCGGCAGCCGGCGCAGCCGCTCGTCCAGGCTGTCCGCGTCGTCGACGGCGGCGTAGCCGGCGTCCGGGCGGGTCGTCTCCGGCACCGCAGGGACCGACTCCTCCCGGATCGGCCGCCGCCGCTCGTTCATCAGCAGCCGGATCATCACCCGCCGGACGTACCCCTCCGGGTCGTCCTTCCGCCGCACCCGCCACCACGAGGCCGCGGTCCGCACCAGCGCCTCCTGCACCAGGTCCTCCGCATCCGGCCGGCTTCGGGTGAGCACGAGGGCGTACCGGTAGAGCGCGGCGAGCCGCGCCGAAAGGAACGCGTCGAATTCCGGACGCTCGGCGCCCACCGTCACCTCCTCGCCCTGCCTAGGACACCTGACCAGGCCCGCGGGTTGCCCCCACATAGACTCCGACCCAGCCAACCAGGGAGCCGCCCGTGCGAAAGGTCCTCATCGCGAACCGGGGGGAGATCGCCGTCCGGATCGTGCGTGCCTGCCGGGACGCGGGGTTGGCCAGCGTCGCGGTGTACGCCGAGCCGGACTCCGACGCCCCGCACGTGCGGCTGGCGGACGAGGCGTTCGCGCTCGGCGGCTCGACCCCGGGCGACTCGTACCTGCGCAACGACAAGATACTGGCCGCCTGCGCCGCGGCCGGCGCCGACGCGGTGCACCCCGGTTACGGCTTCCTGGCCGAGAACGGCGAGTTCGCCGAGGCGGTGCTGGCCGCAGGGCTGACCTGGATCGGGCCGCCGCCGGCGGCGATCCGGGTGCTCGGCGACAAGGTGGCCGCCCGGCACCTCGCGCTGGCCGTCGGCGCGCCGCTCGTCCCGGGCACCGCCGACCCGGTGAGCGGGCCGGACGAGGTGGTCGCGTTCGCCCGCGAGCACGGCCTGCCGGTGGCGATCAAGGCCGCGTTCGGCGGCGGCGGCCGCGGCCTGAAGGTGGCCCGCGCGCTGGCGGAGATCCCGGAGCTGTACGCGAGCGCGGTCCGGGAGGCCGAGGCGGCGTTCGGCCGCGGCGCCTGCTTCGTCGAGCGGTACCTGGACCGGCCGCGGCACGTCGAGGCGCAGGTCCTCGCGGACACCCGGGGCACGGTGGTGGTGATCGGCACCCGTGACTGCTCGCTGCAGCGCAGGCACCAGAAGCTGGTCGAGGAGGCGCCCGCCCCGTTCCTGTCCGCCGAGCAGCGCGCCCGCATCCACGACGCGGCGCGGGCGATCTGCGCCGAGGCCGGCTACGTCGGCGCCGGCACGGTGGAGTTCCTGGTCGGCGTGGACGGAACGATCTCGTTCCTCGAGGTGAACACCCGGCTGCAGGTCGAGCACCCGGTCACCGAGGAGACCAGCGGCATCGACCTGGTCCGCGAGCAGTTCCGGATCGCGTCCGGGGAACCGCTCGGGTACGCCGAGGACCCGCCGGCGCGCGGGCACTCGATCGAGTTCCGGATCAACGGCGAGGACGCCGGCCGCGGCTTCCTGCCTTCCCCGGGCACGATCGGCCGCTACGTCGAGCCGGCCGGACCCGGCGTGCGGGTGGACTCCGGCGTCGTCGCGGGCTCGGTCGTCGGCGGCGCGTTCGACTCGCTGCTGGCCAAGGTGATCGTGACCGGATCGTCGCGGGCCGAGGCGCTGGCCCGGGCCCAGCGGGCGCTTGCCGAGATGGTCGTCGAGGGCGTGCCCACGGTGCTGCCGTTCCACCGCGCCGTGCTGGCGGACCCGGCGTTCACTGGCGAGCCATTCACCGTCCACTCGAGATGGATCGAGACCGAGTGGACGGCCGACATCCCGCCGTATGCCGGACCGTCCGGTGTGGACGCCGAGCCGGAGCCGCGCGAGACGGTCGTCGTCGAGGTGGGCGGCCGGCGGCTGGAGGTGTCGCTGCCGGCCGGCCTCGGCGCCGCCCGCTCGGGCTCGGCCGCGGCGCCGCCGCGCCGGGGCGGGCGGCGCAAGGC
>JBKOXW010000005.1:0-4547 GCA_046744115.1 Actinomycetota bacterium | reverse complement strand
TATAAGAGACAGTCGCCGGCCACAGCTTCACCGCCGCGCCCGCCGCGGCGAGCAGCCCGGCGGCGGCCGGCCGGCGGGCCGCGAGGGCCAGCAGCGCGCCGCCGGCGAGCACCGCCGAGACCAGGTCGAACCGGGCGAAGGTGAGCGGCCCGAGGCAGGGCACCAGCACGATCCACAGCCACCCGCCCGGGGTGGGTCGGCGCCCGCCGGCCCGCCACAGCGCCGCCGTGAACGCCGCATCCACGGCGAGCATCAGCACGACGAACGTGACCAGGTACGCGACCCGGTTGCCGAGTGCGGCCCACCAGGGCGGGACGAGGACGGCCAGCGCCGGCGCCGGGTACTCGCGCAGCACGTCCCCCACGCCGGTGCCGGCGAAGAGCGCGTCCAGCTGCCGGCCGTAGTAGCGGACGTCGCCGAGGATCTTGCCCTCGGCCAGGAACAGCAGCAGGGTCAGCGCCCGGGAGACCGCCCAGCGGCGCCGGATCCAGCCGGCGTCCACGGCGAGGGTCGGGGAGGGCGCCGGCTCCGTGGCGGCCGCCGTGCCTCTGCTCACGGCCACCATCCTGCCGGCCGGGCGCACCGGCACTGACGCACGGGTGTCAGATCGTGACGCCGCGCGCGGCCAGCCAGTCGACGGGGTCGACCTTGTCGCCGTCCTCGCCGCCGACGCGAACCTCGAAGTGCAGGTGCGGCCCGGTGCTGTTGCCGAGCGAGCCGACGAGCGCGATCAGCTGCCCGGCCTTGACCTTCTCGCCGACCGTGACGAGCACCTTCTCCTCGTGCCCGTACACGGTCACGTCGCCGTTCGCGTGCTCGATCATGACCACATTGCCGTACCCGCTCATCGGGCCGGCCTCCAGCACGACGCCGTCGCCCGCGGCGTAGATCGGGGCGCCCCACGGTGCGGCGAGGTCCATGCCGTAGTGGAACGTTCCCCAGCGCGGGCAGAAGCAGGACGACAGGCTGCCGGTGCCCGGCCGGGCCCACTTGGGGCGGCGGGCCTCGGCGAGCAGGATCTCGCGCCGCTTCGCCTCGCGGGTGGCGCGGATGTCGGCGAGCCGGGTCTGCGCGGCCGTGGCGGACAGCAGCTGGTGCCCGGACATCGGCTCCTCGGCGGGGACGCCGGCCAGCATCGGGCCGGGGCCGCCGACGCCGAGCACCCGCTCCGGCACCGGGGCCTGCAGCGCGGCGACGTTCGCGGCCATGCCGCTCAGCCCGTCGGCGGAGGCGGCGGCGGTGGAGAACGCGGCGGCGGTCGCGCCGACCACCGCGGAGGCGAGGACTGCGGGCGCCTTGTTGGCGGGAGGCTTGCGCGCGCGATGTCGACCCTCGGGTCGGCTGTGTCGCGACACGGATCAACCCTTCGGCCGGCGCGGCGGTGACGTCCGATGCCCGCTTCGTCGAAGGGCCGCGAACGTCAGGTAAGCGGCGTCCCCCCGAGAGCGCCGAGCCGGACCGTAACCAAGAAGGTGCGGGAAGGCAAACGTCTCACGCCCGAAGTCACCCGAGTGGACTACGGCAATGCCCGATGGTCTCCGCCCGACTACGGTGCGCGTCGGGTCCTTAGCCCGCGGTCTGCGAGTCGGGCAGGGCATCCGTCCCATGGGCCGGGTCGCGAAGCGGCAGCGCGCAGGCGACCTCCTGCACCACTCGCCGGTCGATGGGCAGCGACATGTGCCCGATCCCGCGGAGCAGGACGTTACGGACGGTGAGGTGCGGGTGGTCGATGCGGGCGTTCCGCTTGGGGTAGATCAGCTGGTCCAGATCGCTCCAGATGGCGACGAACCGGGTGGCGCACTGATACGCCGGTTGGGCGAGCTCGACCATCAGGTCCGAGCCGGGGCGTAGCTGCCGGGTGAGCCGGAGCGGCAGCAGGTGCGCGGCACGAGTCCCGCCGTGCGGCGAGCCGAGCGTGACGAGCGTGTGCACCCGCCGGTCGCCGCCGAGCCGCTGCACGTAGTACCGGGCGACGACCCCGCCGAGGCTGTGCGCGATCACGTGCACCTGCTCGTACCCGGTCTGCCGGCACAGCGCCTCGACGTGCCGGCCGAGCACCCGGGCGGCCGCGCGGACGTCCGAGGTGAACGGGCTGTAGTTCAGGGTGCGCACCCGGCCGAAGCCCCGCCGCCGCAGCGCCCGGCGCAGCAGGGTGAAGATCGACCGGTTGTCCACCATGCCGTGCACCAGCAGGATCGGCGTACCGGCCGCCGCCAGGTCGCCGAGCAGCAGGCCGCGGTGCACCGGCGGCAGGTCGTCCAGCCGGAACCGGTCGGCCTCGTCGCTCACCCGCTCGCGCAGGAAGCCGATCGGGTACAGGGCCACATGCGCGGCGATCCAGGCCAGCTCGGTGCCGGCGCCGACGAGCGCGGTGCGACCGGCCACCGCGCGCACGCCGCGGGCGGTCGCGTGGCGCACCCGGTCCAGCCCGGCTGCCACCGTCGGTCACCTCCCAACAGTGCGGTGTGGCGCTCGCACCATAAATGATGCGCGAGCCCCCACTGGTTGATACGGCTCGATCGTTGTGACGGCTCAACCGATCCGTCGCGTTCGACGCGGTCGCGTCCTTGCTAGCGTCGGCGGCCGTGAGCCAGCCACGGAAACCCCGGGCCACGCGGGCCGGCCGACCAGCAGCCAAGCCAGCGGCCAAGCCGGCAGCCAAACCAGCGGCCAAGCCGGCAGCCAAGCCCGCTGCTGCCAAGGCAGGCGCCGTGAAGCCCACGACGAAGCCGGCGGTGAGCCCTCGCACGGCCACCTCGCGGGCGGCAGCGGCGCCGCCACGGACCGGCCCGGCCGTCGTGGTCGGCGAGGTGTCGCCGCTCGCGCGCGTGGCAGGTGGCGTGGCGGTCGCCGGCGTGCTCGTGCTGCTCGTTGCTCCGGGGTTCGACCTCGCGACGGCGGACGGGCGCGGTCTCGGGCCGGACGCGAACGCCTTCGACTGGCTGGCCCGGCTGCCGCTGCTCGTGCTCGGCGCGGCGGGCGTGCTCTGCCTGCTCGGCCGGCTGCCCCGGCTTGGCCTTGCCGTGCTGCTCTCCGCCGGCACCGGCGCGGCGGGGTTGCTGCTGCACGGCCTCTACCTGCTCGACGGCGACCAGCGCAGCAGCCAGGACCTGCCGCTCGGCATCGGCGCCAGCTTCCGCTACGAGGCGGCGGCCGGGCTGTGGCTGGGCGCGCTCGGCGTCGCGCTGCTGGTCGCCGCCGCGGTGCTGGCCGCGGTCGCCTGGTCCCGCACGGTGATGGAGGACGACGGTGGTTTCGACGAGCTGCGGCCGCGGTTCGCCGTGGCCGGGCTGTTCGTCGGCACGCTGGCGGCGCTGGCGATCGGCATGGCGCCGACGGAGTCCACGGTCGCGGGGGCGGCCCCACCGGCCGTCTTCGAGCGGTCCGGGCTGGCTCTGCTCGGCGGGGTGACGCTGGCAGTCGCCGTCCTGGTCTGGGCGGTGGTCGCGGCGACGCTGCGGCCCCGGCTCGCCACGGTCGGCGCGTATGCCGGGCTGGCCGCCCTGCTCGCCGCGGACGGGCTGAGCACGGCCCTGCTGGTGGTCCGCTCCCCGGCGCTGGACGCCAGCGCCGGCCTGATCGGCGAGCTGTTGGCCGCTGCGGCGTTCGCCGGCCTCGCCGTGGCCGCCTGGCGGGTGCCCGCGCCGCCCGGGCCGGTGGAGTGACCGTTCGCAGTACCCTGCAGGCGGTGAGGTCGGCGACGGTGCCGGTGACCTCGTGGACCCACGGAGGCTGCAGATGAGCGGACGCATCCGTGTCGTCGTCGCCAAGCCGGGGCTCGATGGCCACGACCGCGGCGCCAAGGTGGTGGCCAGGGCGCTGCGCGACGCCGGCATGGAGGTGATCTACACCGGCCTGCACCAGACTCCCGAGCAGGTGGTCGAGACGACCATCCAGGAGGACGCCGACGCGGTCGGCCTGTCCGTCCTCTCCGGCGCGCACATGACGCTCTTCGCCCGGGTCACGGAGCTGCTGCGGGAGAGGGGCGCCGACGACGTCGTGGTGTTCGGCGGCGGGATCATCCCGGAGGAGGACATCCCGCAGCTGGAGTCGATCGGCGTGGCCAAGATCTTCACCCCGGGCGCGACCACCGGCTCGATCGTCGAGTGGGTACGCGAGAACGTGGGCGCCCGGGCGGCCTGAGCCGCCCCGACGGTCATCCGGCCGGGGCCAGCCAGAGCTCGAGCCGCAGGCCGGTGAGCCCGGTCGGCCGGTGTTCCAGCGGCCGCGCGTGCTCGCTGGCGTTCAGCAGCACGATCCGCCGCGGCGGCGCGCCGGTGAGCCGCCGCAGCGGGTCGGCGGCCGGCGACACCAGGATCGGGCGGCCGCCGGCGGCCCGGATCCGGTCGACCACCGTGCCGACGTCCACCGGGTCCGCAGGGGCGTCGCTCGGGCTGCGCGGCACCGCGAACGTCGGCAGCCCGCACAGCTGCCGCAGCGTCGCCGTCCATTCCTGGCGCGCCCGCGCGTCGACGAGCAGTGCCACGTCGCCGGGCGCGAACGCGGCGCAGGCGCGCTCCACCGCGGCCGGCTCCCTGGCCTCGGTT
>JBKOXW010000324.1:0-8045 GCA_046744115.1 Actinomycetota bacterium | reverse complement strand
GGGCAGTCGGGCGGGGCGCCGCCACCGCCCGGCTGGACCCGGCGCACCGGCGCGACGGCGCCGGCCTGGCCGTGCTCGGTCTCGCGCTCGTCGTCGCGGTCGGGGTGTGGTGGCACGACGGCGGACCGGTCGGCCGCTGGCTGGACTGGGCGCTGCACGGTGCGGTCGGCGGGAGCGCGGCGCTGATCCCGCTGCTGCTGGTCGTCGGCGGAGTGCACCTGCTCCGGCAGGTGCCGCAGCCGGACGAGCGCGGCCGGGTCACGGTCGGCTGGATCGCGCTCGTGCTGGCCGTGCCCGGGCTGCTGCACCTGGGTGCCGGCTCGCCGGCCGGCGCCGACGACCGAGCCGGGGCCGGCGGGCTGGCCGGCGCGCTCGCCGCGGAGCCGCTGGAGAACGGCTTGAACGCGCAGGTCGCGGTCGTGCTGCTGTTCCTGCTCGGCGCGTTCGGGGTGCTCGTCGTCACCGCGACGCCGGTGAACAAGATCCCCAGCCGGGTCCGGGAGATGCGCGACTGGCTGCTCCGCCGCGAGGTAGAGGACTCCGACGAGCCACCCACCGAGGAGATCGTCGCGGACGCCGACGCGGGGGCCGAGGCACCCACCGCGCGGCTGCGCCGGCCGTCGCGACGGCGCCAGGGTGCGCTGGCCGACACCACCGACGCGGAGAGCGACGGGGAGGCCGACCCGGCCGCGGACACGGCAGGCTGGCGGACCCGCTCGGCCGCCGCGCCCGAGCCCGACCCCAGCCCGGCACCGGCGCGGGCGGTGCAGCTGTCGCTGTCCGGCAATGCCGGGGTCTATGCGCTGCCCCCGACGACCCTGCTGGCGCGCGGCTCACCGCCGAAGGCCCGGACCCGCGCGAACGACGCGGTCATCTCCGCGCTGCAGCAGGTCTTCGCCGAGTTCGCGGTCGACGCCACCGTGACCGGGTTCATGCGGGGGCCGACCGTGACCCGGTACGAGGTCGAGCTCGGCCCCGGCGTCAAGGTGGAGCGGATCATCCAGCTGTCGCGCAACATCGCGTACGCGGTGAAGAGCGCGGACGTACGGATCATCAGCCCGATCCCGGGCAAGAGCGCGGTCGGCGTGGAGATCCCGAACGCCGACCGGGAGCTGGTCAGCCTCGGCGACGTGCTGCGCGGCTCCGCCGCCACCCGGGACCACCACCCGATGCTGGTCGCGCTCGGCAAGGACATCGAGGGCGGCTACGTCGTCGCCAACCTGACGAAGATGCCGCACGTGCTGATCGCGGGCGCGACCGGCTCCGGCAAGTCCAGCTGCATCAACGCGCTGATCACCTCGATCCTGTCCCGGGCCACGCCGGACGAGGTACGGATGGTGCTGATCGACCCGAAGCGGGTCGAGCTCACCTGCTACCAGGGCATCCCACACCTGGTCACGCCGATCATCACCAGCCCGAAGAAGGCGGCCGACGCCCTGGGCTGGGTGGTCCGCGAGATGGACCTGCGCTACGAGGACATGCAGTCCTCCGGCGTCCGGCACATCGACGACTTCAACCGGAAGGTCAGCCGCGGCCAGATCACGGCGCCGCCGGGCAGCGAGCGCGCGTACGTGCCGTACCCGTACCTGCTGGTCATCGTCGACGAGCTGGCCGACCTGATGATGATCGCGCCGCGCGACGTCGAGGACGCGGTGGTCCGGATCACCCAGCTGGCCCGGGCGGCGGGCATCCACCTCGTGCTCGCCACCCAGCGGCCGAGCGTGGACGTGGTGACCGGTCTGATCAAGGCGAACGTCCCGTCCCGGCTGGCGTTCTCCACCGCGAGCCTGGCCGACTCCCGGGTCATTCTGGACCAGCCGGGCGCGGAGAAGCTGATCGGCGAGGGTGATGCGCTGTTCCTGCCGATGGGGGCGAGCAAGCCGCAGCGCATCCAGGGCGCGTTCGTGCCGGAGTCGGAGATCGCCGCCGTCGTCGCGCACTGCACCCGGCAGCTGGAGCCGGCCTACCGGGACGACGTGCTGATGCCGACGACCGGCAAGCGGGAGATCGACGAGGACATCGGCGACGACCTCGACCTGCTGCTGCAGGCGATCGAGCTCGTGGTGACCACCCAGTTCGGGTCGACCTCGATGCTGCAGCGCAAGCTGCGGGTGGGGTTCGCGAAGGCGGGCCGGCTGATGGACCTGATGGAAAGCCGCGGCATCGTCGGGCCGTCGGAGGGCTCGAAGGCGCGCGACGTGTTGGTCAAGGCCGACGAGCTGGACGAGCTGCTGGTCACGCTCAAGGGCGACGGGTGACCGCCGCGACGACGTGCGGGCGGGCCTGATCGCCCGTGCCGGAGGTGCACTGGCCCGCCGCCGCGAGCCCGAAGCTGTACGACGCCGTGCATCGGGTCGTCGCCGCGGTGATGGAGCAGGGCGGCGCGGTCGGCTGGCTGGGCGTGCCGACCCGCGACGAGACGGTCGCCTGGCTGGACGGCATCCTCGCCGCGGTCGCGGCCGGCCAGGCGCGGTTCGCGGTGGTCTCCGACCGCGACCGGATCGAGGCGCTGGGCCGGTGGGCGCGGTACGAGAAGCCGACGGTCGCCGTCAACGCCGACGTCCAGCAGGTGATGGTGCACCCGGCCGCGCGCGGCCGCGGGCTGGCCCGGGTGATCGTCGCCGCGCTGGTCGCCGATGCGCGCCGGCACGGCGTCGAGACGCTCACCCTCGACGTGCGCGGCAACAACCACGCCGCGATGGCGCTGTACGAGTCGCTGGGGTTCACCGTCTGCGGCCGGCTGCCTGACTTCGTGGCCGTCGGTGACGACCGGTGGGACCGGGTGCTCTTCCGGCTGGACCTACGCCGAGCGGACGCACCCATCCGGCGGCATGGCGGTCGACCGATCGGCCTTGGCGCCTCTGGGCTGCGCTGACCAGGTTCCGGCATCACAATGCGGCCTCCGCTTTTGTCGCACCCGCCGCAACCTGCCTAGACTTGGCGCAGATCAAACGCCCGCCGCCCATGCCCCGCCGATCCACCGTCCACACCCGACCTCAGCGCCGCCGTCGTCCCGGGGAAGGTCCGCGCCGTGCCCGACGACCTCACAACCCCCGAGCGTGAGCCGTCCGTGCCGCTCGGGCCCGCGCTCACCGCGGCCCGGGAGGCCCGCGGGCTGTCGGTGGAGGACGTCGCGGCGGCCACCCGCATCCGCGCCACCCTGATCCGCGCCATCGAGAGCGACGACTTCTCCCGCTCCGGTGGCGCCGTCTACGCCCGCGGCCACATCAAGTCGATCGCCCAGGTCGTCGGCGCCGACGCGCGGGAACTGGCGGCCGAGTTCGACCGGCGCAGCGGCGAGTCCGTGCCGGGCATGACGCCGAGCCCGCTGCCGGCGTTCGAGCCCTCGCCGGACTATGCCCGGGCCAGCAACCCGTCCGCCCGCTGGGCGTCGCTGGCCATCGCGGTCCTCGCGGTCGCCACGGTGTTCCTCGGCGCCAGCTGGCTGCTCGGCCGCGGCGGCGAGGACCCGGGCCAGCGGGCGACCGGGTCGGAGAGCGGATCGCCCTCGGCGAGCGCCACCCCGTCGACGCCGCCGCCGACGTCCAGCGCGCCGGCCACGACCACGCCGGCGCCACCGGCCGAGCCGCGTGGCGTGCGGCTGCGCGTGCAGGCCAACGACGGGCCGAGCTGGCTGCTGGTCCGGTCCAGCTCGGGCAGCCAGGTCTTCATGGGGACGCTGAGTCCGGGCGAGTCGCGGGAGTTCCGCGACAGCCGGCTGCTCACCGTGAAGTTCGGCAACGCGCCGGCCGTGACGCTGATGCTCAACGGCCGGGACGTCGGGGCCCCGCGGTGCGGCCGGATCGTGTGCAGCATGCAGTTCGACGCGAAGGCCGCGGCGGGCTGAGTGGCGCCCTCGCTCCGCGAGTGAGGGATTGCCCGGTCCGGTGATGAGCAGGAGGCCCTCAGCGGGCGGAGCGGGTCGCCACTCGGCGGGTGAACTCGCCAGCCGCCGGTACGCTCGTCGTCGTGCCGCCGCCACCGCGCCGGGCGCCCGCTCGCGGCGCCGGCCCTGCTCCCTCGGCCGATCGCCGGGCGGCGGTGGTGACGCTGGGCTGCGCCCGCAACGAGGTCGACTCCGAGGAGCTCGCCGGCCGGCTGGCCGCGGGCGGCTGGGGCGTGGTCGACGACGTCGACGACGCCGCGGTCGTGGTCGTCAACACCTGCGGCTTCGTGGCGTCGGCGAAGAAGGACTCGATCGACACCCTGCTCGCCGCAGCGGGGGAGGACCGGAAGGTGGTCGCAGTCGGATGCCTGGCCGAGCGGTACGGCGAGGTGCTGGCCGCCAGCCTGCCCGAGGCCGACGCCGTGCTCGGGTTCGACTCCTATCCCGAGATCGGCGCCCGGCTCGACGACGTGCTGGCCGGCCGGCCGGTGCCGGCACACCGGCCCACCGACCGTCGCGGGCTGCTGCCGGTCGCGCCCGCACAGCGCCCGACCGTCGCCACCGAGGTCGCCATCCCGGGGCACGCCTGGGGACCGCGCGCGTTCCGGAGGCGACTGGACTGCGCTCCGGTCGCGCCGCTCAAGCTTGCCTCCGGGTGCGACCGGCGGTGCACGTTCTGCGCGATCCCGTCCTTCCGCGGCGCGTACTCCTCCCGCCGGCCCGATGACGTGCTGGCCGAGGCCCGGTGGCTGGCCGGCACGGGCGTGCGGGAGCTGCTCCTGGTCAGCGAGAACTCCACCTCGTACGGCAAGGACCTCGGCGACGTGCGGCTGCTCGAGCAGCTGCTGCCCGAGCTCGCCGCGGTGCCGGGCATCGCGCGCGTCCGGGTCTCCTACCTGCAGCCGGCCGAGATGCGGCCGTCCCTGCTCGCGGCGATCGCCGGCACCCCGGGCGTCGCGGCCTACTTCGACCTGTCGTTCCAGCACGCCAGCGAGCCGGTGCTGCGGCGGATGCGCCGGTTCGGGTCGACCGAGCGCTTCCTCGGCCTGCTGGGCGACGTGCGAGCGGCGTGCGCGGACGCGGGCGTGCGGTCCAACGTCATCGTCGGGTTCCCGGGCGAGACCCGGGCCGACGTCGGCGAGCTGGCCCGGTTCCTGACCGCGGCCCGGCTGGACGCGGTCGGCGTGTTCGGCTACTCCGACGAGGACGGCACCGAGGCCGCGAGCCATCCGGGCAAAGTCCGGACCGACACGATCGCCCGCCGGGTGGACCGGATCGGCCGGCTGGTCGAGGAGCTGACCGCGCAGCGAGCCGAGGAGCGGGTCGGGTCGACGGTCGACGTCCTCGTCGAGTCGGTGCACGACGGACCGTCCGGCCGTCGCGCCGAGGGTCGGGCCGAGCACCAGGCGCCCGAGGTGGACGGGTCGACGACGGTCGAGCGAGCGGCCGGCCTGCGCGCGGGCGACCTGGTCCGGGCCGTGGTCACCGGCACGGACGGCGTCGACCTCATCGCCTCCTTCGCCGGCATCATCGATCGCGCTGGCGTGATCGATCGCGCCGGCACCGTCGGTCGCGCCCGCACCGTCGGTCGCGCCGGCACCGTCGGTCGCGCCGGCACCGTCGGTCGCGCCGGCATGGCCGGTCGCGCCGCGGCTGCCGGCCCGCATCTTGACCGGGTGCGCGGGTGAGCGCGGTCGTCCCCGACCCCGCCGCCACCCCGCCGCAGACGGCGCGAGTGGTCAACGTCGCCAACGCGCTGACCGTGCTGCGCCTGCTGCTGGTCCCCGTGTTCGCGGTCGCGCTGCTGCACGACGCTGGCGAGGACACCGCGTGGCGGATCGCGGCGTGCGCGATCTTCGCGCTGGCGTCCTTCACCGACCGCATCGACGGCGACCTGGCCCGCCGCCGCGGGCTGGTGACGGAGTTCGGCAAGCTCGCCGACCCGATCGCGGACAAGGCCCTGACCGGCACCGCGCTCGTAGGACTGTCCGCGCTCGGCCTGCTGCCATGGTGGGTGACCGTCGTCATCCTGGTCCGCGAGGTCGGCGTGACGCTGCTGCGGTTCTGGGTGATCCGGCACGGCGTCATCCCGGCCAGCCGTGGCGGCAAGCTCAAGACGCTGGTGCAGAGCGTGGCGATCGGGCTCTACCTGCTGCCGCTGTCCGGCGTCCTCGCCACCGTGGCGGCGTGGGCGATGGCGGCGGCCGTCGTGCTCACGGTCGGCACCGGCGTGGACTACGTGGTCCGCGCGCTGACGCTGCGGCGGAGCAGCCGCCGGGCCGCCCACCCACCGGGCAACCGTCCGGTGAGCCCGGCATGACCGGCCACCTCATGACCGGGCCTGGGAGCGGCGGCGACCGCGAACGCACCCTCGCCGCGCTGCACGGCGCGCTGCGCGGCCGGGGCGAGACCGTCGCGGTGGCCGAGTCGCTGACTGGCGGGCTGCTGTCGGCCGCGCTGACCGAGACGCCCGGCGCGAGCGCGACGTTCCGCGGCGCCCTGGTCGTCTACGCCACCGACCTCAAGGCCAGCCTCGGCGGCGTGCCGGCTCCCCTGCTCGACGCCCAGGGGGCGGTCAGTGCGGACGTCGCCGCGGCCCTGGCCGGCGCAGTGCGGGATCGGCTCGGCGCGACGTACGGGGTCGCCGTGACCGGCGTCGCCGGCCCGGATCGGCAGAATGGCGTGCCGGTGGGCACCGTGTACGTCGGGATCTCCGGACCGCGCGGCGGCGAGGTGCGCCGGCTCTCGGTCGACGGCGGCCGGGCGGAGATCCGGTCGGCGGCGGTGGCGGCAGCGCTCGCGCTCACCGGCGAGTGGGTGATCGCGGCCGGCTGACCGACTCCGCCCGGCGCCGGGAATGCCGACGGTGATTACACCGTTTCGCTCTAGGCGTAACCCGACGATCGCGGTCGGGGTCGAGCGGCCCATGCGAGGTACGGTGGCGAGAACGACGAGACGGGAAGGGGTGCGTCGATGACCCTGCTCCGCCGGGTGCTAGGGGAGACGCTGCGCGGCCTTCGGCTGCGGCAGCGGCGCACCCTCCGCGAGGTCTCCGGCGCGGCCCGGGTCAGCCTGGGCTATCTGTCCGAAGTGGAGCGTGGCCAGAAGGAGGCCTCGTCCGAGCTGCTCGCGGCGATCTGCGACGCGCTGGACGTACGGCTGTCGGAGCTGCTGCGCGAGGTGACCGAGACCATGCAGCGAAGCGAGCGCGCCACCGAAGTCGCCGGCGTGCCCGCCAGGCAGCTGGTGGGCGCCGGGGCCCGGGTGCCGGCCGGCGGGGGTTTGCCCGCCGGTGAGCCCCGCGTGCGCATTCCGGCCAGTGAGGTACGGGCGAACGGCCTGCGTATCCGGCCGGAGCGGCCGGACCGGGCGGCCGAGCGCCGGCCGGACGGCGAGCAGCCCGTTCCCGAGACGGTGCCGGACCCGATTCCCGACGACATGCCGGTCGACTCCGCGACCGAGGCAGCACCAGCCGAGACAGTGCCGGCCGAGGCAGTGCCGGCCGAGACAGTGCCGGCCGAGGCAGTGCCGGCCGAGGCAGTGCCGGCCGAGGCAGTGCCGGCCGAGGCAGTGCCGGTCGACGCGGGCACACCTGTCGACACGATCGCGTCGGCGGTCCCGGCCGCGACTATGGCTCGGCGGGACATGGTGGTGGCCACTGTGCCGGTCGGAGTCGCGGCGCCGGTCGGGGGCGGAGACGGCGCCGCGGCGGCGCTGGACCCGCCGGTGCGGCCGCGCCTCGAGGGACCGGACGTGGAGGGCGCCGGCCTGCCGCGGGACCTCGACGGGGTCGGAGGCGTCGGCTGGGTCGGAGACGAGCTTGACGACGGGCTGACCGACCTGGCCGGCGAGTCTGGGCCGGCGCACGGTGCGTGCTGCCGGTTCGCCGGAGCCGCCGCGTAGGACTCCGCCAGCGGCGGAGAGAACATCGCCTCGGCTCGGTATGTCGCTTGACGCGTCCGGCCGGGGGTGGCAGGAAGTGAGCGTGCCCCAGCGGGACTGGTCCCAGCGCGACGCCTCCCAGCGCGACGCCTCCCAGCGCGACGCCTCCCAGCGCGACGGGCGCGATCCGCTGATCGAGCACCTGATCCGTGCCACCACCCCGGGATCGGGACCGTCCGCGTTGCCGCAGCGCCCGGGCGGCACCCGCTCGCGCGCG
>JBKOXW010000089.1:0-3853 GCA_046744115.1 Actinomycetota bacterium | reverse complement strand
TCTCGTTCGCGTCGGCCGGGCGCACCACGTCCAGGCCCGGGATGGCGCGCAGCGCCGACAGGTGCTCGACCGGCTGGTGCGTCGGGCCGTCCTCGCCGAGCCCGACCGAGTCGTGCGTCCAGACGTACGTCACCGGCAGCTTCATGATCGCCGCGAGCCGGACCGCCGGCCGCATGTAGTCGCTGAAGATCAGGAACGTGCCGCCGTACGGCCGGGTACCGCCGTGCAGCGCGATGCCGTTGAGCAGAGACCCCATCGCGTGCTCGCGCACGCCGAAGTGGAGCACCCGCCCGTACGGGCCGCCGGGGAACTCCTTGGTCTGGTGCTCGGTAGGAACAAAGGACGGCTCGCTCTGGCCACCTGGCCTCTGGGGCGTGGTGTTGTTCGACTCGGCGAGGTCGGCCGACCCGCCCCACAGCTCGGGCAGCACCGGCGTGATCGCGTCGAGCACGGCGCCGGACGCCTTGCGCGTGGCCATGCCCTTCTCGTCCGCGTCGAAGTCGGGCAGCACCTCGGTCCAGCCGGCCGGCAGCTCCCGGCGGGACAGCCGGTCGAGCAGCGCCCGGCGGTCCGGGTTCGCCTCGGCCCAGGCGTCGAAGGCGCGCTGCCACTCGGCGTGCGCCGACTCGCCGCGCTCGCGCACCCGCCGCGCGTGGGCCAGCACCTCGGGGTCGACGTCGAACGTCCGGTCGGGGTCCCAGCCGAGGATCTCCTTGGTCCTGGCCACCTCCTCCGCGCCCAGGGCCGAGCCGTGCGCCTTGCCGGTGTTCTGCGCGTTCGGCGCCGGCCAGGCGATGATCGTGCGCAGCTTGATGAACGACGGCCGGCCGGTCTCAGCCTTCGCGGCGGCCAGCGCGGCCTCGAACGCGGCCACGTCCTCGACGTAGGAGCCGTCGTCGCGCAGGAAGTCCACGGACTGGGTATGCCAGCCGTACGCCTCGTAGCGCGCGACCACATCCTCGCTGAACGCGATCGCCGTGTCGTCCTCGATCGAGATGTGGTTGTCGTCGTAGACGAGGACCAGGTTGCCCAGCTGCTGGTGCCCGGCGATCGAGGAGGCCTCGCTGGCGACGCCCTCCTCCATGTCCCCGTCCGAGGCAAAGCAGTAGATCATGTGATCGAACGGGCTCTCCCCGGTCGCGGCGTCCGGGTCGTACAGGCCGCGCTCCCGGCGGGCGGCCATCGCCATCCCGACCGCATTCCCCACGCCCTGGCCGAGCGGGCCGGTGGTGGTCTCCACGCCGACGGTGTGCAGGTGCTCGGGGTGGCCGGGGGTGCGCGAGCCCCAGGTGCGCAGCGCCTGCAGGTCGGCCAGCTCCAGCCCGTACCCGGACAGGTACAGCTGGATGTAGAGGGTCAGGCTGGAGTGGCCCATGGACAGCACGAACCGGTCCCGGCCGAGCCAGCCGGGGTCGGCCGGGTCGTGCCGCAGCACCCGCTGGAACAGCGTGTACGCCGCCGGGGCCATCGACATCGCGGTGCCCGGATGGCCGTTGCCCACGTTCTGCACCGCGTCCATGGCCAGCACGCGGATCGTGTCCACCGCGCGGCTGTCCAGCTCCGTCCACCACTGGGGCTTGCTGTCGTGGGGTTTGCTGTCGCGGGGCTGCTGTGGGGTCACGCCGTCGAGCCTAGCCGCGCGCGCCACCATTTCGTCGTGACGGCGGGGAGGGCCACCCTTCACCGGCTGGACCCGTGGCTGCGCCGTAGAGTGCTCGCGTGAGCGTGACCCTGCCGGCCCCGATCGACGTGCGCGCCGAGCGCGCCGCACGCCGGCGGCGGGTGCGGGAGGTCGTCGGCGCGTACGTCGCGCTCACCAAGCCCCGGATCATCGAGCTGCTGCTGGTCACGACCGTGCCGACGATGCTGCTCGCCGCGGGCGGCGTGCCGCCGTTCGGCCTCGTGCTGGCCACGCTCGTCGGAGGGACGCTCGCCGCCGGCAGCGCGAACGCGCTGAACTGCTACCTCGACCGGGACATCGACGCGGTGATGCGCCGGACCGCACGCCGGCCGCTGGCCCGGCAAGCAGTGTCGCCGGAGTCGGCGCTGGCCTTCGGCGGGGCGCTGGCGGTGCTCGCGGTCGGCTGGATGTGGGCCAGCACGAACGCGCTGGCGGCGGCGCTCACGCTGACCGCGATCCTGTTCTACGTCCTCGTCTACACGCTCGGGCTCAAGCGCCGGACCGCGCAGAACATCGTGTGGGGCGGCGCGGCCGGCTGCATGCCCGTGCTGATCGGCTGGGCCGTGATCACCGGCTCGCTGGCCTGGCCGCCGGTGGTGCTGTTCGCGGTGATCTTCTTCTGGACGCCGCCGCATTTCTGGGCGCTGGCGATGCGGTTCCGGGACGACTACGCGCGGGCGGGGGTGCCGATGCTGCCGGTCGTCGCGACGCCGCCGGTGGTCGCCCGCCGGATCGTCGGGTACGCCTGGGCCACCGTGGCCGCGTCGCTGCTGCTCTGGCCGCTGGCGACGTCGTGGGTGTACGCCCTCGCCGCCGCCGGGCTCGGCGGCTGGTTCCTCGCCGAGGCGCACGGCCTGCTGGGGCGGGTGCGCCGGCACGAGCTCGACGGGCGGGCCGCGGTCCGGCCGATGCGGCTATTCCACCTCTCGAACTCGTACCTGGCCCTGCTGTTCGCGGCGGTCGCGGCGGACGCCCTGCTCTTCGGCTGACGTGCCGGCCGGCTGATCGCACGCACGAGGTTCGTACCAGGACGTGGGGTCATCACCCCGGGTCCCGGTACGAACCTGCGCGCGCTGGCGTCACTCCGTGCTGGAGCCGAGCGTGACCCTGGTGGTGTGGCTGTCCCCGCCGCGCTCGTAGGCGATGGTGACCTTTGCGCCGGGCTGCTGGGACCGGATCGCCGCCACCAGCTCGTCGGCGTCCGAGATCTCCCGGTCGCCCACCTTGGTGATCACGTCACCGGCGCGCAGGCCGGCCTCGTCGGCCGCGCCGCCGGAGGTGACCTCGGCGAGCTGCGCGCCGGTCGGGCTCCCCGCGTCGCCGGCGTCGGTGACCCGGACGCCAAGCTGAGCGTGGCTGGCCCGGCCGGAGTCGGCCAGCTGCTGCGCGATCGGCCGGGCCTGGTCGATCGGGATCGCGAAGCCGAGGCCGATGTTCCCGGACTGGCCACCGGCGCTGGGGCCCAGCGAGGCGATGGCGGAGTTGATGCCGACGACCTGGCCGGCGAGGTTCACCAGCGGCCCGCCGGAGTTGCCGGGGTTGATCGCCGCGTCGGTCTGGATCGCGTCGATCACCGTGGCCTGGCCGCCTTCGCTGCCGCTCGTCTGCACCGGCCGGTTCAGCGCGCTGACGATGCCCGAGGTGACGGTGCCGGACAGGCCGAGCGGCGAGCCGATCGCGACCACGGTCTGGCCGACCGCCAGGTCCGCGGAGCGACCCAGGGTGGCCGGGCGGAGCCCGCTCACGTCCTCCGCCTGCAGCACGGCGAGGTCGGACACCTCGTCCCGGCCGACGATCCGGGCTGTCGCCGAGGTGCCGTCGGAGAACCGCACCGTGATGTTGCCGCCGCCGGCCGCGGCCTCGACGACGTGGTTGTTGGTCAGGATCTGCCCGTCGGCGGACAGGATCACGCCGGTGCCCTCGCCGCCCTGGCCGCCCGCGTTGACCACGATCGAGACCACGCTCGGCAGCACCCGCGCGGCCACCTGCTGGATCGACCCGGTGCTCGCGCTCGTGGGCGCCGACGCCGGTGGTTCGGACAGCGCGCTCGCCGCGGGCTGGTCGTCGGTGAGCGCATCATTGACCGCGGCACCGGCGGCACCGCCGACCGCCGCCGCGCCGACCGCGACCGCCGCGAACAGTGCCGCGGTGCGGCCACGCCGCCGCCCGGCC
>JBKOXW010000002.1:0-4000 GCA_046744115.1 Actinomycetota bacterium | reverse complement strand
CTGACCGGCAGTCTCGTGGGCTCGGAGATGTGTATAAGAGACAGGCGCCGGCGCCGCCGGGGCGCAGCGCGCCGGAGCGGCTGCCACAGGACGTGCGGGCGGCGTTGCGGCGTGCCGAGGCCGATCCGGCCGGCGTCTCCGACGCCGAGGCGCTGGCACTGTTCGGCGCCGACGGTCCGGCGCTCGACGCGCTCTGCCGCCTGGCCGACGACGTGCGCCGCGACACGGTCGGCGACGTGGTCACCTTCGTCGTCAACCGGAACGTCAACTTCACCAACGTCTGCTACACCGGCTGCCGGTTCTGCGCGTTCGCGCAGCGGGCATCCGACGCGGACGCATACACGCTGTCGCTGGACGAGGTGGGGGAGCGGGCCGCGCAGGCGTGGGCGGCCGGCGCCACCGAGGTGTGCATGCAGGGCGGCATCCACCCGGACCTGCCGGCCGGCGCGTACTTCGACCTCGCCGCCGAGGTGAAGCGGCGGGCGCCCGGCCTGCACCTGCACGCGTTCAGCCCGATGGAGGTCGTCAACGGCGCCGCCCGCACGGGTCTGTCCATTGCGGACTGGCTGGCCCGGGCGAGGGAGTCCGGTGTCGACACCATCCCTGGCACCGCCGCCGAGATCCTCGACGACGACGTGCGGTGGGTGCTCACCAAGGGCAAGCTGCCGGCCGCGACCTGGGTCGAGGTGGTCACCACCGCGCACCGGCTCGGCATCCGATCCAGCTCGACGATGATGTACGGGCACGTGGACGAGCCCCGGCACTGGGTGGCGCACCTGCGCCTGCTGGCCCGGATCCAGGACGAGACCGGCGGGTTCACCGAGTTCGTGCCGCTGCCGTTCGTGCACCAGAACGCGCCGGTCTACCTCGCCGGGCTGGCCCGGCCCGGGCCGACGCCGCGGGAGAACCGGGCGGTGCACGCGATGGCGCGGCTGCTGCTGCACGGCCGGATCGACAACATCCAGTGCTCCTGGGTCAAGCTCGGCGTCGCCGGCTGCCGGTCGATGCTCGCCGGCGGCGTCAACGACCTCGGCGGCACGCTGATGGAGGAGACGATCAGCCGGATGGCCGGCTCCCAGCACGGCTCGGCCAAGACCGTGGCCGAGCTGGAGGAGATCGCCGCCGGCCTCGGGCGGCCCACCCGGCAGCGGACCACCACGTACGGGGAGGTGGACGCCGAGCGGCAGGCGACCGCGCGGCGGGCAGCGAGCCGACAGCGAGTGAGCATCGCAGGCCCGTAGGGCCGAGGAGCGGAGCGAGCGCGGAGGCGAGCCGACCAGCATCGACGGCCAGGTCCCGCTGCCGATCCTGGGCTGATCTTCCGAGGCAGCGCCGTGCCGGCCCGCGGACGAACCGATCCGTTTAGCAGATCTCGGCTTGACGTGGTGGTAGCGACACGGGTGTAATTTCACTGGTGTCATTCCTCGGCTTGGAGCGGCATCACACGGGGTGGGTCGAGGCAGTTGGGAGGGCCCCACGATGAGTGAGCCCGCGACGGACGACGGAGGCAGCGTCCTGCTGGACCTGTTCGGTCTGGAGGACGAGCCGACCTGGCAGGAGCGGGCGCTGTGCGCGCAGACCGATCCGGAGGCCTTCTTCCCCGAGAAGGGCGGGTCGACCAGGGAGGCGAAGCGCATCTGCGCGGGATGCGAGGTCCGGGCCGAGTGCCTGGAGTACGCGCTGGAGCACGACGAGCGGTTCGGCATCTGGGGTGGACTGTCCGAACGGGAGCGTCGCCGGCTCAAGCGGCGGGCGGTCTAGCGCGGTGCGCGGCCGGGGCGGCGCAGCCGCCCCGGTCACTCCACCCAGATCAGGTAGATCGGGCACGGCTCGGCGCGCGGCGGCTCCCGGGTGATCGCCCAGCGGTACCAGTCGTACTCGGAGCAGATCGTCACCGACACGTCGCCGTCCTCGCGGTCTGTGTACGGCTCGCTGGCCGCCCGCCAGTGGTAGACCGGCCCGCCCGGCTGCACGACGACGATCCGCCGGCCGGTGAGGTCGGCGACGTCGTGCGCGCGCCGCGCCGGCCGGGCCGGCGGGGCGTCGAGCGCCACCAGCCGGTCGAAGACGCTGGACACGCCGCTCGGGTATCGGGGCGGCCGGTACGCCGGCACGTCGAGCTCGCCCGCCAGGGCACCGGACGGGCGCTCGCCGGACGGGGGTCCGGGCCGGTGCTCCACCCAGACGCGCTCGACCGGGTAGGGCGAGCTCGGCACCGGCTCCTCGCGGATGCGCGACCGGTACCAGTCCAGCTCGCAGACGACATCCACGTAGGACAGCTCGTTGTCGGAGTACGGCGTGCTGACCGCGCGCATGTCGGACCGGAACGCGCCCGGCGCCTCGGCCAGGATCACCCGCCGGTCGAGCACCTCCGGTGCGGACGCCGCCGGCACCGGCACCCACCCCGGCGGCTCGACCAGATACCACTCCGGCCCGCTGCCCACCCGCCAGACCCTAGGGCCCGCTGGCGCGGATGGTCAGGCCGCGGCCGCGGGTCGACCCGGCTCGGAGCCGATCTCGTCGATCAGGTCCGCCACCGAGTCGACGATCCGGGTGGGCAGGAACGGGAACCGGGCCGCGGTGGCGGCGTCGGTGATGCCGGACAGCACGAGGATCGTCTCCATGCCGGCCTCGAGGCCGGCCACGATGTCGGTGTCCATCCGGTCGCCGATCATGACCGTGCTCTGCGAGTGCGCGTCGATGGCGCGCAGCGCGGAGCGCATCATCAGCGGGTTCGGCTTGCCCACGAAGTAGGGGTCGACCCCGGTGGCCTTGGAGATCAGCGCGGCGACCGAGCCGGTGGCCGGCAGCAGGCCCTGCGGCGTGGGCCCGACCGGGTCGGGGTTCGTCGCGATGAACCGCGCTCCCCCCTCGATCAGCCGGATCCCGCGGGTGATCCGCTCGAAGCTGTACGTGCGGGTCTCGCCGAGCACCACGTAGTCCGGCTCGTGGTCGGTCAGCGTGTAGCCGACCGCGTGCAGGGCCGTCGTGAGCCCGGCCTCCCCGATCACGAACGCCGTGCCGTCCGGTCGCTGCTCGGCCAGGAACTGCGCGGTCGCCAGCGCCGAGGTCCAGATCGCATCGCTGGGCACGTCGATGCCCGCCTTGGCCAGCCGCGCGGTCAGGTCGCGCGGCGTGTAGATCGAGTTGTTGGTCAGCAGCAGGAACCGGTGCCCGGCCCGCTGCAACCGGCGCAGGAACTCGTCCGCGCCCGGGATCGGCTGGTCCTCGTGGACGATCACGCCGTCCATGTCCATGAGATAGCTGTCGATTCGTCGGGACCTGCTCATCGCTCCATCACATTCGGTCGTCGTGCCTGCTGGGGGTCCGCCCGACGCTGGACAGGGTCTGACTGAAGATGTCTGAATCGATTCATTCACCGCGCTCCATGGTACCGGACTCGAGGTCCGGCACCGCCGGGACGCACCCGCAGGACTCTCTGCGCATGAACGTCGGCGGCACCCGCGTCGTCGTCGGGGGCTGGTCCGGGTCGGCCAGGCGGCGTAGCAGCAGGCGCAGCGCCTCGGTCCCGATCTCGGACACCGGCTGGGCGATCGTGGTCAGCCGCGGCGCGAACAGGTCCGCCCAGTCGAAGTCGTCGAAGGACACGATCGCGACGTCGTCCGGCACCCGCAGACCGAGCTCCCGCAGCCCCCGGAAGGCGCCGATCGTCATCAGGTTGTTCGTCACCACCAGCGCGGTCGGCGGAGCCTCGGCACCGAGCAGGCGGTGCGCCGCGAGTCGTGCCGGCTCGATCGCCGAGTCGCCGGCCGTGACGAGCGATGGGTCGTAGGCCAGGCCCACGCGCTCGAGGCCGAGGCGGTAGCCGCTCGCCCGCTCGCTCGTCGTGCTCAGGCCCGCAAGGCCCGAGATCATCCCGATCCGGCGGTGACCGTGCCCGGCCAGGTGCTGGACCAGCCCGGCGACGGGCTCCTCGTTCTCCACCCCGACCTGGTCGAAGTCGGTGGACGGCAGGCGGTCGATGAGCACGAGCGGCAGC
>JBKOXW010000111.1:0-6849 GCA_046744115.1 Actinomycetota bacterium | reverse complement strand
TCGCAGGCCTGGCCGGTGTCGCCCGCTCGGCCGCGTCGCCAGCGGCCGCACAGCGTCGGTGGTGGCGGTGTCGGCGGAGTCGGCCGGGGTCGCGGCGGGGCGGAGCACGGTCTCCGCCTCGGTGAGCAGCCGCTCGCGCAGCGCGGTTCGGAACGCCGGCGCCGGGCCGTGCCCGTCCGCCGCGCGCACCGCACTGACCAGCCGTACCAGCGGGAGCAGGTCGGCGGGCGGCTCGGCGGTCGTGTCGATCGCGCGAGCGAAGCGCTCGGCCTCCCGGCGCCCCCCGGCGACCCTCATGGCCCGACCCTCCCGATCCCGCGGCCCCTACCCTGCGACAACGAGGCAGGTCCGATCGGGTGACGGCCGCTCATCGAAGATCCTCGGGCAGCAGCGCGGCAAGGCGCCGGATCGCCCGGTGCTGGAGCGCCTTGATCGCGCCCTCGCTCTTGCCCATCAGCTCGGCCGTCTCGCTCACCGACAGCCCCTGCAGGAACCGCAGCACGATGCACTCCTGCTGCTCGGCGCCGAGCTGGCGGATGCAGCGGAGCAGCTCGGCGTTCTCCAGCGCGGAGAGCACGGCCGGCTCCGGCCCGTCGGTCGGCCGGTCGGCGTCCCGGAAGTCGGCGATGACCGTCTCGTACCGGTGCCGGCCGGACTTCAGGTGGTCGAGGACCAGGTTGCGGGTGATCGTGACGAACCAGGCGCCGACATCGCGGCCCTGGTAGCTGATCGTTGTGATGTTGCGCAACGCGCGCAGGAACGTTTCGCTCGCGACGTCCTCGGCGAGGCACCGGTCGCCGAGGCGGTAGTAGGCGTACCGGAAGACCAGGTCCACGTATCGGTCGTAGAGCCGGCCGAACGCGTCGACATCGCCGCCCTGAGCCGCCCGGACCAGAGCCCACGAGTCCGGCTCGTCTGGCCGCTCCGGACCGGGCAGTGCGGTCCCGTCGACAGCCGCCGGCAGGGCAACGACGGCATGGGGGTCCGGCGCGGGCTGCACCGGCCGGGTGGCCGAGCGGAGCGCGGCGACCGCCGCGAGCAGCGCGCGCACGCCCGCCGGATCGGGGTGCGGCACGGCGTACGCGCTCATCCCGCTCCCCCAACCTCCGCCAGCCAGTGACCAGTTGCGTACCCCGAGGCACCATAGCCGACACCGCGCCGGACGCACCCGGTCGGCGCGTAACCCCTGGCCAGCTGTCTCGTTGGGCCGTCCGTGGGCGAGCAGGTGCGGGTCGAGGGCCTCACGAAGTCGTTCGGCCGCCAGGTCATCTGGTCCGACGTGACCCTGACGCTGCCGCCCGGCGAGATCTCCGTGCTGCTCGGTCCGTCCGGCACCGGCAAGTCCGTCTTCCTCAAGTCGCTGGTCGGCCTGCTGACCCCCGAACACGGCAGCATCGTCGTCCGCGACACCGACCTGGTCCGTTGCGGGGAGCGGCGGCTGTACGAGATCCGCAAGCTGTTCGGCGTCCTGTTCCAGGACGGTGCGCTGTTCGGGTCGATGAACGTGTACGACAACATCGCGTTCCCGCTGCGCGAGCACACCCGCAAGAGCGAGCTCGACATCGCGCTCGTCGTGGCGGAGAAGATGGAGATGGTCGGGCTCACCGGGGCCGAACGCAAGCTGCCGGGGGAGATCTCCGGCGGGATGCGCAAGCGGGCCGGCCTGGCCCGCGCGCTGGTGCTGGAGCCGGAGATCATCCTGTTCGACGAGCCGGACTCGGGCCTCGACCCCGTCCGGGTCGCCTACCTCAACCAGCTCATCGTCGACCTGAATGCGCAGACCGACTCGACGTTCCTGATAGTCACGCATGACATCGGCACGGCCCGCTCCGTTCCGGACAACCTGGGCCTGCTGTTCCGGCGCGAGCTGGTCGTGTTCGGGCCGCGGGAGCACGTGCTCGGCTCCCGCGAGCCGGTGGTCGAGCAGTTCCTGAACGGCCGGCGCGAGGGTCCGATCGGGATGGCCGAGGAGAAGGATGCCGCCCAGGTCGAGGCCGAGCTGGCCACCCTGAACGGCGGCGGCGCCGCCGCGGACCAGCCGTCCGCGCCGATCCCGCCGCGGCTCGAACCCAGCCCCGGCCTGCCCGAGCGGCGAGCCGTCGCCCGGCGCCGGGAGCGGATGAGCTCGATGACGTCTGAACGCTGGTCCGGGGGGAAGGAAGAAGCGGCCGACGCGGCGGGCACCGGCGGCCTGCCCTGGCACGCCGAGGGGGGCGTGCCCGCCGCGTCGGTATCCACGGTCGCGCCGCGCTTCCGGCACCGCGGCGGGGTGGGAGGCTCGCGATGAGCACGCGGGCGCGAGCCGGAAGCGCGGAGGAGCCGAACCGGGACCTCCCCGGTACGCAGGCGCTGGCCAGCAGCGGGCGGCTGTTCACGCTGGCTGCGGGCGTGGCGCGGGCGACGTTCCGCCGACCGTTCCAGGTCCGGGAGACCGTCCAGCAGGCCTGGTTCGTGGCGAGCGTGACGATCCTGCCCACCGCGCTCGTCGCGATCCCGTTCGGCGCGGTGATCGCGCTCCAGCTCGGCTCGCTGACCCGGCAGCTCGGTGCCCAGTCGTTCACCGGCGCGGCCAGCGTGCTCGCGGTGATCAGGGAGGCCAGCCCGATCGTCACCGCGCTGCTGGTGGCCGGCGCCGCCGGGTCGGCGATCTGCGCCGACCTCGGCTCGCGGAAGATCCGCGAGGAGATCGACGCGATGCGGGTGCTCGGCATCGATCCGGTGCAGCGGCTGGTGGTCCCCCGGGTGGTCGCCACCATGCTGGTCGCGGTCCTGCTGAACGGCCTGGTCAGCGTCGTCGGCGTGGCCGGCGGCTACGTCTTCAACGTCGTCATGCAGGGCGGCACGCCCGGCGCCTACCTGGCCAGCTTCTCCGCGCTGGCGCAGCTGCCCGATCTCTACGCCGGCGAGGTCAAGGCGCTCGTCTTCGGCGCGATCGTGGCGATCGTGGCCGCGCACAGGGGCCTGACCGCCGGCGGCGGGCCGAAGGGCGTCGGCGACGCGGTGAACCAGTCCGTGGTCATCACATTCCTGCTGCTGTTCTTCACCAACTTCGTGCTCACCGCCGTGTACTTCGAGATCGTCCCGGCGAAGGGCGGCTGAGCCATGGCCGACCTGCGTGCCGCCGCGCGCCGCCCGCTCGCCGCCCTGGACGACCTCGGCGGGCAGCTCGCGTTCTACCTGCGCGCGCTCGGGGCCGTCCCGCGGACGGTGCGCCGGTACCAGCGCGAGGTCCTCCGCCTGCTCGCCGAGGTCTCTTTCGGCGCCGGCGCGCTCGGCGTGATCGGCGGCACGGTCGGCGTCATCGCGTTCCTCTCCTTCTTCACCGGCACCGAGGTGGGACTGCAGGGGTACGCCGCGCTCGACCAGATCGGCACGTCCGCGTTCACCGGGTTCGTCTCGGCGTACTTCAACACCCGCGAGATCGCGCCGCTGGTGGCCGGCGTCGCCCTGGCCGCGACCGTCGGCTGTGGATTCACCGCGCAGCTCGGCGCGATGCGGATCAGCGACGAGGTGGACGCGCTCGAGGTGATGGCCGTGCCGCCGGTGCCGTTCCTGGTCACCACCCGGATCATCGCCGGCTTCGTCGCGGTGATCCCGCTGTACGTGGTCGGGCTGCTCTCCTCATACCTCGCCACCCGCACCATCGCCACCGTCTACCATGGACAGTCGGCGGGCACGTACGACCACTACTTCGCCCTGTTCCTGCCGCCCGGGGACGTGCTGTGGTCGTTCGGCAAGGTGCTCGTCTTCTCGGTCGTCATCGTGCTGACCCACTGCTGGTACGGCTACCGGGCCAGCGGCGGGCCGGCCGGCGTCGGCGTAGCGGTTGGCCGGGCGGTGCGCACCAGCATCGTGGCGATCAACGTGATCGACTTCTTCCTCAGCCTGGCGATCTGGGGCGCCACCACGACCGTGCGGATCGCGGGGTGAGTGGGGGTGTCCAGAGTCCGGACCCGCGCGCTCGGCATCGCATTCCTGGTGGTCCTCGCGCTGCTCGTCGGCCTGTCGGTCGCGGCCTACCGCAAGGCGTTCACGCCGGTCGTGCCGGTGACGCTGGAGGCCGACCACGTCGGCAACCAGCTCAACCCGGCGGCCGACGTCAAGCTGCGCGGCATCGTCGTCGGCGAAGTCCGGTCGGTATCGTCCACAGGGGACGGTGCCGTGGCACGGCTGGCGCTCGACCCGGACCGGGTGCCGATGATCCCGGCGAACGTGCGGGCGCGGCTGCTGCCGAAGACCCTGTTCGGCGAGCGGTACGTGGCGCTGGTCATCCCGCCGGCCGCGGCCGGCCGGCCGCTGCGGGCCGGCGACGTGATCGGCCAGGATCGCTCGTCCGCCGCGATCGAGCTGGAGCGAGTGCTGGCCGACGTCATGCCGCTGCTGCGCACGCTGCAGCCGGACAAGGTGGCCGGCACGCTGACCGCGCTCGCCGACGCGCTGCGCGGCCGCGGCGACCGCCTCGGCGCCAACCTGGCCAGCCTCGGCCAGTACACCGGTCGCTTGAACACGAGGCTGCCGGCGCTGCAGGCGGACATCCGCGGCCTCGCCGACCTCGGCGACACGTACGACGCCGCCGCGCCCGACCTGCTCGGCATCCTCGACGACCTCGCCGTGACCAGCCGGACCGTGGTCGCGCAGCAAAGCCAGCTCGCCGCGCTGCTCGCGACGACGACGACGGCTGCCCGGGACACCCGCGGGTTGCTCGACGAGAACGGCGAGCGGCTGATCCGGCTGGCCGCCACCAGCCGGCCGATCCTGGAGCTGCTCGCCCGCTACTCGCCCGAGTACCCGTGCCTGCTCGCCGGCCTGGCCGCGTTCGAGCCGCGGGCCGGGCAGACGTTTGCCGGTGGCGCGCTGAACATCACGCTGGAGGTCGTGCGCGACCGGGGCAAGTACACGCCCGGCGACGAGCCGGCCTACGTGGCGCGCTCCGGGCCGAGCTGCCGGGGCCTGCCGAACCCGCCGCGGCCGTACCCGCAGGCGCACGTCCCGGACGGCAGCCGCCCGCGCGGCACCGGCTCGCTGGACGCCCTCCTCGTACCGGGACTGGGCTCGCGATGAACCGGCCGGTGCTGACGAAGACGCGGGCGGTCGCCGGGCCGGCCGTCAAGCTCGGCATCTTCGCGCTGGTGACCGTGCTCGCGACGTACGTGCTCGCGGCCACGATTGCCAACCGCGGGTACGGCAATACGGTCACCTACCGGGCGGTGTTCACCGACGCCACCGGCCTGCTCACCGGGGACGACGTGCGGATCGCCGGCGTGCGGGTCGGCGCCGTCGAGGCGGTCAAGGTCATTCGCGACGACGGGCCGGACGGTCGGTCCCTGGCCGAGGTCAGCTTCTCGGTGCGCGCCGACCGGCCGCTGCCGGACGGGGTGACCGCCGCGATCCGCTACCGCAACCTCGTCGGCCAGCGCTACGTCGCGCTCGCCCAGGGTCCCGGCGCGGTCGGTCGCCGGCTGCCCCCCGGCGGCACCATCCCGGTCGGACGGACCGCGCCGGCGCTGGACCTGACGGCCGTGTTCGGCGGGTTCCAGCCGCTGTTCGCGGCGCTCGACCCCGCCGAGGTCAACCGGCTGTCGTACGAGATCGTGCAGGTGCTGCAGGGCGAGGCCGGCACGGTCACCGACCTGCTCGCCCACACCGCGTCGCTGACCACGACGATCGCCTCCCGGGACGCGGTGATCGGCCGGCTCGTCGACAACCTCAACGCGGTCCTGGGCGTGGTGGCCCGCCGCGACGCCGGCCTGTCCACGACGATCGCCGAGCTTCGCCGGCTGGTGTCGGGCCTGGCCGCGGACCGGACCGCGATCGGCGAGTCGCTGGCCGGGATGAACGACCTGGCCGGCGCGACCGCCGACCTGCTGGCGAAGGCGCGGCCGCCGCTGCGCGCGGACGTCGAGGCGCTGCGCCGGGTATCGAGCAACCTCAACGACTCGCGCGCCGTCGTCGACGGCGTGCTGGAGCGGCTGCCGGGCAAGCTCGCCACGATCACCCGCACCGCCACGTACGGCTCCTGGTTCAATTTCTACCTCTGCTCGTTCGACGGGCGGGTCGCGCTGCCGGCCGGCGCGACGTACACCCCGCGGTTCCGGGTGGACCAGGTCCGGTGCGGGTGATGGTGCGGGTGACGGCCATGACCGGGCATCGGCGGGACGCTTTCGCGGGCGCGGTCGGCCTCGCGCTGATCGCGGCGATCGTGCTGGCCGCGGTCAGCGTCGAGGCGCTGCCGCTGATCGGCGGCGGTACGGGCTACCGCGCCGCGTTCGCCGAGGCGGCCGGGCTGCGCCCGGACGACGAGGTGCGGGTCGCCGGCGTCAAGGTCGGCGAGGTCACCGCGGTGGAGCTGGACGGCGACCGGGTGCGGGTGTCGTTCCGGGTGAAGGACGCCTGGCTGGGCCACCGGACCACGGCCGCCATCAAGATCAAGACGCTGCTCGGCCGCAAGTACCTCGCGCTGGAGCCCGCCGGCGAGCGCCGCCTGCCCGGCGGGAGCGAGATCCCGCTGGAGCGGACCGTCACCCCGTACGACGTGATGGAGGCGTTCGGCGGGCTGGCCGAGACGATCGGCGGGATCGACACCGGGCGGCTGGCCGACGCGTTCGACACGCTCTCCACGACGTTCCGGGATACCCCGGAGGAGGTGCGCGGCACCGTCCGGGGACTGTCCGCGCTGTCGGCGACGATCGCCAGCCGGGACGCGCAGCTGCGCACGCTGCTCGCGCGGACCCGCACGGTGACCGCGGTGCTGGCCGACCGCAGCGCCGACTTCACCAGGCTGGTGTCCGACGCGAACCGGCTGCTCGCCGAGATCCGCGCCCGCCGCGAGGTGATCGCCGCGCTGCTGGA
>JBKOXW010000167.1:0-3814 GCA_046744115.1 Actinomycetota bacterium | reverse complement strand
AGTCACTCACCGACGAGCAACTCGCCTCCGAGGTGACTCGCACCGAGCCCGGCTGGCCCCGGGTGGAGAACTTCCCCTTGAAGGAATGTCTCCGCATCGTCCTCAACGAGGAATGGGAGCACCGGCTCTATGCCGAACGTGATCTGACCGCACTGGAGAAAGGGAACTGATCAAGGATGTCGTACACGATCCGACCCCTGGACGCCTCTACGTGGGCTGCCTTCGCGGAGCTTGTCGAGCGCAACAACGGGATCTTCGGTGGATGCTGGTGCATTGGTTACCACCCGGAGTGCGGCCAGCGGGGGATCAGCCATCGCGCGGTCAAGGAGGATCGGGTCCGGACAGGTCGTGCTCACGCCGCGCTCGTCCTCGACGAGGACGGCGCCGCACAGGGGTGGTGCCAGTACGGCAGCCCCGAGGAACTGCCTGGCATCAAGCACAGGCGCGAGTACGACAAGGACGCGCCGCCGCGTCCGGACTGGCGGATTACCTGCTTCTACGTCGACAAG
This sequence comes from Actinomycetota bacterium, assembly GCA_046744115.1. GTDB lineage: Bacteria > Actinomycetota > Actinomycetes > Mycobacteriales > CADCTP01 > JBKOXW01. The sequence goes on along the minus strand of JBKOXW010000167.1, from coordinate 3,305 downwards.
AAGCATCGCGGCCAGGGCATCGCACGGGCGGCGCTGGAAGGCGCTCTCGACCAGATCGCCCATGCCGGCGGCGGCCTCGTCGAGGCCATCTCCGAGGTGACGACCGGCCGCGAGGCGCCGGGCCGTTTCCTGTTCAGCGCGACCGTCGAACTCCTCGAGCAGTTCGGATTCATCCGCGGCCGGCAGGTTGGCAAGCACGCATGGATCGTGAGCAGGGTGGTCGATCCGGTGTGAGCGAGCTCCGGGTGTGATTCCGCGTGAGAGATGAGGGTCAATTCGGTGCGGGCTCGCTGTCACAGGCATGTTCGTCGGGGAGCACCGGGTTCTGCAGGAAGCGGTCGGAGCACCGGGTTCTGCAGGAAGCTCAGTGCGGTGCCCAGCGCGCACTCGCTCGTCGAGAGGGCGACGTGAGTTGCGTCCTGGATGGTGAGAAAGACGCTGTTCGGCCAGTTCTGCCTCGCCCGCTCGGCGCTCTCCAACGGGGTCTGCAGGTCGATGTCGCCGTTCAGCATGAGTACGGGCACGTTGGGGAAGGGCCGGCACCAACACCGAGGACATGACCCGGCACAAGACAACGGCGACAGGTCAAGCGAAACACGACCGCAGCCGGCCAGATGCGTGGTGGGTCAGCCGGAACCACCGGCGCCGAGCCTGGCAGCGCCACCCTGCAAGCGCCGCCGACACACTCACAGATTCGTGACACTCCGCCGCGTGTTGCTGGAGCGGCGGTATCGGGCGGTGCTGGAGGTGCTGGCCGGTTGGTCGGTGACGGCGGTGGCGGCCCGGTTGGGTGTCTGCGAGGGCGTGTGGGACCGGTACCGGAGCGTGCCTAGACGACGCAGAACTCGTTGCCCTCGGGGTCGGTCATCACGACGTGGTCGAGCTTGCCGTTGAGCTCGTCCCGGCGCTGGACGGCGGCGCCGGCCGCGACGAGCCGGTCGACGACGGTCTCTATGCGGCTCCGGCGTAGATCCGCCGGCTGGCTGCGCCCACCGCTGACCTTGACGTCGACATGGACCCGGTTCTTGACCGCCTTCGGCTCGGGCACCCGCAGGAAAGACAGCGTGGGCGCCGTCCCGGCCGGGTCGACGAGGTAGGCCGCGTCGTCCCACTCGTCCTCCGGCGCGCCGTGCTCGACCAGCCACGCCTCCCAACTGGCGAACCCCTCAGGAGGCGGCGGCTCGACGTAGCCGAGCGCCAGGGCCCAGAACGCTGCTAGCTCCCGCGGACGGGCACAGTCGATTGTCAGACCCCACGTCGTAGACATGATCCCACTGTGCCAGGACGGCGCGAGACGCCCAGGGGCGGGCAAGAGTGTCGGGCTGAACTTGAGCCTCGGCGACCGGCTCGGCTAGGCATCCGTTGCTGTCAACTGCTGCTGTCGCCAGGTGCTCCGGAAGCCGACCCGGCGGCGGGTGCCCGGCTCCGGCGCAGGCCAGGAGGCTTCAGTTCGCGGCCGGGTAGCGCCCGTTTCGCGGGACCAGAGCTAACCTGCCGCGAGGCTGGCCGAAGCGCGGCATGTTGCCGGAGGGATCGCGGAAGGCGCAGTCGCGGACGCCGTACGGCATGTCCATCGGCTCCTGCAGCACCTCTGCACCCGCGGCGCGGATGCGCTCGAAGGTGGCGTCGCAGTCGTCGGTCCTGAAGATGACACCGCGCAGCAGGCCCTTCGCCAGCAGTTTCGCCGCGGCCTCCTTGTCGGCGGGCGAGGCGTTCGGGTCCCGACGGGCGGTTCAGGCTGCACGGCGCGTGCGACCACACCCCACCCGCCGAGTACGAGACCACTCACTACCGTCAGCACCTGCCGGCGCTCGCCGTGGCCGGCTCACACCAAACCGAGTCTCCATGAGAACCGGGGCGGTTCACACAGCGGTATCGGCGGTGTTGGGTTCATCGGGAGATCGTGGGTCAGTCCCGTTTGAATATGCCGATGAGGCCTGCGACCAGGGCGAGCGTGAGCAGCCATCCGCCGAGGGTGAACGCAAAGGCCTGCCAAGCGGCTGGGCCGAGAGCGGTGAACTTGGAGCGCTCGCCGAGGCTGGCCACCGGAAGCAGAAGGTCCGCGGTGTAACGGCCGCGTTGAATATCGGGATGGGGGGCTTGTCGGCATTGGGCACGAGGTGGTGATCCTGGTTATAGTCAAATAGCCACCAGCCGGTGAGGAACAGCGCGGCGATGGGCCATAGCACGAGCCATGGTCGGTAGCCGTAGCCGATGGTGGCCCATAGCAGGCTGCTCCATGCCATCGCGGGCCACCGCCGCAAGCGGGAGGGATGGTTGGAGCGGCGTCGCCGCTGTTTTGCGATGAGTACTTGGCGGGCGGCAACGTCGTGGCACTCTCGCCGATAACTGTCGGCGAGCTGTTCGTAGGGTTGCGGTAGGTATCCCGCTGGGTTGCGGCGTAGCCACTGCAGCCCATACGGGGTGGCCTCCCCGACGTGCTCGGCGATCGTCCAGCGGTTCGTTCGCGGCAGCTCGGCCAGCAGCCCGGCCACGAACTGCCGTACTCGCCGCCGCGGCTCCACCCGCGCGAACCGGCGGGCGATCCGGCCCATCAGCTCTTCGAACATCACCTGCCACCGGGCAGGGTCTACGCTCTGCCGAGCGGCCACCGCCGGACCGTCCAGAGTCGACACAACCCGAGATGATCAAGCGGTGGCCGCGCCACATCCGGGACCGCCACGCCCAAGATCACGATCTGCAACTGGAGTATTAGGCGAACCGCTTGACGAAGTCGAGCGCCCTCTGGGCGACCTCGCGCCAGCCGTGGTCGATCGTGAGGGAGTGGCCTCGGTTCGGGATCTTCACGATCTCTGTCACGGCGGGGTTGCGCCTCTGCCGCTTGTAGGCGGCGTTCGCGATCGCCCACGGCACCGTGTGGTCCTTCTCGCCCTCGATGATCAGCAGGGGACCGCGGTCGGGGTTCTTCGTGTTCACCTTCGCCTCCGTCCGCGGGTTGAGGTTCGCGTTGCCCATCTGGGCGAGAGAGATCCCGGAGCCGGCGACGTGGAACTTGTCGTAGAGCTCCTTCGCCTCCTTCTCGTCCAGCGCGTTCGCCCAGCCGTACCTGAACTGGTCGAACGTGAAGGTGATCGCGCGGCCGCGCGTGAGCGGGTTGACCAGGAACGGACCCACCACCCTGAGCGTGGAGGCCGGCAGAGGCAGAACGCCGCGGAAGAGTCCGGGGTCGATCGCCACCGTGGCCGCCGAGAGGCCCCGGCCGGCGAGCATTTGCGCCAGCAGGCCGCCGGTCGAGTGCCCGATTACTGCCGGCTTCTTGTCCAAGGCATTGATGATCTCGGTGG
>JBKOXW010000118.1:0-8940 GCA_046744115.1 Actinomycetota bacterium | reverse complement strand
GCTCGCCGATCCGCCGGGAGTTGCTCGCCTCCTCCTCCAGCACGGTCAGGGCCTCGGCCAGCACCGCGTCCGGGCCGTCGCCGAGCCGAGCGAGAGCTCGATCGACACCACGAGCCAGGTTCACCGCGGTCGGCCGGGATCGGCGCAGCCGGCGCGCTCGGCGTCGCCCTTGCCGCGGAGCAGGCGCCGCCGGACGACCCGGGTGCGGTGCTCGCGGCGGCGGACCGGCTTCGCGCTGCCCGGCCGACCGCGGTGAACCTGGCCCGGGGCGTCGACCGGGCGCTCGCCCGGCTGGGCGACGGCCCGGACGCGGTGCTCGCCGAGGCGCTGCACGTGGTGGAGGAGGAGGCGACCAACTCCTGGCGGATCGGCGAGCGCGGGGCCGACCTGCTCCTTGACGCGACCACGGGCGACCGGCTCCGGCTGCTCACCCACTGCAACACCGGCTGGCTGGCCTGCGTCGAGTGGGGGACCGCGCTCGGCATCGTGGCCGTGCTGCACGAGCGGGGCCGGCTCGAGCGGGTGTACGCGGGCGAGACCCGGCCGCTGCTGCAGGGCACCCGGCTCACCGCGTACGAGCTGGCCCGGCTCGGTGTGGACTACCGGGTCGTGGTCGACGCCGCCGGCCCGTCGCTGATCGCCCGCGGCCTGGTCGACGCGGTCGTGCTCGGCGCGGACCGGATCGCCCGCAACGGCGACGTGGCCAACAAGATCGGTACATACCCGCTGGCGCTGGCCGCGGCGCGGGCCGGCATCCCGTTCGTCGTCGCCGCGCCCGAGTCCACAGTGGACGAGGCGACAGCGGCAGGAACGGACGTCGTGATCGAGGAACGCGACCCGACCGAAGTCGCCGGCGCTCGCACCCCCGCCTACAACCCGGCGTTCGACGTGACACCCGCCGACCTCGTCACCGCCGTGGTCACCGAACGCCGGGTGATCCGCCCCGCCGGCACTGTCACCCCGGTCGCCACGAGGGGACCTAGGGCGTGAGCGGGGTCCGGTACGTCGCCGACGCGGTGCTGCCGTGCGACGAGACGATGACCGTGTACGCGCCGGGCGTCGTCGACGTGTCCACCGAGGGCTGGATCGTCGAGGTCGGTCCGGAATCGGCCGCCGTCGACCGTCCCGGGTGGACGGAGCGGCGGGTGTCCGGCCTGCTGCTGCCCGGCCTGGTCAACGTGCACTGCCACTCGCCGATGACGCTGCTGCGCGGGCAGGGTGAGGGACTGCCGCTGTCCCGGTGGCTGACCGAGGTGGTCTGGCCGCGGGAAGCGCGGTTCGACGAGGAGGACGTGTACTGGGGGATGACGCTGGCCAGCGCCGAGCTGCTCCGGTACGGCGTGACCACCACGGTGGAGATGTACTTCCACGACGAGGCGCTGGCCGCCGCGGTGGACAACTCCGGCGCCCGGTGCGTGATCACGCCGGGCGTCGTCGTCGCGCCCGGGTGGGAGCGGTTCGGTGGGTGGGAGCAGCAGGTGGAGCGGATCGCCGCGTTCCACGCAACGCGCAAGGGCGACCCGCGGGTCGAGGTCGGCTTCGGGCCGCACTCGGCGTACACCCTGCCGCCCGAGGCGATCCGCACCGTCGGCGAGGTGGCCCGCGAGCTCGGCGCGCTCGTGCACACCCACGTGGCCGAGACCGAGCACGAGGGCGACGACGTGTCCGCCCGGCACGGCAGGGCGAGCGTGCCGGCGATCCTCGCTGAACTGGGCCTGTTCGCGGACAACCGGGTGCTCGCCGCGCACGGGGTCTGGCTGTCCGATGCGGACATCGCGCTGCTGGCCGAGCACCGCGTCGCGGTCGCGCACTGCCCGGGCAGCAACGCGAAGCTGGGCTCCGGCGTGGCACGGCTGACCGACCTGCTCCGGGCCGGGGTGACGGTCGGCCTCGGCACCGACGGCCCGGCCAGCAACAACGACCTCGACCTGTGGGAGGAGGTGCGGCTGGCCGCGCTGTTCGCCCGGCTGCGCGCGCAGGACCCGACGGCGCTGTCCGCGCAGGATGCCCTCGGGCTCGCCACCCGAGGCGGCGCCGCCGCACTCGGCCGCGACGACATCGGCGTTCTCGCGCCCGGCCGGTGGGCCGACATGGTCCGGCTCGACCTGGCCGACCCGGCGTTCGTGCCGGTGCTCGCCGACGCCGACCTGGCCGCGCACGCGGTGTGGTCGGCGCCCCGGCGGCAGGTGCGGGACGTGTGGGTGGCCGGCGAGCAGGTCGTCGCCGACGGCGAGTGCCTGCGGATCGACGTGCCGGAGGCGGAGCGGCGCGTCCAGGCGGCCGCCGTCCGCCTCGCTTCCGCCGGCTGACGGGGTTTGCGATGTCCGAGACGGTGGAGCTGGAGCTGGCCGGGCAGATGGCGGCCGCCGGTCGGCGCGCGGTGGCCGGCGGGCTGGTGCTCGGCTCCGGCGGCAACCTGTCCGCCCGCCGCCCCGGGGGCGAGGTCGCCCTCGTCACCGCGGCCGGCAGCTGGCTGGACGAGCTCACCCCGGCCGACTTCTGCCTCGTCCGGATCGCCGACGGGGCGGTCGTCGGCGGGCACCCGGAGCCGTCCAGCGAGGTCCGCCTGCACCTGGCCAACTACCGGGTACGCCCGGACGTGAACGCGGTGATCCACCTGCATCCACAGCTGTCGGTCCTGCTCAGCACGCTCGGCCATCCGATCCGGCTGACCACCACCGACCATGTCTACTACGTGCGGGAGGTGCGCGTCGCCCCGTACCGGCACAGCGGCACCTGGGAGCTGGCCGACGAGGCGGCGGCGCTCATCGCGGACGGCGGCTGCCAGTGCGTGGTCCTGGCCCAGCACGGCTGCTCGGTGGTCGCCGACTCGGTTGGGCTGGCGTACAAGCGGGCGGCCAACCTGGAGGAGGCGGCGCTCGCCACCTACCGCGCGCTGCTGCTCGGCCAGCCCGATCCGCCGGGGCCGCCGGGCTACCGGGCCAGGCTCGCCGCGTTCGCCGCTGGGCTCAGCCGCGACCCCGGGGGACCGTGAGCCGCCACCCGGCCGGCTCGACCCGCCAGACCCGATGCGGCACCGGGCCGCGGACCTCGCCGTCGGCGTTGTAGGGGAAGTCCTGGCCGGTCACGGTGACCGTCCGCCCGCGGGTCGACCACACGTCGGGCCGGTCGAGCTGCTCGCCCCGGCGCAGCCGGAGGGCATAGCTCACCCGCGCCACGGGGCCGGTCGCCGCCGAGACCACCACGTCGGCCAGGCCGTCGTCCGGGGACGCATGGGGGACCAGCGGCGTCCCACCGCCGACCGTGCGGCCCAGCCCGATGCCGACCTGCAGCAGCCGCCGGTCGGGCTCGGCGACCGCCCGCCCGTCGACCTCGACCCGAAGCCGCCAACCCTGCTCCCGGCTGCCGGCCAGCACACCGCCCAGCGCGTACGCGAAGCGGCCGAACCAGGACTTCACGGCCCGCGCGGCCCGGACCGCCTCGGCACCGATGCCGATGTGCACGACGTTGACGACGACCTCGCCGGCGTCGTCGACGAGCAGGTCGAGCTGACGCTGCTCGCCGTCCAGCACGATCTCGGCAGCCCGGGTCGGGTCGAGCGGGATGCCGAGCGCGCGGGCGAGGTCGTTGCCGGTGCCGAGCGGGATCAGCCCGATCGGCTCGGCCAGGTCACCGGCGGCGTGCAGGGCGCCGACGACGGTGTGCACGCTGCCGTCGCCGCCGCAGACGACCACCCGCCGGCCGTTCCGGGCGGCGAGGACCTCGGCGCACTCCTCGGCGCTGGACGTGGCCGCGACCTCGACATTCGCCCGGCGGCGCAGCACCGCGACCCCGGCCTCGACCGCGGCCTGCTCGGTGCCACCGGCGGCGGAGTTCGCGATGAGCAGCAGCCTGGCCACGACGACGTACGCCATCACGACAGTCGGCCGGTGGTCAACCGGCCGGCGGCGCGAAATCCGTTCGCGGGAGCCGGGACCGGCGCGTACCCTCGTCCGCCGCGACGGAGGGGGCCCAGTGTCGGGCAACGCAGTGTCGGCCAATGCACCATCGGCCACCGACCCGGTGCTCGACGCCGAGCGCCGGCATCTCGTCGACGCCCGGGACGGCCTGGCCCGGATGCGTCGGCGGGCCGAGCAGATCGGTGATGTCGGAGTCGACGCGTTCGCCAGCGAGGCGCTCGGTGCGGCCCGGATCCGCCGGCTCCGGGCGCTCGCCGACGACCCGTCGGTGCCGCCGTTCTTCGGCCGGGTCGACCGGGGGCCGGACGAGGAACACCCGGCCGGCGAGACGCTCCACATCGGACGCCGCCACATCCGCGACGACACCGGCGATCCGCTCGTCATCGACTGGCGGGCGCCGATGTCGCGGCCGTTCTACCGGGCCACCCCGGCCGAGCCGATGGGACTGCTCCGGCGCAGGCGGTTCGGGTTCGCTGCCGGGGCGCTGACCTCGTACGAGGACGAGCGGCTCGACCTGGCGACGGCCGGCGCGCAGCCCGGCACCGGCCTCGACAGCCGCATCGTGCTCGCCGAGATCGAGCGGCCAAGGGTCGGGCCGATGCGCGACATCGTCGCGACGATCCAGCCCGACCAGGACGACATCGTGCGGGCGCCGCTGGACGACAGCATCTGCGTGCAGGGCGCACCCGGCACCGGCAAGACCGCGGTCGGCCTGCACCGTGCCGCGTACCTGCTCTACACCTATCCGGAGCGGCTGCGCCGCTCCGGTGTGCTCGTCGTCGGGCCGAACCGCGCGTTCCTCCACTACATCGGCCAGGTGCTGCCCACCCTCGGCGAGGTCGGCGTCACCCAGGTCACGATCGACGGGCTGGTCGCCCCGGTGCCGGTGCGGCGTGCCGAGCCGGCCGACGTGGCCACGCTCAAGGGCGACGCCCGGATGGCTGACGTGTTGAGGCGGGCCGTGTACGGCGCGATCCGCCGGCCGACCGAGCCGGTGGTGATCTCGATCGGCTCCCGGCGGTACCGGGTGCCGCCCGAGCGGCTGCGCCGGTACGTCGACGACCTGCGTCGCGGTGAGGTCCGGTACGCCGCCGCCCGGGACCGGCTGCACCTGCTGCTGGCCGAGGACATTCGCCGGCAGCGGGAGGCCGCAGGCGGCGCGCCCTCGGATCGCGATACCGCCCAGCTCGCCCGGTCCGCGCCGGTGCGCGAGTTCGTCGACGCGGTGTGGCCGCCCGTCGACCCGGCCGCGGTGGTCTTCGGGCTGCTCACCGACGCCGACGCGCTCGCGACGGCCGCCCGCGGCCTGCTCGCCGACGCCGAGCAGGCGATGCTGCGGTGGCCGGAGCCGCCCCGCTCGGTTCGGGCCGCGCGCTGGACCGCGGCGGACGCGGTGCTGGTCGACGAGGTCGCCGGCCTGCTGGCGCGGCCCGACACGTACGGGCACGTGGTGCTCGACGAGGCCCAGGACCTGTCCGCGATGCAGTGCCGGGCGGTGGCCCGCCGATGCCCGACCGGCTCGATCACCCTGCTCGGCGACCTCGCCCAGGGCACCACGCCGTGGGCGACCCCGGACTGGGACAGCACGCTGGCCCACCTCGGCAAGCAGGGCGCCCGGGTCGAGCCGCTGACCCGCGGCTACCGGGTGCCGGCCGAGGCGATCGCGTACGCCAACCGGCTGCTGCCACTGCTGGCAGCCGGCCTCACGCCGGCCACGTCGATCCGTACCGCCGACGGCGGGCTGCGGGTCCGGCACGTCGCGGACGGCCTGCGCGCGGCGGTGGTCGAGGAGGCGCGCGCCGCGCTGCGGCAGGAGGGCTCGATCGGGCTGATCGCGGTGGATGCGGCGGTGCCGGCGCTGGACGCCGCGCTCACCGCGGCTGGCGTGGAGCACGCGGTGCTCGGGGCGGCCGACGAGTCCGACGAGGACGAGTACGCGACGCCGGACGCCCGGGTGTCCCTGGTCCCGGCGACGCTGGCCAAGGGGCTCGAGTTCGACCACGTCGTGGTCGTCGAGCCGGACCGGATCGTGCGGGCGGAACCGCGCGGGCTGCGCCGGCTGTACGTCGCGCTGACCAGGGCGGTCTCCCGGCTCGTCGTCCTCCACCTGGACCCGTTGCCCGAGCCGCTCGCGGCCTAGGGAGGCCTAGCCGCCGGTCACAACACGACCGGGCTGTGCCGCCCGGCGCGCTGGTCTGCGACCATGGGGGCAGCGTTCGTTCCGCACGCTCCGGCAGCCGTCGGCCCGGCGTCGACACCCCGTCGCCGGTGACGGGTGCCGGTCCACCTCGCGCGGTGACCCCGCGCGGAGTTCAGCGAGGAGAGACGAATGGCGCTGGACGACATCGGTGTCCCCGCGGTGCCGGCCGAGTCGGGGCCGGCCGGCGGCGGGCACGAGCTCGTGCAGCTGCTCACGCCCGAGGGCGAGAGCGTCGAGCATCCGGACTACGCGGTCGACCTGACCGCGGAGGAGTACCGCGCGCTGTACCGCGACCTCGTGCTGGTGCGCCGGATCGACACCGAGGCGACCGCGCTGCAGCGGCAGGGCGAGCTGGGCATCTGGGCGTCCCTGCTCGGCCAGGAGGCCGCCCAGGTCGGATCCGGCCGGGCGCTGCGTCCGGGCGACATGGCGTTCCCGACCTATCGGGAGCACGGCGTGGCCTGGTGCCGCGGCGTCGACCCGCTGCTCCTGCTCGGCCTGTTCCGGGGCGTCAACCTCGGCGGCTGGGACCCCAAGGAGCACAACTTCGCCCTCTACACGATCGTCATCGGCTCGCAGACCCTGCACGCGACCGGCTATGCGATGGGGATCCAGCGCGACGGCGGCCAGGCGGCCAACGATGCGGTGCTCGCGTACTTCGGCGACGGCGCCATCAGCCAGGGCGACGTGAACGAGTCGTTCGTCTGGGCCAGCGTCTTCAACGCGCCGATCGTCTTCCTCTGCCAGAACAACCAGTGGGCGATCTCCGAGCCGATGGAGAAGCAGAGCCGGATCCCGCTCTACCAGCGCGCCCGCGGCTTCGGCTTCCCCGGCGTCCGGGTGGACGGCAACGACGTACTGGCCTGCCTCGCCGTGACCCGCGCCGCGCTGGAGGCGGCCCGCACCGGCCAGGGTCCGACGCTGATCGAGGCGTACACGTACCGCATGGGCGCGCACACCACCTCCGACGACCCGACCCGCTACCGGCTGGCCACCGAGCTCGAGGCGTGGAAGCTGAAGGACCCGATCGAGCGGATGAAGGCGTACCTGTCCCGCACCGGCACCGCCGACGCCGCGTTCTTCGACTCGGTCGACGCGGAGGCGGACGAGCTGGCCGCGCACGTGCGCGAGGGCTGCCGGTCCATGCCGGACCCGCGGCCGCTGGACATCTTCACCGACGTCTACGTCGAGACCCCGCCGGAGCTGACCCGGCAGCGTGACGAGTTCGCCGGGTACCTCGACTCGTTCGCCGACGAGGCGCACCAGGCCGCGGAGGTGACCCGCTGATGGCGACCTACACCCTCGCCCGCGCCCTCAACGAGGGGCTGCGCAAGGCGATGGAGGACGACCCGAAGGTCCTCGTCATGGGCGAGGACGTCGGCAAGCTCGGCGGTGTCTTCCGGGTCACCGACGGGCTGCAGAAGGACTTCGGCGAGGACCGGGTGCTGGACACCCCGCTCGCCGAGTCGGGCATCGTCGGCACCGCCATCGGCCTCGCGATGCGCGGCTACCGGCCGGTGTGCGAGATCCAGTTCGACGGGTTCGTGTACCCGGCGTTCGACCAGATCGTCAGCCAGCTCGCGAAGGTGCACTACCGGTCCAACGGCCACATCCGGCTGCCGGTGACGATCCGCATCCCGTTCGGCGGCGGCATCGGGGCGGTCGAGCACCACAGCGAGTCGCCCGAGGCGTACTTCTGCCACACCGCCGGCCTCAAGGTCGTCTCCTGCTCGAACGCGGTCGACGCGTACTTCATGATCCAGCAGTCGATCGCCAGCGACGACCCGGTGGTCTTCCTCGAGCCGAAGCGGCGGTACTGGGAGAAGGCCGAGCTGGACCCGGCGATGGTCCCGGACCAGCTGCACGCCGCCCGGGTGGTCCGGCCGGGTCGGGACGCGACGCTCGCCGCCTACGGGCCGATGGTCAAGGTGGCGATGGACGCGGCGACCGCGGCCGGGGACGACGGCCGCGAGCTCGAGGTCGTGGACCTGCGCACCCTCTCCCCGCTGGACATGGACACCGTGCTCGACTCGGTACGGCGGACCGGCCGCCTGATCGTGGTGCACGAGGCGCCGGTCAGCCACGGCGTCGGCGCCGAACTGGCCGCGCGGGTGACCGAGGACGCGTTCTACTCGCTGCAGGCGCCCGTGCTGCGGGTGGGCGGCTTCGATACGCCGTACCCGCCGTCCCGGCTGGAGGAGGAGTACCTGCCCGACCTCGACCGCGTGCTGGACGCCGTCGACCGCGCTCTGGCCTACTGACGTGCTGGCCTACCGAGGAGTGCCCGTCCGTGCCTGACTACAAGCAGTTCAAGCTTCCCGACCCGGGTGAGGGCCTGACCGAGGCCGAGATCCTCAGCTGGCTCGTCAAGCCCGGCGACACCGTGCAGGTCAACCAGACGATCGTGGAGATCGAGACCGCCAAGGCCGCCGTCGAGCTGCCCTCGCCGTACGCCGGCGTGGTCACCGAACTGCACGTCGCCGAGGGCGACACCGTCGACGTGGGCACCCCGATCATCACGTTCGACGTCGCCCCGGATGGTGCGGCCGCGCCTGCGGTCGAGCAGCCGCCCGCGGCCGAGCCGCCGGCGACCGCCTCGGCGCTGCGGGACGACATGGCTCCGGACGTTCCCCAACCCCCGACGGATCAGGCGCCCGGGGAGCAGGCCTCGGTGGAGTCGCCCGCGTCGGACCAGCCGGTCGAGCCCGGCCTCATCGGCGGCCCGGCGCCCGGCGGGCGGACCTCCGTGCTGGTCGGCTACGGCCCGCGGTCGGTCGTCGCAAAGCGCCGGCCGCGGAAGGCGCCCGCCGGCAGCGGGCC
>JBKOXW010000171.1:0-6449 GCA_046744115.1 Actinomycetota bacterium | reverse complement strand
GACTGGATCATCGACCTCGGCCCCGGCGCCGGCCACGACGGCGGCCGGATCGTCTTCGAGGGCACACCCGCCGACCTCGTCGCCGCCCGCTCCACCCTCACCGGCGAGCACCTCGCGGCCTACGTCGGCACCTGACCGAGCGCCTCGCGGGCACCGTGAGACGAGTTCTCTCATCTGTTTCGACCCGCCCTGCTCAAGTGCCGATAATCAGCATTATGTAAAGCAACCTCCGGGGAGGACCCATCACCCACCTAGACATGTGTGTGCGTCACGCATACGATCCGGCTCATGACCACATCTGCGAGCGGCAGGTTCGAGATCAAGTCCTGGGATGAGGCGCCGTACCTCGAGCTCGACGACGGACGCAAGTTCACCCGGGCCAGCGTCGTTCAGCTCGTCGGCGGCGACGTCCAGGGCGAGTCGACCGCGGAGACGCTGATGTTCTACCGCGCGGATGAGACCGCCAGCTTCACCGGGCTCACCCACATCGTCGGCCGCCTCGGTGACCGGGAGGGCAGCTTCGTGCTGCGGTCGGTCGGCGAGTTCGACGGGACCACGGCGCGGTCGACGTCGACCGTGGTGCCCGGCTCGGGCACGGGCGAGCTGACGGGCGTGCGGGGCACGGGCGAGTCGGCCAGCACACAGGCGGACTTCCCGTACGTGCCGTTCACGCTCGACTACGACCTGGCATGACCGCCGGCGGCGACGCGCCCGGGCGGACGGCCAACCTGCTGGGCGCGCTCGCCCTGGCGATCACCGATCGGACCGCCGATGCCATCGCCGCGGCCGCCGGGCACTCGGACAGCGGCGCGGTGACGCTGTCCGCGCTGCATCACTTCCTCGGCGGCCCGTCCATCGACCGACTACGCCAGGTGCTCGGGCTGACCTCGTCGGGCACGGTTCGGCTGGTCGATCGGCTGGTGCGGGACGGGTACGTCGAGCGCGGCGCCGGGCCGGACGGCCGCACGACCGCGATCCGGCTCACCCCGGCCGGACGGCGGGCGGCGCGGAAGGTCGCCGCCGCCCGGGCCCGGGTGCTCGACGACGCCCTCGCCGGCCTCTCCCCCGGGGACCGCGAGCGGCTCGGCGAGCTGATCTCACCGATGCTGGCCGGCATGGTGCGCGGCCCGGGGGCGGTCCGGTGGCTGTGCCGGCTGTGTGACACACACGCGTGCGGGCGCGAGGAGGGTCACTGCCCGGTGGCGAACGAGTCGGCGGCCCGCTACCGCTGAGCGGCGGCCCGTCACCTCACCACGGGGCTGCGGCGCTCGATGAGGACGACGTCCCGCCAAGCTCCGTCGCGGCGGCCGATTCGCTCCCGGATGCCGACGGTGCGGAAGCCGGCCGCGCTGTGCAGGGCGAGACTGGCCTCATTCTCGGGGAACACGCCGGACTCGATCGTCCAGATGCCGGCCTTTTCGGTGGAGTCGATGAGCGCGGCGAGCAGCCGTGTCCCGATCCCCCGCCCGCGCGCGGCGGGGTGCACGTACACGCTGTGCTCCACGACACCGGCGTACACGCACCGCCCGCTGGTCGGGACCGCCGCGACCCAGCCGAGTACCTCGCCGCCCTCCACGGCCACGAACCGGTGGTCGGGCAGGTGCGCCGCGTCCCACTCCGGCCACGACGGCGCGGCGGTCTCGAACGAAGCGTCGCCATCGTCCAGCCCGGCCTGGTAGATGGCCAGCACCGCGTTGGCGTTCTCGGCGGTCATCGGCACCACGTCCACGCCGCCAGCGTACGTCCGCGATGGAGTCGATCACCTTTGCGCGCGGCGTCGGCGAATCGGGCAACCTGGCCGGGGTGTCGCGCCGACGACGCGCGCAAAGTTGTGGGCAGTCAGGAGCCCGGCGCGTCGAGGGAGACGAGCTCGAAGATGCGGACGCGCTCGTCGATGCGGGAGGAGCAGGTCAGCCGGGTGGGCGGAGCCAGCCGGCCGGCGACGGTGACGCGGACCGGACCGTCCGGTCCGGCCAGCCACACCCGCCAGAGCTGGGCGCCGAGGGGCTCGACGCGGCGCGGCGGCAGCGCGTCCACGCCGGAGGCGCCGAGCGCGATCCGGGCGTGGTGTTGTGCGGCCTGCACCGGCGCGGGGAACGCCGACCGCCCGCGCAGCAGTGCCGGGTCCACCTCGCCGGCCTCGTACGCCGACACCACCGCGACGGCGGAGGTGGGCGTGACGTGCCCGTAGTAGAGCCCGTGCGGGAGCAGGACGAGGTTCGCGGCGAACCGGTCGCCGCCGACGTGCGAGCACTCCCAGGTGGACTCGGGGCGATGCGCCGCGAGCGCCGCGGCCACCGGCCGGCCACGGATCGCGCAGCAGGCGTCGTGGCTGCCATGCGCGCAGACGAGGTACGCCGGCTCCGCGGCCGGGGTGCCGGCCGGTCGGTCCAGCGAGAGGTCGAGCAGGTCCGACTCCCCCGCCCAGCTCCCCCACCAGATCCCCGCAAGGCCCGGACGCGAGTCGACGTACGCCCAGCGCCGCGGGGTTCGGGTGCTCCGGCCGGGGCGGCGGATCAGCACGACGCGGACGCCGGCAGCGGCCGCCCGCGCAGCCACCGCCTCGACGATCGCGGGGTCCAGGCGGGACTCGCGCAGCGCGTCGCGGCCCCACGGGCCGGGCTGCTCGACCAGCAGCCAGCGGGGCACCGGCGCTGCGGTCGCATACCGCTGGTCGCCGCGCCGCAGTGCCGCCGGAGCGCAGCGCTCCGGTGCCGGCGCCGGCTCGGTCACTCGGGCACCGGTACGGCGACCGCCTCCCGAAGCAGCCGGCGGGCCAGCACGAGCTGGTCGTCGGCGTCCAGGCCGGGCAGGTCGCCGACGGCGACCACATCACCGCCGAGGAGCGCCTTGAGCGCCGGCTCCGTCGCGGCCGGCAGGGTCAGGCGGCGGTCCGCGAACTCCAGCACGACCTGGCCGCGCTCGGTGCGGACCCTGCGGCGCAGCTGGCCGCGCAGCCTGATGTGGGTGGTCGTGCGCACGTCGGCCGCGACGGCCGCCTGAGCCAGCGGGGCGATCGGTTCTGGTCGAGTGGCTGTCCACACGCGACGCCGCAGCCGGTCTGCGATGTCCGCGGGATCGGCCCGGCGCAGCCGAGCCACCAGGGCCTCGACCGTCGCGTCGAGGTCGGCGGCGATCTGGTCCGGCTCGGCGACGTCGACGCCGAGCGGCAGGGACGCGCGCAGCGCCGGTTCGTCGGCGGCCATCGCAGACAGCGCCTCCACGATTGCGTACCGGGTGACCGCGTGCACGCCGACGGTGAGGTGGGCGGACACGTCGCCGAGCGCCTCGGCCGCGTGTAGGTAGCCGCGCGGGAGGTAGAGCGCGTCGCCGGCGCGGAGCACCGTGTCCAGCCGGGGCTCGGTGTCGCGGGCCGCGGCGGCGATCGCCTCCCGGCGCTGCTCCCACGGCTCGTCGCGCAGCGGCGCGGGGTGCACCGGGTCGTGGATCACCCACCGCTTCTCGCCGGCGACCTGCAGCACGAACACGTCGTGCACGTCGTAGTGGGCGGCGAAGCCCCGGTTCTGCGGCGGCGTCAGGTACGCGTTCACCTGCACCGGGTGGCCGAGCTCGGTGGCGAGCTCGGTGGCGAACGCGATCAGCGGCGGCCACGTGCGGTGCAGGCCCTGCAGCACCAGCGTGGATCCGTCGACGAACAGGCCGAGCACACGGTCGTCGGCGACCTGGTCCGCGACCTCGGCTCCGGCCCCGCCGGAGCGGGTGAACCGGGCCGCGTCGACCACCGCGCCGTCCTTGGCCACCCGCAGGAACGGGGTACGCAGCCCGCGCCGGGACAGCAGCTCGTCGGCCGCGTCGAGGCCGAACAGGTCGTCGAACCGGGCCGGCAGGTCGGCGGCCGGCGACAGCAGCGGCCGCGCGGACCAGTACTCGGCCGCAAAGAGATCCAGGTCGATCGCGACGCAGCGGCGCAGCGCCCGGCGGTCCGGTCGGCCGGACCCCCGGCGTGCGTCCTCAGCCGCGCCGCTCAGGCCGAACCGTCCGCGCCGCCGTCGTGGCGGGACGGGTCCGCCCCGCCATCGGCCGGGCCGTGCGCGCCGCTGTCCGCTCCCCCGTCGGCCCCGCCGTCGGCCCCGCCATCAGCCCCGCCGTCGGCACCGCCGTCGGCTCCCCCGTCGGCCCCGCCGTCCGCACCGCCATCAGTTCCCCCGTCGGCCCCGCCGTCCGCACCGCCATCAGCTCCCCCGTCGGCCCCGCCGTCCGCACCGCCATCGGCTCCGCCGTCGCCGCCGGCGCCATAGTCCCGGCCCCCGCCGGCGCCGCCGTCCGCGCCACCATCGGCACCGCCATCGGCGCCGCCGTCGCGACCGAACCCCGCACCACCGTCGGCGGGGGCCTGCCCACTCGCATCGTCGGTCGAGCTGACCATGTCCTCGTCGTCGAGTGCCATCTGCGTTCCTCTCGTCGATCCGACGTGCCCGTCGAAGACTAGGGGCGCACCACACCGGTCACAACTCACCGTCGTGGCGCGTGCCGCGATACGGTCGGCGGACCCGGCGGTGCCGGTCGAACCGAGGGCCCATCGACAGAGGCGGTACGCGATGGCGAAGAAGGTCGTGCTGCTCATCCTCGGAGCCGTCGTCGGCTTGACCGGTCTCGGACTGCTCGCCGCCGGAGCGGTGCTGCTCGCGATCGGCGACGGCGACGGCTTCATCAACACCGGCCGGCACACGCTCAGCACCTCGACGTACGCACTCGTCTCCGAGCCCACCGGGGTCGGCTCCGGCTCCGACCGGGACTTCGGCGGCGACGTCGCGATCCGGATCCGCGCCAGCGACGCCTCCGGTGACGGTGAGATCTTCCTCGGCGTGGCGCCGTCCGCCGACGTCGAGCAGTACCTCGCCGACGTCAGCTACGACGAGGTCGTCAACATCGACTTCTCGCCGTTCCAGTACGACACGTTCCGTCAGGAGGGCGAGGGATCGCCCGCGGCACCGACCGGGCAGGACTTCTGGACCGTGGCGGTGTCCGGGTCCGGCGAGCAGACCCTCACCTGGAAGGGCGACGGCGGCGACCACCGGGTGGTGGTCATGAACGCCAACGGCACCGAGGGGGTGAGCGTCGAGGCCGTTCTCGGCGTGCGGCTGCCGTTCCTGCGCGGCATCGGGGCGGGGATGCTGGTGGCGGGGATCGTGTTCCTCGTCGGCGGCGTGCTGCTGCTGATCTGGGGCATCCGCACGAAGGTGCCGCCGCGGCCGGCCGTCGCCGGCTACCCCGGCGGGTACGGCCAGCCCGGCGGGTACGGACAGCCCGGGCCGTACGGACAGCCCGGCGCGTACGGACAGCCCGGCGCGTACGGACAGCCCGGCGCGTACGGCCAGCCCGGCGCGTACGGACAGCCCGGCGCGTACGGCCAGCCCGGCGCGTACGGCCAACCCGGCGGGCAGCCGCCGGGGGCCTCGCCGTATCCGCCGCAGCAGTACCCCGGGCAGTATCCGCCGCAGCAACCGCCGGCGCAGCCGGCCCCGCCGGCCGAGTCGACCGGAACGCCGCACGAAGGAGAGCAGCCAGGCGGGCAGCGCTGAGCGGGCCGCCCGTCACTGCGTGATCAGCTGATCCACCGGCGCGTGGTCGTCGGTGAGCACCCGGGCCCGGCCGGCGAACCGGGCGGTGCCGTCCGGATCGAGCGCGACCCAGTCGCTGCCCCGCTCGCGCATCCGGGCCGCGACCGCGTCCAGCGGCAGGGGCGCCCGCGAGCCGATGAGGACGTGGTTGCCGCCGCCGCGGCCGGCCGCGGTCTCGGCGCTGGCGAGCAGCGCGACGTGCTCGAACACGGCCCGCAGCGTCGCCGCCTCCGCCTTGGCGAACCGGCTCGGCGGCCGGTCGATGACGTTGACCACATAGACCCCATCCGGCCGCAGCGCCCGGCGGACCTGCCACACGGTCTCGCGGGTGGTGAGGTGCCAGGGCACCGCGATCCCGCCGAACGCATCGCCGACGACGAGGTCCCATTCCCCGGCCGGCTGCTCTGCCAGCCCGGTGCGCGCGTCGCCGACGCGGACCCGGAGGTCCTCGCCGGTGCGCAGACCGAGCCGCTGCCGGACCAGGTCGACGACGCCGCCGTCGATCTCGAGCACCAGGCTGCGCGACCCGGGCCGGATGGCGGCGAGGTAGCGCGGCACCGTGAACCCGCCGCCGCCGAGGTGCAGCGCGTTCACCGGAGCGCCGGCCGGGCGGAGGACGTCCGCGACCGACGCGATGGCCTGGACGTAGCGGTACTGGAGGTGGGTGGGGTCGGCCAGGTCCACGTAGCTGTGCGGCAGCGTGTCCAGCTCCAGCGTGCGGCCCGTGGCGCGGTCGGGATCGGCCTGCACGCGCGCGCAGTGGTACGCGGTTTCCACGTCGCACGGCTGCGGTGCGACCACGAGCAGGCCGACCGCGACCGGCAGCAGCGCGACCGCCGCCGGCGGGATCCGCGCCGACCCGGCGGC
>JBKOXW010000304.1:0-9410 GCA_046744115.1 Actinomycetota bacterium | reverse complement strand
CCGGTGCGCGCCGTGCCGGACCTCGTCGTGGTCGCCTACGACGCCACCGACCGCCGGCGGGCGCAGCTGCCGGGCACGGCCGGCGCGGCGGTCGGGGAGTGGGTGCCGAGCTGGATGGACGCCGAGCATGCGGCGGCGGTGCGTGCCGTGCGGGCCGCCATTGCCGCCGGCGAGGTCTACCAGGTCAACGTCGTCGGGCACCGGAGCGCCGGCTACGCGGGCGACCCGTACGCGGCGCTGGCCGCGGTGACGTCGCTGCCCGGCGCCAGCTACGGCGGTGTGCTGGCCGGCGCGGGCTGGGCGGTCGGCTCGGCCTCGCCGGAACGCCTCGTCACGGTCTCGGCCGGGACCGCCAGGACGAACCCGGTCAAGGGCACCCGTCCGGCGACCGCGGCCGGCCGCCGTGCGCTGCTGGCCAGCCGGAAGGAGCGGGCCGAGCACATCATGATCGTTGACCTGGAGCGCAACGACCTCGGCCGGGTCGCGCGGCCCGGCACGGTCCGGGTGGAGTCCCTGTTCGAGCTGCGCGAGTGGGCCGGGCTGTGGCAGGCCGAGTCGGTGGTGGCGGCCCGGCTGCGGCCGGGCGTCGGGCTGGCCGAGCTGCTCCGCGCGCTGCTGCCGGGCGGCTCGGTCACCGGTGCGCCGAAGCTCGCCGCGATCGCCCTGGCTGCCGGCCTGGAGCCGGTCGGGCGCGGTCCGTCGATGGGCGCGCTCGGCTTCGTCACCGCCGGCCGGGTCGACCTCGGCCTGACCATCCGCACCGTCGCCGCCGACGCCGACCGCCTGCACCTGTGGGCCGGTGGCGGTGTGACCTGGGGCAGCGACCCGGACCTGGAGGTCGCCGAGGCGCACGCCAAGGCGGCTCCGATCGTCGAGGCGGTGAACCGGCTCGGGAGCGGGATCAGGTCGCGCGGAGCAGGGCGGCGTAGAGCGTGAGGCCCGGGCCGAACGCCAGCGCGACCGCGCATCGGCCGGGCCGCACCGCTCCGGCCGCGCGGAGCCGGTCCAGCACGAGAAGCACGGTCGGCGAGGAGCAGTTGCCGTAGTCGCGCATGACCTCGTACGAGGCCCAGAGCGCGTCCGGCGGCAGGGCGAGCCGGCGCTCCACCACCTCGAGAATGCGCCGGCCGCCCGGATGCACCGCCCACCCGTCCACATCGGACATCGCGACCCCGGCCCGGCCGAGCAGCCTGTCGACGACGGGGCGAACGTGGCGGGCGAGCACCGCCGGCACCCGCGGGGACAGCCCCATCCGGAAGCCGGCGTCGGTCACGTCCCAGGTCATGTACTCGGCGGTGGTCACGTCGGTGCGGGCCACCACGTCGAGCACCTCGAACCCGGCCGGCGCGCCGGGCTCGACGACCACGGCCGCGGCCGCGTCGGCAAACAGCGCGTGCGCGACGACCTGGTCCACCTCGTCGGTGGCCGGCTGGATGTGCAGGGTGGTCAGCTCCAGGCAGAGCAGCACCGCCGGCCGGCGCCGGGCGACGGCGAAGTCGGCGACCGCGCTCAGCCCGGGCAGCGCCGCGTAGCAGCCCATGTGGCCCACGAACAGCCGCTGCACCTCGGTGGACATGGCCAGGTCGCGGGCCAGCCGGATGTCCAGCCCCGGCGTCGTGTAGCCGGTGCACGAGGCGACCGCGAACAGGCCGACGTCCCCCGCGTCGAGCCCGGCGTCGGTCAACGCCGCGGTGACCGCGTCCTTGCCCAGCGGCAGCGCCTCGGCGAGGAACCGTTCCATCCGCGCGGCCGTGCCCCAGCCGGACACGTCCTCGTGGATCGGGTTCGCCACCGCGTGCCGGGTGTGGACCCCCGACGTGGTGAAGATCTGCTCCGCGATCGGCACGTCGGCATAGTGCCGGGCGAAGAACCCGTCCCAGACCGCGCGCTGGTCGTAGCGCGCCGGCACGGCCTGGCCGATCCCGGTGATCCGGGCGCCGGCCGGCAGCGGCGTCGGCGTCGCCCCGGTCACCACCGGGCGACCTCGGCGTCGTTCTCCGGGTCCATCCCGAGCGCGGCCATGCCAAGCCAGTCGGCGCACACGTCACTCGTCGCCGGCTGCAGCGACCCGCACCGGGCGTCCCGGTAGATCCGCTCCAGCGGGTGCCCCCGCCGGCTCGCCGAGGTGCCCGCCGCCTCGAGCATGGACGCGGCCACGTCCATCGCGGTCTCGCCGGCGAGCAGCTTCGCCCGCCACACCCAGCGGTTGGTGAGCGCGTCGCCGGCCGCGACGTCCACCCGGCGGGCCGCCTCGAGCACCGCCAGCCGGGCCGCCGCAACCCGGGCCTCCGCGCGGCCGACCCGTGCCCGCACCGCCGGCAGCCGGCGCAGGCCCCGCTCGGTCAGGTGCGCGACGGCGGCGTCCACAGCGGACTGCGCGACGCCGACGTAGACCGCGGCGTACGAGGCGACCAGCCACTGCGGCATGACCTGGGCGAGCAGCAGGGTCAACCCCTCGATGCCGCCGAGCAGCGCGTCGGACGGCACCTCGGTATCGAGATGCAGGTCCTCGCTGCCGGTGGCGCGCATGCCCAGCGAGTCCCAGGTCTGCTCGACGGTCAGGCCCGGTCCGGCCGGCACCAGGAAGTGCGACACCTTCGGCGCCCCCCCGCCGTCGAATTCGGGACCGTCGGAGTCGGCGGCGCGGGCGGCGACGAGGTAGAAGTCGGCGTGCCCGGCGCCGGAGACGAACGTCTTGGAGCCGACGATGCGGAAGCCGCCGTTGCTGTGCCGGTACTCGGTGCGCAGCGCGGACAGCCGGCTGCCGGCGCCGCGCTCGCTCATCGCCACCGCGAACAGCGCGCCGTCCAGCGCGCGGGTCAGCGCGGCGTCCCGCATCGCGAAATAGGACTCCGGCACGCCGAGGGCGCGGGCCACGTCGTCCGGGGTCATGGCGAGGGCGCCGGTGACCGAGGCGTGCATGTTGTACACCAGCGCGGTCGCGCCGTTGCCGGCCGCGAGCTCCATCGCCACCTCGGCGTAGTCGGCGAACCCGGCGCCGGGACCGCCCAACCGCCGCGGCACCATCAGCCCGTACAGGCCCGCGGCGCGCAGGTCATCGAAGTCCGCGGCAGGGAACCGGCCGGTCCGGTCGTGCGCGTCGGCCCGCTCGGCCAGCCGGGGCGCGACGGCCCGGGCGGCGGCGGTTGCCGCGGCCGGGTCGGGCAGCCGGGTCACCGTCGGTGCAGCCATATGCCCCTAACCCTCCTTGACGCCGTGCGCCTGGAAGAGCACGGCGGTCGACCTGGTGGGGATCATCCGAGCCTCGGGCTGCCGGCGGGCGAGCCAGCGCACCATGTCCAGCATGCGGGGGCGCATCCCGCGCAGGCTCAACGCCACCCCGTGCCGCGCGCACTCCGCGCGCAGCACCGCTCGGTCAACGAACAGCGCCGGGTCGTGGATCCCGGGCGGCGCCCCGCCGGGCACCCGCTCGGCCAGCCCGACCGCGACCAGCCGCGCCCGCCGGGTATTCGCGATCGTGTCGATCACCAGGGTGCCGCCGGGACGCAGCACTCGGCACGCCTCGGCGAGGGCGGCCCGCAGGTCCGGCACGTGCTCGAGGATCTCGCCGGCGGAGACCACGTCGGCCACCCCGTCGGCGAGCGGCAGGCGCGCCACGTCCGCCCGCACCGGCACGACTCCGTGCGCGCGGGCCAGGCTCAGCGCCGTCGCGCCGAGGTCGACCCCGACGTGCCGGTAGCCGAGGCGCGCGGCGTGCGGGGCGAGCAGCCCGGCGCCGCAGCCCAGGTCGACGAGCAGCGCGCCGGCGGTCGCCGCGCGGGGGATGAGTGCGGCCCGGGCCGCGGCGATCCAGCGCAACATCGCGAACGCGCCGTACGGCTTCCACCACTCGCCGGCGAGGTCGTCGTACTGCCGCGGGTCGTTGCGGGGCCTGGTCCGCGCCATGCCCTCGCGCTCGCTCATGCGGTGAAGACTACGTGCGCCCGTCCCGCTCCTGCGCCGCGCGCAGCGTGGACGAGTGCGGCAGCCAGTCCGCCAGGCGGACCGCGAAGCCGTCGTCGGTGAGCGTCGCGGCGACCTCGGGGTCGTCGTCGACGACCACGGCCACCGTCCGGCCGCGGCGCAGCCGACGCAGCTCGTCCCGCTTGGTCAGCCGCGCCGGGCGGAAGTCCCGGTCGCCGCGCATCAGCAGCGGACCGGTCGGCAGGTCGTGCGCGGCCAGCCACCGCTCGGTCAGCCGCCGGGTCCGCTCCGGCCGGCCGGTCAGCCACAGCACGTCGTGGTCGGCGGCGAGGTCCCGGACCAGCGCCACGCCCTCGGCCAGCGGCGGGTCGTCCGCGGCCAGCCGGAAGAACTCCTCCCACCGCTTCGGCCGCTCGGCGACCAGGTGCAGCCGGTGCCGGACGTCGGCCACGACGCCGTCGATGTCGACGACGGCAAGGGGCAGCCGCCCGTCCGGCGAGTCCACTGGGTCTGCTGGCTGTACTGGGTCCACCTCACCAGTCTGACCCAGCGCCGGACCGGCCTCAGACCAGGATCTGGTCGACGTAGCACCACCGCCAGTCCTCGCCGGGCTGGAACGACTGGATGATCGGGTGGGTGGTCCCGGTGAAGTGGGCGGTGGCGTGCCGGCTCGGCGAGGAGTCGCAGCAGCCGACGTGACCGCAGGTCAGGCAGCGCCGCAGGTGCACCCATCGGCCGCCGTCGGCCAGGCATTCCTCACAGCCGTCCGGCGTGCGCGGCGCCGGGTCGTTCACCTCGGCCACATGGACGCAGGCGCCTGTCATCGCGTCCTCCCTTCCCTCGGGACCGCATTCTGTCGCGGCAGCCCTATCCTCGCGCTGTTGGACGTCGGAGGAGGTCCCGCTGAGGAGGTCCCGTCCGGGGAGGTGACTGTGCCGGGGTTCGACTTCCTGGTGCTGGTGGCGGCATCGGCCGCGCTCGCCGGCCTGGCCCGGCGGCTGAACTGGTCGGCACCACTGCTGCTGGTCGTCGTCGGGCTGGCCGCGTCGTACCTGCCCGGCATCCCGGACTACGCGCTCGACCCGGATCTCGTGCTGTTCGTCGTGCTCCCGCCGCTGCTGTTCGCCGCAGCCTGGCAGAGTTCGTTCCTCAACCTGCGGGCGAACCTGCGGCCGGTCGCGCTGCTGTCGATCGGGCTCGTGCTCTTCACGACGGTGGCCGTCGGGCTGGTCGCCCACGCCGCGATCCCCGGCATGCCGCTGGCCGCGGCGTTCGCGCTCGGCGCGATCGTGTCGCCGCCGGACGCGGTCGCGGCGACCGCGATCGGGCGGGCGGTCGGGCTGCCGCGCCGGCTGCTGGTGATCCTGGCGGGGGAGAGCCTGTTCAACGATGCGACCGCGCTGACCGCGTACCGGGTCGCGGTCGCCGCCGCGGTCGCCGGCTCGTTCTCGTTCCTCGACGGGTTGCGGGAGTTCGCCGTCGCGGCGATCGGCGGAGCGCTGCTCGGCTACCTGCTCGCGTACTGCTGCGACCGGCTGCTGACCCGGCTGCACGACCCGATGCTGGAGACGACGCTGATCCTGCTCGCCCCGTTCGTCGGCTACGGGTTGGCAGAGCAGGTGCACGCGTCGGGCGTGCTGGCCGTCGTGGTGGCCGGTCTCTACCTCGGTCACCGTGCCCCGCGCAGCCAGCTGTACGCCACCCGGCTGCTCAGCGAGTCGGTCTGGAAGACGATCGTCTTCCTCCTCGAGGCCGTCGTGTTCGCGCTCATCGGCCTGCAGCTGCGCGGGATCCTCGACGCGTTGTCCGGTCGGCCGCCCGGCGAGCTCACCTGGGCGGCCGCGCTCGTGCTCGGCACGGCGATCCTGGCCCGGTTCGTCTGGGTCTACCCGGCCACGTACGTGCCCCGCTGGGCGTCGCGTCGGCTGCGCGAGCGCGACCCCGCGCCGCCGTGGACCTACCCGACCGTGCTCGCCTGGGCAGGCATGCGGGGGGTGGTCTCGCTCGCCGCCGCGTTCGCGCTGCCGGCCGGCTTCCCGGAACGGGACCTGATCCTGTTCCTGACGTTCGTGGTGGTGATCGGCACCCTGGTGGTGCAGGGCTTCACGCTGCCCGCGCTGATCCACCGGCTGGGCATCATCGGTCGCGAGTCGGCGCAGGACACGCTCGCCGAGGCGGCTGCGCAGCAGGAGGCGGCCAACGCGGCGTTGGCTCGGCTCGAGGCGCTGGCCGCCGAGGACGGCACGCTTCCCGACGACGTCGTGCAGCGGCTGCGAGAGAAGGCGGAGCTGCGCCAGCTCGGCGCGTGGGAGCGCCTCGGCGGCGGGCAGGCCGGGCAGGGGTTCGCGGAGACGCCGACCGCGTCCTACCGGCGGCTGCGCCGGTCGATGCTGGACGCCGAGCGCGCGGTGTTCGTCGAGATGCGGGACGCCGGACGCATCGACGACGAGGTGCTGCGCCGGGTGCAGCGCGAGCTGGATCTGGAGCAGGCGATGCTGGCCCGCGAGTGACCGCTCACATCGGCCTGCCGGTCGGCTTCGCGGCGAACAGCGTCGTGGTGACCTTCTCGCAGGTCCTCGCCCCGTAGGCGAGGCCGCGTGGGATCGGGTACCGGGTCTCGACGGCGAGCACGTAGCGCAGCCCCGGGCCCCAGGTGGCCAGGCAGTTCACGTTCCACAGCCCGGTCCCGCTGTGCATGGTCCAGCCGTTCTTGATGGCCACCCGGACGCCGCGACCGGCCGGCATCGCCCGCTGGATGCCGAACGAACCATCGGGCGAGACCGTCCTCATCAGGGCGAGCAGCCACCCGGCGTTGCCCCGGTCGAGGTGCCGTCCCGGCTCGATGCACTGCCCGAGCCGGACCATGTCCCGCGACGACATCTGGGTCAGCGACCACCATCCACTGTAGATAGTGGTGTCGGTCATGCCGCACAACTTGATCATGTGCTCGATCGAAGCGTCGCCGCCGAGCTGCCGGTAGATCGTCTGCGCGGCGTCGTCGTCGCTGTTCCGGATCATCCTGACGAGCAGGGCGCTCTCGGCGGGGGACAGCGGCGGCCGCTCGCGGCGCTGCACGGCGAGCAGCAGGTCCGCCGCCAGCCATGTCTTGATCACCGACTCGGTGTTGTTCGTCTGGCTGGCCCGGCGATCGCCGACTCGCGCGCCGCTGACCTTGTCGATCGCGCTGAACGAGGCCCAGCCGTCGACGGTGTCGGTGATGGACCGGGCCAGCGCGACCCGGTCGCGGGTGAACGGGCTCGCTGGGGGAGCGGCGCCGGCTGCCCGATCGCCGCGGCTGCTGCTGCGGGGAGTCGCGCTGCCGGATCCGCTCGATGCGGGTGGCGCGGACGTCGCCGCCGCGGCCCGGTCGTCCGACGTGGCCGACCCTCCCGGCCGGAGCAGCACCAGACCGGTGCCGACCGCGACGAGCGCCGCGACGAGCACGGCGACCAGCGCGAGGCGGCCGCGGGTGGTGTTGACCTGTCGGTGCGAGGGCATCGCCGAATTCCCCAGTCACCAAGGTGTCGTGTCAGTAGTACGTACGACCGTAGCGGTGCGGATGCCCCCGCCCGACGGCGGTCTGCCGCCCGGCGGGTCAATCCTGCTATCGCCCCGTCGGGGTGGTGTTCGCCGACGGCGATCGGCGCCGCGCGATGTCGGCTTCCGCGGATGACCGCGGCCCGCCCCCGTGTTTGACTCGATGCTATGACGGTGTTCGCCCGATGACCGCTCCACCCGCGCCGCCGACCGGCCGCCCCGCGCTGCTGACCGTCGACGACGACCCCGGCGTGTCCCGCGCGGTAGCGCGCGACCTGCGCCGCCGGTACGGCGAGTCGTACCGGATAGTCCGCGCCGAGTCCGGGCCGCAGGCGCTGGACGCGCTGCGCGAGATCAAGCTGCGCGGCGAGCAGGTTGCGGTGCTGCTGGCCGACTTCCGGATGCCGCAGATGGACGGGCTCGAGTTCCTCGAGGAGGCGATGGACCTCTTCCCGCTCGCCCGCCGGGTGCTGCTCACCGCGTACGCGGACACCGACGCCGCCATCCAGGCCATCAACGTGGTCGACCTCGACCACTACCTGCTCAAGCCGTGGGACCCGCCGGAGGAGAAGCTCTACCCGGTCGTCGACGGGCTGCTCGACGCGTGGCTGCGGACCGACCACCGGCCGGTGCAGCAGACGCGGGTGGTGGGGCACCGCTGGTCGGCCCGCTCGTACGAGGTGCGCGACTTCCTGGCCCGCAACCAGGTGCCGTTCCACTGGTACCAGGCCGACGAGCCGGAGGCGGCCCGGCTGCTGTCCGCGGCCGGCGTGGACGGTGCCGAGCTGCCCGTGGTCGTCACCCCGGACGGCACGCCTCTGGTCCAGCCGAGCGACGGCGAGCTGGCCGCGAGCGTCGGCCTGGTCACGACCGCCACCCTCGACTTCTACGACCTGATCGTGGTCGGCGGCGGCCCGGCCGGCCTGGGCGCGGCGGTGTACGGCGCGTCGGAGGGGATGCGGACGGCGCTGGTCGAGCGCCGGGCCACCGGCGGGCAGGCCGGCCAGAGCGCCCGGATAGAGAACTACCTCGGCTTCCCGGACGGCGTGTCCGGCGCGCAGCTCACCGAACGGGCCCGCCGGCAGGCGTTGCGGTTCGGCGCCGAGGTGATCACCGCCCGCAATGTGGTCGGGCTGGACGCGCGCGGCGCGGCCCGGGTCATCCGCTTCGAC
This sequence comes from Actinomycetota bacterium, assembly GCA_046744115.1. Taxonomy (GTDB): domain Bacteria; phylum Actinomycetota; class Actinomycetes; order Mycobacteriales; family CADCTP01; genus JBKOXW01. The sequence continues at coordinate 777 of JBKOXW010000304.1, read as the reverse complement.
GACGGCACCGAGCTCGGCGCGCACACGGTCGTCCTCGCCACCGGCGTCTCCTACCAGGTGCTGGACGCGCCGGGGGTGGCCGACCTCGCCGGCCAGGGCATCTACTACGGCGCGTCCACCACCGAGGGACCAGCGTGCCGCGGTCAGTGCGTCTACATCGTCGGCGGGGCGAACTCGGCCGGCCAGGCGGCGGTGTACTTCTCCCGGCACGCGAGCCGGGTGGTGCTGCTGGTGCGCGGCCCCGACCTGGAGCGCTCGATGTCGGCGTACCTGATCCAGCAGCTCGCCGCGATCGACATCATCGAGGTACGCACCTGCACCGAGGTGGTCGGCGCCGAGGGCGCCGACCACCTGCAGCGGCTCGCCCTGCGCGACAACACCACCGGGCGGCTGGAGAGCGTCGAGGCCAGCTGGCTGTTCGTGTTCATCGGGGCAGCGCCGGGGACCGAGTGGCTCGACGGCATCGTCGCCCGCGACCAGCGCGGTTTCGTGCTGGCCGGGCCCGACCTGCTCACCGAGGGACGCCGGCCGCCGGGCTGGACGCTCGAGCGCGACCCGTACCACCTGGAGACGAGCCTGCCGGGGGTGTTCGTGGCCGGGGACGTCCGCGCCGCCTCCGTGAAGCGGGTCGCGTCCGCAGTCGGCGAGGGCGCGATGGCCGTCACCCTCGCCCATCGATACCTGGAGAAGCCATGACCACCGCCGAGATCGACCGCATCGGCGTCGACGAGCTGCGCACGCTGTTCCTGTTCGAGCGGCTCGACGACGGCAAGCTCG
>JBKOXW010000335.1:0-4251 GCA_046744115.1 Actinomycetota bacterium | reverse complement strand
CGGCGACGACGTCGGGCTGCCGGTCGCGGCCGGAGCCACGCTTGCCGCGGCGACGGCGCGGCGCGGCACCGGCCGCGTCGTCGTCAGCGAGTGGCAGGAGTACGACGCCAAGAGCCGCGTCGTCGGCCGCTACGAGCCGTTCTTCGGCACCGGCTGGGACTTCCAGCCGGAGGCCGAGTCGCGGGTCGGGCGGCGCACCACGCTCGGGTACGACGGCGTCGGGCGACAGATGCTCACCGTCGCCCCGGACGGGTCCCGCAACCTCGTCGTCTACGGCGTCCCGGTCGACCTTGCGGTACCGAGCGGCGTGCGACCCACCGCGTGGGAGACGACCCGCTACGACGCGAACGACCTGGCGCCGCTGAGCACCGCGCCCGGCGGCGGCTCGGTGGCGGCTGGTGCGCCCACGGCGCACCACTTCACCCCGCGCAGCGAGCGCGCCGACGCGCTCGGCCGGGCCGTGGCGGCGCTGGACCGCCCGGGCTCGGACCCGGCGCGGTGGGTGCTCACCCGCACGGTTTTCGACGAGCAGGGCCGGGCGGTCGACGTCGTCGACCCGGCCGGGCGCGGCGTCCTGGCCCGGCGCTACGACCGGCTCGACCGGCCGCTGCGGGAGACGAGCATCGACGCCGGGACGACGACGACGGTCGTCGACGCCGCCGGCAACCCGGTCGACGTCACCGATGCCGACGGCCGCCGCAGACTGCGCGTACACGACGGCGCCGGTCGGCTCGTGCAGGTGTGGGCCCGGGACCGGGCCGCCGACCCGATGACCCTCCGCGAGGAGGTGGTGCACGGCGACGCGCTGCCGGACCGGGCCGCGGCTCGGCAGGCGAACCTCCTGGGCCGGATCGCCATCCACCGCGACGAGGCCGGCGTCCAGGAGTTCACCGGGTACGACAGCCGCGGCAACGTCACCGGCCGGGTGCGCCGGGTGGTCGCCGACGCCGCGGTCGAGGCCGGCTGGACGGCGGACTGGTCCGCGCCCGGAGCCGCGACGGCGCTCGACCCCGCCAGCTACGAGGTGACGACGCAGTATGACGCCCTCGACCGCCTCGTCGAGCTGTGCTGCCCGGACGACTGGCAGGGCCAGGGGCACCGGCCGGTGTTCCGGATGAGCTACGGCAAAGGCGGCCTCCTGACCGGCGTCACCGTCGACGGTGCGCCGCACGTGTACGAGCTGGCCCACGACGCCCACGGGCGGCGGCTGCTCACCCGCTACGGCAACGGCGTCCTCGTCCGCTACGCCTACCACCCCGAGACCCGGCGGCTGGCCCGGGTGCGCAGCGAGCCGTGCACGGTCACGGCGGCCGCCGACGGCACGCGCACCTGGACCGGCGCCGGGCCGGTGCTGCAGGACCACGCACTCAGCTACGACCTGGCCGGCAACCTTACCGGCGTCGACGAGCGGGTCGCCGGCTGCGGTGTCGCCGGCACGCCGCACGGGCGCGACCGGCTGGTCCGGTCGTTCGGCTACGACGCGCTCTACCGGCTGACGTCGGCGACCGGCCGCGCGTGCGCCGACATCGCGGGCCCGCGGCCGATCGAGGATCTGCGCCGGTGCGGCGCGTTCGTCGCGGCGGCCGCCGCCCCCAGCCAGGCGAACGCGCCCGACCTCACCGAGCCGTACACCGAGGAGTACGGCTGGGACCCGGTCGGCAACCTGCTGGCGCTGACCTACCGCGGCGGCATGACCTGGACCCGCGGCTGGGGGCTGGGCGGCCGGGCCACGCCAGGGTCGCAGGGCGCCCCGAACAACCGCGCGACGCTGCTCCAGGACGGCGCGACCGGGCACGCGTACACGTACGACGGCAGCGGGAACCTCGCGACCTCGGACACCGACGGCAGCTACACGTTCGACCACGCGGGCCGGCTCAGCACGTTCGTCCGGCGCGCCGGCAACGGGCCGCCCTCGGTGGAGGTCCGCTACCTCTACGGCGCCGACGGGACCCGGGTGAAGCGCTGGGTCCGGCGCGGCGGCGCGGCCACCGAGACCGTCGTCCACGTCGACCGCTGCTACGAGCACCATCCCGACACCCCGGGCGGTCCCAGCGTCCGGCTGCACGTGATGGACGGCCTACGGCGGATCGCGGTGCTGCGGCGCGGCCCGGCGTATCTGGACGACGCCGGCCCGGCCGAGCAGTACCAGCTGGAGGACAGCACCCGCAGCAGCCACGTCGTCGTCGACGGCACCGGCGGCTGGGTCAACCGGGAGGAGTACTTCCCGTTCGGCGAGACGAGCTTCGGCAGCTTCGCCCGCAAGCGGTACCGGCACCAGGGCCACGAGCGGGACGACGTGACCGGGCTGGACCTGCACGACGCCCGCTGGTACGCGCCGTGGCTCGGCCGCTGGGTGAGCTGCGACCCGGCGGGGCTGGTCGATGGGACCAACCGGTACGCGTTCGCCCGCGGCAGCCCGGTGGGTCTGGTGGACCCGTCCGGGCTGCAGGCGCAGCGCGCGCAGCCGGCGCAGCCGGCGAAGGCGGCCGCCGCCGCACCCGCCGCGGCGCCGCAGGACATCCCGGCCGGGCCGCAGACGCATGTGTTCATCGTCGGGACCGACAACGGTCACCACGAGAACGCGGACAACTTCCCGCGGGCGCTGGACACGCTGCTGAACAAGCCCACCCGGGAGCGCTTCCGGCAATCGGTACAGATGGGCGACCACATCGTCGTCATGGTCCCGCCGTCGATGAGCAAGGAACGCCGGGACAAGATCACCGCGTCGCTGCAGCGGTTCCGCGACGCCCTCGACGTCCGGCCCACCACGCCGCCACCGGGCGCGCCGCCCGGCGAGGAGTGGTTCACCGCCTCGCTGGATGTCGCCATCGAGCTGCGACAGGTGAAGGAGGTCGACGTCGCCAAGGCCGTCAACGAGCTGCGGGACGTGCGGAACCTCTTCTACGTCGGCCACGGCTGGGAAAGGGCTCCGCTGTACGACATCGGCGGACCCACGTCCTTCCCGCCCGCGGACGCGTTCCGGGCCGCGCCGTTCGCGCCGGACGCCCGCGCCGTGTTCATGACCTGCAACTCCTGGCAGTACGCGGAGAAGTTCACCCGCACCACAGGCGTCCCGTCCACCGGGGTGCAGGGCACGACGTACTTCGGGAAGAGCGAGGTGAGCGCCGGACGGCTCGACAGCGGGAACCCCGGCACGTCGGTGCGGTGGGACTACGTGAAGGTCGACCGGGACGTCGTCACGCTCGGGCCGGCGTCGCTGAGCCAGTCCAGCGGCGTTCCGTTCCTGCGGTTGCGGCCGCTGTTCCGCCCGCACCAGCCGGCCCAGCCGGTGCCGGCCGCACGGCAACGGTGAGCCGACGAGAACAGCCGGGAGGCAGTGATGAACGTCGAGCTACGCGGGCAGGTCGTCGAGCGCGGCACCCGCGAGGGGCTGCCCGGCCTGCGGGTGCAGGCGTGGCGGGAGACCGCCGGCGCGCCGAGCGGCGAGGCGGTGACCGGCGACCTGGGCGCGTTCGTGCTCACCGCGGAGGCCGGCGAAGACGGCGACCGCCGCGGCACGGTCGCGTTCTCGTTCCGCGTGCTGCGCGGCGACACCCTCGTGCTCGACACCGGCGCGCGGCTGGTCTGGACCTCAGAGCAGCCGGACGCCGAACTCGTCATCGAGCTCGAGCCGCCGCGGGCGCCGGTCACCGAACTCACCGGGCGGCTGGTCGGGCGGGACGGCACCCCGCTGCCCGGCCTCGTCGTCGAGCTGCGCCCCGGGGGCGACGGCGCGGCCGAGCCACTCGGCGCATTCCGGTGCGACGACGCCGGCCAGTTCCCGGTGCGGCTCGGCGACGAGCGCGACCTGAGCGCCATCGTGCGCGACGCCGGCGGCGCAGTGCTCGCCGACGCCCAGGTGCAGCGCCGGCGCGACCTGCTGCGGGTCCGGTGCGACCTGGCGCCCGTCGTGCGCGCCGACCCACCGCTGGCGCAGGCCGCAGACGTGCTCGGCGCCGGCCTGCCGGCCGAGTACCTCGCCCGGCTCGCCGCGGCCGGGATCACCACCCTCGGCGAGTTCGGCCGCGCCGCCGACGACGTCGTCGAGCCCGACGGCTCGCCGCCCGGCGTCCCGGCGCTGCGGACCGCCGCCGGCCTGCGGACGCTGACCGAGGACCTCAAGCTGATCCGCGCCTTGACCGGCAACGGCTACCCGACGCTCGGGGCGGTCGCCCGGGCGCCGCGCGAGCAGTTCGCCCAGCGGCTGGCGGACCGGCTCGACCCGGCCGCCGCGGCGGCGCTGCAGGCAGG
>JBKOXW010000308.1:0-6631 GCA_046744115.1 Actinomycetota bacterium | reverse complement strand
GCCGTGGAGGCCGCGGCGCGCGACGCCGGTCTGCTGGTCAACGCGGTCCTGCCGGACGCGATCCGGTTCGCGCCGCCGCTCGTGCTCGGCGCGGCCGAGGCGGACGAGGCGGTCGAGGCGTTTCCGGGCGTGCTGGCCCGGGCCGCGGACGCGGTGGCCGGCGCGATGGCTGACACGGCGGACGGAACGGCGGGACCGGACGGCGCGGCGATGGTCGCGGCCGGTCCGGCCCGCTGACCGAGGAGACGCCGATGGTTCGCCACGTCCTCCGCGACGACGATCTCAGCCCCGCCGAGCAGGCCGAGGTGCTCACCTCGCTGCTCGAGCGGTCGGGCTTGGCCGCATCGCCCGAGCGGGACTGGTGAGCATGGCGACCTCCCCGACCGGGCACGGCGCGCCGCTGACCAAGGCAGCGCGGCAGGCCCGGATCGTCGAGCTGGTGGCCCGCCAGCCGGTGCGCTCGCAGGGCGAGCTGGCGCAGCTGCTGGCCGCCGAGGGCGTGGTGGTCACCCAGGGCACGCTGTCTCGCGACCTGGAGGAGCTCGGCGCGATCAAGCTGCGCGGCCCCGACGGTGGTGCCCCGGCATACGTGATCCCGGAGGACGGCGCCCCGCCGCCGGTGCGATCCGCGGTCGAGCCCGCGCCGCCACGGCTGGCTCGGCTGCTCGGCGAGCTGCTGGTCGCCGCCGACGCGAGCGGCAACCTGGCCGTGCTGCGCACGCCGCCCGGCGGCGCCCACTTCCTCGCCTCCGCGATCGACCGGTCCGGGCTGCCCGAGGTGGTCGGCACGATCGCCGGGGACGACACCGTCCTGGTCGTCGCGCGGGCGCCCGACGGCGGCGCCGCTCTCGCCGACTGGCTGCGCGAGCTCGCCGAACGCCGCCGGCTGCCGGCGGACCTCGTGCACGGCCCGCCCGACCTGGCGGTCGACGTCGATGCCGGCTGGCACCCACCCGACCATCCCCCCGTGACATGACCAACCCGTGAGGAGCACCCCGTGACCGAACGCGTCGTCCTGGCCTACTCCGGTGGCCTGGACACCTCCGTGGCGATCGGCTGGATCGCCGAGCAGACCGGCGCCGAGGTCGTCGCCGTGGCCGCCGACGTCGGCCAGGGCGGCGAGGACCTCGACGTGGTGCGCAAGCGCGCGCTGGCCTGCGGCGCGGTCGAGTCCGAGGTGCTCGACCTGCGCGACACGTTCGCCGAGAAGTTCTGCCTCCCCGCGCTGCGAGCCAACGCGCTCTACCTGGACCGCTACCCGCTCGTCTCCGCCCTGTCCCGGCCGGCGATCGTCGAGGCGCTGGTCGCCGCCGCCCGCCGGCATGGCGCGTCCACGGTCGCGCACGGCTGCACCGGCAAGGGCAACGACCAGGTCCGGTTCGAGGTGGGCATCGGCGCGCTGGCCCCCGACCTGGCCGTGCTCGCCCCGGTGCGGGACTCCGGCATGACCCGGGACAAGGCGATCGCGTTCGCCGAGGACAAGGGGCTGCCGCTGGACGTGTCCCGCCGCTCGCCGTACTCGATCGACCAGAACCTGTGGGGGCGCGCGGTCGAGACCGGCTTCCTCGAAGACCCGTGGAACGCGCCGGTCGAGGACCTCTACTGCTATACCGCCGACCCGGCCGAGCCCCGCGATGCGGACGAGGTGGTGGTCACCTTCACCGCCGGGGCGCCAACGGCGCTCGACGGTCGGCCGGTGACCGTACGGCAGGCGATCGAGGAGCTGAACCGCCGCGCCGGCGCGCACGGGGTGGGCCGGCTGGACATGGTCGAGGACCGGCTGGTCGGCATCAAGAGCCGGGAGGTGTATGAGGCGCCCGGCGCCATCGCGCTGCTGGCCGCGCACCGGGAACTGGAGGATCTGACCGTCGAGCGGGACCTGCGCCGGTTCGCCCGGGGCGTCTCCCAGCGCTGGGCGGAGCTCGTCTACGACGGGCTGTGGTTCTCGCCGCTGCGGGCCGCGCTGGACGCGTTCCTCGACTCCGCCCAGCACCACGTGACCGGCGACGTCCGGCTGCGCCTGCACGCCGGCCAAGCGGTGCCGACCGGGCGGCGCAGCGACGCCACCCTGTACGACTACGGCCTGGCCACGTACGACAGCGGCGACACGTTCGACCAGTCGCTGTCCCGCGGCTTCGTCCAGCTGTGGGGCCTGCCGAGCCGGATCGCCGCTCGGCGTGACCAGCGGAGCGTTCAGTGAGCGTGGCAGACTCGGCCACGTGACGGGCGCTGTCGACAACGGTCCCACCCGGCTGTGGGGCGGCCGGTTCGCCGGCGGGCCGTCCGAGGCGCTGGCCCGGCTCTCGGTGTCGGTGCAGTTCGACTGGCGGCTCGCGCCGTACGACCTCGCCGCCTCCTGCGCGCACGCTCGGGTGCTGCACGGCGCCGGCCTGCTCGACGACGCCGAGCTGGACCGGATGCTCGCCGCGCTCGACGACCTGGACCGGGCGGTGCGCAGTGGCGAGTTCCGGCCCGCCGTCGAGGACGAGGACGTGCACACCGCGCTCGAGCGCGGCCTGCTCGAGCGGCTCGGCGCGCTCGGCGGCAAGCTGCGCGCCGGCCGCAGCCGGAACGACCAGGTCGCCACGGACCTGCGGCTCTACCTGCGGGACGCGGCCCGCCGGGTGGCCGGCGCGGTCGCCGACCTCGAGGCCGCGCTGGTGCGCCGCGCGGAGGAGCACCGGGCCGTACCGATGCCGGGACTGACCCATCTCCAGCACGCGCAGCCGGTGCTGCTCGCCCACCACCTGCTCGCGCACGTGCACGCGCTCGCTCGCGACGTCGACCGGCTGGTCGACTGGGACCGGCGGGCCGCGGTCAGCCCGCTCGGCGCCGGCGCGCTGGCCGGATCGTCGCTGCCGCTCGACCCGATCGCGACGGCCGCCGAGCTCGGCTTCGACACCGCCGCGGCCAACTCCATCGACGCGGTCTCCGACCGGGACTTCGCGGCGGAGTTCCTGTTCGTCGCCGCGCTGCTCGGCGTGCACCTGTCCCGGCTCGGCGAGGAACTGTCCCTGTGGGCGACCGCCGAGTTCCGCTGGATCCGGCTCGACGACGCGTACTCCACCGGCTCGTCGATCATGCCGCAGAAGAAGAACCCGGACATCGCTGAGCTCGCCCGCGGCAAGGCCGGCCGGCTGATCGGCGACCTCACCGGGCTGCTGGTCACGCTGAAGGGCCTGCCGCTGGCCTACAACCGCGACCTGCAGGAGGACAAGGAGCCGGTCTTCGACGCGGTCGAGCAGCTGCTGCTGGTGCTGCCGGCGCTCGCCGGGATGGTGGCGACGATGACCCTCGACACCGACCGGCTGACCGCCGCCGCACCGGCGGGCCACGCCCTGGCGACCGACGTGGCGGAGTGGCTGGTGCGCCGGGGCGTCCCGTTCCGCGAGGCGCACGAGGTGACCGGCGCGCTGGTGCGCTACTGCGAGGAGCACGACCGCGAGCTGTCCGATCTGGACGAGGACGAGCTGGCCGCGGTGGACCCCCGGCTCACCGGCCAGCTGCGCTCCGTGCTGACCGTCGGCGGCGCGATCCGGGCGCGCTCGTCGTACGGCGGCACAGCCCCGGACCGGGTGGCCGAGCAGCTCGCCGCCGTGGCCGACCTCGTGCACCGGCACGCGGAGTGGGCCGCGGGCCGCCGGGGCGAGCGCTGAGCACGCTGGACCGTGCTGCGCTGGCCGGGCCGGCGCTGGCGGTGGCGCGGGACCTGCTCGGCCGGGTGATCGAGGCCCGGTCGGCGGCCGGGACCGTCGCGGTCCGGCTCACCGAGGTGGAGGCGTACGGCGGCGAGGCCGACCCCGCCTCGCACGCCTTCCGCGGGCGTACCGCCCGGAACGAGGTCATGTTCGGCCCGGCCGGGCACCTGTACGTCTACTTCGTCTACGGCATGCACTGGTGCGCGAACGTGGTGTGCGGCGGCGACGGGGTGGCGAGCGCGGTGCTCCTGCGGGCCGGGGAGGTGGTCCGCGGCGTGGAGCTCGCGCGGGCCCGCCGGCCGGCGGCCCGGAGCGACCGGGAACTCGCCCGCGGGCCGGCCCGGCTGACCGGCGCGCTCGGTGTGGACGCGGCACTGAACGGGGTCGACCTGTGCGCCGCCGGCTCGCCGGTGCGGCTGCTGGTCGGGGCACCGGTTGCCGACGGCGCGGTCCGCGCGGGGCCGCGGGTCGGCGTGGTGGCCGCCGGCGACCGGCGCTGGCGGCTGTGGGTGGCCGACGACCCGACCGTCAGCACGTACCGCCCCCGAGTGGGCGCATCGCGCCCCCGAGTGGCGACTTCGCCCCGCGAGTGAGCAGCTGTGGGCGCGCACTCGGGATGCGAACCCCCCCACTCGCCGCTCGGAGCCGCGGATGGGTTCGGCAGACTGCACGGCGTGACCGTGATCGACTCCCTGCCGCCGCGGCTGCGCGAGGTGCACGACATCCTGGCGCAGGGCGCCGAGCAGATCCTGCCCGCGGACGGCCTGGCCGAGCGCCTGATTGCGGCCGACCGGGAGGGCCGCCCGCTACGGGTGAAGCTCGGCATCGACCCGTCCGGAGCCGAGCTGACCCTCGGTCACGCCGTCGTGCTCCGCAAGCTCCGCCAGTTCCAGGACCAGGGTCACCTCGCCGTGCTCATCGTCGGTGGCTTCACCGGCCAGGTCGGCGACCCGTCCGAGCGGACGGACACCCGCTCGGCCCTGTCGGCGGAGCAGACCGCGGCGAACGCGCGCACCTACGTCGAGCAGCTCATGCGCGTGCTCGACCCCGTCAGGGTGGAGATTCGCGACAACGCCGAGTGGCTCGCCCCGATGTCGATGGCCGACGTCATGGGGTACGCGCGCGAGATCACGGTGGCCCGGCTGCTCGAGCGCGACGACTTCGCCCGCAGGTACGCCGAGCGGCAGCCGATCTCGCTGGTCGAGTTCTTCTACCCGCTGCTGCAGGGAATCGACTCGGTCGCCGTGCGCGCCGACATCGAGCTGGGCGGCACCGACCAGACGTTCAACAACCTGCTCGGACGCGAGCTGCAGCGGGCCCGCGGCCAGGCCCCGCAGGCGGTGCTCACCGTGCCGCTGCTGGTCGGCACGGACGGCGTGCAGAAGATGGGAAAGTCGCTGGACAACTACGTGGCGATCACGCAGCCGCCCGAGGAGCAGTTTGGCCGCCTGATGTCGATCCCGGACGGCGTGATCGCCGACTACGCGCGGCTGGCCACCGACCTGCGCCCGGCGGAGGTCGGCGAACTCGCAGCCGCGGCAGCCGGGGGCGGATCGGGCGCGAACGCGGCGAAGCGCCGCGTGGCGCGGGAGATCGTCGCGCTCTACCACGGCGCGGAGGCGGCCGAGCGGGCCGAGCGGCACTTCGACGCGCTGTTCCGCGACCGGGTGGTACCCGACGACGTGCCGACACACCCGCTGCCCGCCGGCGACCCGGTGCACCTGCCGGCCCTGCTCGTCGCGCTCGGCTTCGCATCCTCGACGTCCGCCGCGCGCCGGCTGGTCGACGAGGGCGCGGTCCGGGTCGACGGCGAGCGGCTGCCCGCCGGCGGGTACGACGTCGCCCGGTCCAGGCTCGCCGGGCACGTGCTCGGCGCCGGCCGTCGCCGGCTGGCGCGCCTGATCGACTGAGAGCCTGCGTCAGCAGCGTCCCAGCGGCGACCCCGCCCGTTCTGTGGCCCCGCCCGCCGGGCGCCCGGGCGCAGGAATGCGCCGGTCGGCAGGGCTGTTGACGACCCTGCGGCGACGGTGACGGCGTGGTGCGTCGAGATTTGACTCGGCGATGGCGCGGTCGTACTGTGGCGCACGCCTCGGCGCCGGGCGGGCTACCGCCAGCCACGGTCGAGGCTCCCACTTCCTCCGAGCGTGGCTTCTTTGCGCTCTCCGGTCGTGGGATGCGGGCGGTGTGGAACGTCCCGGTTTGACACCACGAGGCCGACCGCGTAACGTACCTAGGGTTGCCCCCGAGACAGACCGAAAGGTCGTCGACGGTGCGCGTCCGCTCCTTGAGAACTCAACAGCGTGCCAAAAGTCAGTGCCAACAACCCCGTCCGCGGGTGGCGGCCGGCCCACCGGGTCGTCCCGACATTCGCGGCGGATTCCTTTGGTACGACGAGCGATCAGCTCGTCAAGACCAGTGATCAGACCGTTGCCTTGGCAGCGGCACTTCGTGACACTTCCCCGCCCGCTTCGGCGGTGCGGCGAGGTCATAAGCATTCACGGAGAGTTTGATCCTGGCTCAGGACGAACGCTGGCGGCGTGCTTAACACATGCAAGTCGAGCGAGGCCTCCCCTTCGGGGGAGTGCCCTAGCGGCGAACGGGTGAGTAACACGTGGGCAACCTGCCCCTAGCACTGGGATAAGCCCGGGAAACCGGGTCTAATACCGGATATGAGCGCCGAGGACATCCTCGGCGTTGGAAAGGGTTACCGGCTAGGGATGGGCCCGCGGCCTATCAGCTTGTTGGTGGGGTGACGGCCTACCAAGGCGACGACGGGTAGCCGGCCTGAGAGGGCGACCGGCCACACTGGGACTGAGACACGGCCCAGACTCCTACGGGAGGCAGCAGTGGGGAATATTGCACAATGGGCGAAAGCCTGATGCAGCGACGCCGCGTGAGGGACGAAGGCCTTCGGGTTGTAAACCTCTTTCAGC
>JBKOXW010000091.1:0-5880 GCA_046744115.1 Actinomycetota bacterium | reverse complement strand
TCGGCGGCGAGCCGCGCGGCGCCGGTGTGGGTGAGCTGCTCGGCGTGCAGCCGGGTGCCGAGCCCCGCGGCCCGGGCCGCGTCGAGCAGCCGGGCCGCCTCCGCGACGGTGAACGCCCCGCGGTCGCAGAAGACGTCGCACCAGCGCCCCCCGCGCCGGGCCGCCTCCGGCAGCGCCGCGGCCAGCGACGCGACGTGCGCCTCGCGGTCGGCGCCGGCCGGCACGACGTGCGCGAGCAGCGTCGCCTCGATCCGGACGGGCACCCGGCCGGCGAGCGCGAGCACCACGGCGAGCAGGCGGAGCTCGGCCTCGGGGACCAGCCCGTACCCGGTCTTCACCTCGACCGTGGTCGTCCCGTTGGCCAGCATCGCCCGCACCCGCGCCTCGGCGAGAGCAAGCAGCTCGGCGTCGGACGCCGCCGTCGTCGCGGCCACCGTGGTCGCGATGCCGCCGCCGTCGTACCGCTGCCCCGCCAGCCGGGCAACGAACTCCTCTCGCCGCACGCCGGCCCACACCAGGTGGGTGTGCGGGTCGACGAAACCGGGCAGCACGCACGCGCCGCCGGCGTCCAGCTCGGGCAGGTCGCCGGCCGCAGGCAGGTCGCGCTCCGCGCCGGCCCAGGCCACCCGCCCGCGGCGGATCACCACCGCCGTCGGACCGGCCACCGCCGGGCCGGCCATCGTCAGCAGCCGGCCGGCCCGTCGGACCACGAGGTCCCCGTCGCCGGGTACGCGAGTCACCGTGCGGCCCCGCTCGACCCAGGCACGCCGGCGTCGGCGGTGCTGGGGCCCGGCCGCGCGTCGCGCCGCGCGACGGGCAGGCCTGCGGGCACGGCGGTCAGGCCTGCCAGGCGGGCGGGTGCGTACCCGGCTCCAGCGGGATGCGGACGCCCACGTCCCGCGCGGTGTCCAGGGCGATCTCGTAGCCCGCATCGGCATGCCTGAGCACCCCGGTGCCGGGATCGTTGGTGAGCACCCGCTCGACGCGCTCGCGCGACTGCGGCGTCCCCTCGGCGACGACGACCACCCCGGCGTGGATCGACTTGCCGATGCCGACCCCGCCGCCGTGGTGGACCGAAACCCAGGAGGCGCCGGAGGCCGTGTTCAGCAGCGCGTTGAGGATCGGCCAGTCGGCGATGGCGTCCGAGCCGTCCCGCATCCCCTCGGTCTCCCGTTCGGGCGAGGCGACCGACCCGGCGTCGAGGTGGTCGCGGCCGATCGCCACCGGCGCGGTCAGCACCCCGCGCGCCACCAGGTCGTCGAACGCCAGCCCGGCCACGTGCCGCTCGCCGTAGCCGAGCCAGCAGATCCGGGCTGGCAGGCCCTGGCCTCGGACGTGCTCGCGGGCGAAACCGATCCACCGCCGTAGCCCGTCGTCGTCGCCGAAGGCCTGCAGCACGGCCTCGTCGGTGGCGGCCAGGTCGGCCGGGTCGCCGGACAGGCACGCCCACCGGAACGGCCCGCTCCCCCGGGCGAACAGCGGCCGGATGTAGGCCACGACGAATCCCGGGTAGTCGAACGCGTCCGCGACCCCGGCGTCGCGGGCCTGCCCGCGCAGCCCGTTGCCGTAGTCGAAGACGACCGCACCGGCGCGCTGGAAGTCCAGCATGGCCCTGCAGTGCACCGCCATCGACGCCTGCGCCCGCTCGACGTACTCGCCCGGCTTGGTGCGGCGCAGCTCGGCCGCCTCGTCCACGGACACGCCCGTCGGTACGTACCCGTTCAGCGCGTCGTGCGCCGAGGTCTGGTCGGTGACCACGTCCGGTGTCCACCCGCGACGGACCAGCTCGGGATGGGTGTCCGCGGCGTTCGCGATGACCGCCACGGACAGCGGCCGCCGCTCGGCCCTGGCCGCCTCCGCCCGGGCGATGCCGTCGTCGAGCGAATCGGCGATGACATCGAGGTACCCACCCTCGAGCCGGCGCCCGGCCCGGGCCGGGTCCACCTCGACGCAGAGGACGACGCCGCCGTTGCCGGTCACCGCGAGCGGCTGGGCACCGCCCATCCCGCCGAGTCCCGCGGTGAGGGTCACCGTGCCGGCGAGCGTGCCGCCGAAGTGCTGGGCGGCGACCTCGGCGAAGGTGGCGTATGTGCCCTGCAGGATGCCCTGGGTGCCGATGTAGATCCACGAGCCCGCGGTCATCTGCCCGTACATGGTCAGCCCGGCGTCCTCCAGCTCGCGGAAGTGCTCCGGGGTCGCCCAGCGCGGGACGAGCAGCGAGTTGGCGATCAGCGCCCGCGGCGCCATCTCGTGCGTGCGGACGATCCCGACCGGCTTGCCGCTCTGCACCAGCAGCGTGTCGTCGGGCGCCATCGTGCGCAGCGATTCGACGATCGCGTCGAACGAGCGCCAGTCCCGGGCGGCGCGGCCCGATCCGCCGTAGACGACCAGCTCGTCGGGCCGCTCAGCGACCTCGGGGTCGAGGTTGTTGTGCAGCATGCGCAGCGCCGCCTCGGCGCCCCAGCTGCGCGCGCTGCGCTCCGGCCCCCGTGGCGCCCGCACGACCCGCGCTCCGTGCATGCCTCACCCTTGCATGCCGGGCAGGGGTCACTCCAGGGGGCCGGTGACCTCCTCCGCCACCCCGACCAGGTCCGCCAGCCTGGCGCGGACGGCCTCGATCTGGCCGGTCAGCTCGCGGTCGACGGGCATCGGCGGGACGGTGTCGCGGATCGCGGCGCGGACCGCCCCGGTGGCGGAACCGGGTGCGGCGATCTCCGCGCGCAGATCGACGCCCTGCACGGCGCAGAGCAGCTCGACGGCGAGCACGTACGCGACGTTCTCGACCACCTGGCCGGCCTTGGTCGCGGCGTGCCAGCCCATGGACACGTGGTCCTCCTGGTTGCCGCTGGTCGGGATCGTGTCCACGCCGGCCGGGTGGGCGAGCACCTTGTTCTCCGCGACCAGCGAGGCAGCGGTGTACTGGGCCAGCATGTAGCCGGAGTTCGTGCCCGCCTGCGGGGCCAGGAACGGGGGCAGGCCACGCGAGGTGGCCGGGTCGAGCAGCCGGTAGACGCGCCGCTCGCTGATGCTGCCCAGCTCGGCGACCGCCATCGCGAGCAGGTCGCCGGCGAAGGCCAGTGGCTGGCCGTGGAAGTTTCCGGTGGACAAGACCTCATGGCCGACGTCCTCGGCGCCGGCAATCACCACCGGGTTGTCCACGACCGAACCGAGCTCGACCTCGAGCACGGTCCGGCAGTGCCGCAGCGCGTCCCGAGCCGCGCCGTGCACCTGCGGCGCGCACCGGAGCGAGTACGAGTCCTGCACGGCGTGGGTGGAGTGCCGGTGCGAGGCGACCAGCGGCGAGCCGGTCAGCAGCCGGCGGAGGTTCGCCGCGGACGCCAGCTGCCCCGGGTGCGGGCGGATGAGCTGGACCCGCTCGTCGTAGGCCCGGTCCGTGGCCAGTAGCGCCTCCACCGACACCGCGCAGGCCAGGTCGGCGGCCCGGGCGAGCAGCTCCGCATCGGCCACCGCGAGCGCCAGCAGCGCCTGCATCGGCTCGGTGCCGTTGATGAGGGTGAGCCCCTCCTTCGGGGCCAGCACGAGCGGGCTGAGGCCGTGCGCGGCGAGCAACTCGGCCGCCGGCCGCCCGTACGGGTCCGGGTCGCCGGCCCGGCGCAGCCGACCCTCGCCCACCAGCGGCAGCGCGACCGCGGCGAGCTGGGCCAGGTCGCCGGAGGCGCCGACGGAGCCCTTGCCCGGCACGACCGGCAGCAGACCGAGCCGGAGCAGGTCGAGCAGCCGGGCCGGCAGCTCGGCCCGGCAGCCGGAGTAGCCGGCGGCCAGCGTGCGGGCGCGCAGAAGCAGCAGTGCCCGCACCGCGGGGTCTGGGAGAGGGGGGCCGACCCCGGCCGCGTGGCTGCGCAGCAGCGCCAGCTGCATCCTGGCCAGGTCGTCGCCGCTCACGGTGACGTCCGCGAGGGCGCCGAACCCGGTGGTCACGCCGTAGACAACCGCGCCGCGCTTCACCGCATCGGCGACGACCCGGCGGCTGGGCTCCATCCGGGACGGGACGTCGGGGCCGAGCTCCGCGGTGGCCCGGCCGCGGGCGACATCGACCACGTCGGCGAGCGTGAGGGCGTCGCCGGTGACGCTCACGGTGCGCATGGCCGGCACGGTAGCCGCTCGCCCGCTCCCCGCCGTGGACGGTCGCCTACGCTGGCGTCCGTGCCCCGGCTGCGCGCGACGCCGACCGCGATCGCCACGGTGCTCGCGGGTGTGCTGGTCGTCCTCGCACTGGTGCTGGCGGCGCAGGCGATCGAGCCGGCGCAGCGGCCGTCGTTCGGACCGCCGACCGCGGCGGGGCGGCCCTCCGGCGCGGCCGCGCCGACGCCGGGGAGCCGGAGCACGCCGAAGCCGGCCGCTGAGATCACCCTGGCCTTCGCCGGGGACGTGCACTTCGAGGGGCCGGTCGCGGCCCGGCTCGCCGAGCCGGCGTCGACGTTCGGCCCGATCGCCGGCGTGCTGTCCCGGGCGGACCTGGCGATGGTCAACCTGGAGACGGCGATCACCGAGCGCGGCACGCCGGAGCCGAAGTCGTTCTACTTCCGGGCGCCGCGGACGGCGTTCGCCGCGCTGCGCGAGGCCGGCATCGACGTGACGAGCATGGCCAACAACCACGGCGCGGACTTCGGGCTCGTCGGGTTGCAGGACACGTTCGCCGCGATCGAGGACACCGGCTTTCCGGTGGTCGGCATCGGGCCGGACGCTCCCAGCGCGTACGACCCGTGGTACGCGGAGGTCAAGGGCCACCGGGTCGCGGTCATCGGCGCCAGCCAGGTGCCGGACCACACGCTCGCCGTGTGGACCGCCCGCGCGGACCGGCCCGGCATCGCCTCGGCGAACTCCGACCGGCTGATCGTCGCCATCCGCGAGGCCCGGCGGCGTGCCGAGATCGTGGTGGTCTACGTGCACTGGGGGGTGGAGCGCCAGCGCTGCCCGGTCGGCGACCAGCGGGCGCTGGCCGAGCGGCTCGCCGCCGCCGGCGCGGACGCGATCGTCGGCACCCACGCGCACCGGCTGCAGGGCGCGGGCTGGCTGGGCCGGACCTACGTCGCGTACGGTCTCGGCAACTTCCTGTGGTGGCGGAACGGCCTGAACGGAGACGACACCGGCGTGCTCACGCTGACCTTCCGCGGGCGGCGCACGGTCGCGGCGGACTTCACCCCGGCCAGGATCGACGGCCGCGGCGTCCCGGTGCCGGCCGCCGGCGAGGAGGCGCGGCGGATCCAGGACAGCTGGGAGTCCGCCCGCGACTGCACCGGCCTCGCCGCCCGACCCGGCGGCTAGCGAGCGGGGTCGGGCGATGGAGGAGCCGCTGCCACCGCGCAGCGCGCTGCTGCAGATCAAGCACATGTCGCCGCCGACGCTGTTGGCCACCGCGGCCGTACTCGTGTCCACCGACCGGTACGGCCGGCTGCGCCGGCAGCTCGCCGAGGTGTCCGCCCGGCTGCCGACGGCTCGGTGGTGCTCAACCTCTCCCCCGGCCTGCGCGGCTTCGGCCGCGGGTACGTGCGGCGGATCAACGACACGATCGAGGAGTCCGCGACCGAGCACGGGCACCGGGTCGCCGACGTGTGGTCCGGTTCGCCCCGCCGTGGCGCGGCAAGTCCGGCCCGGACGGCTTCCACCCCAGCGCCCTCGGCTACGCCGACTGGGCCGCCGCGGTCCTCGCCTCGCCGCCCTCCCACCCCGGTGAGACGAACGAAGCCCTGCGCGTCAGCGCAGGGCTCTCCCATTTCCGTGGGCGCTACTGGGATTGAACCAGTGACCCCTACCGTGTCAAGGTAGTGCTCTCCCACTGAGCTAAGCGCCCGAGGCGGAGGCGGGAATCGAACCCGCGTACAGGGCTTTGCAGGCCCTTGCCTATGCCACTCGGCCACT
>JBKOXW010000323.1:0-13702 GCA_046744115.1 Actinomycetota bacterium | reverse complement strand
GGGCCCGGCGGCACGCGGCGAGGGCCCGGCGGCACGCGGCGAGCCCGCGCTGACGGATCTCGCCGGTACGGTCGGGCCCGTGCGGCGGCTGTGGCGCCGGCTCGGGTTCGCCCCCGAGTTGCTGCCGCGGAGCGTTGTCGTGACGCCCGCCTGCGGGCTGGCCGGCACCACGCCCGCGTTCGCGCGCGAGGCGCTGCGCCGTTGCCGTGAGACGGGCCGAGCGCTGCGAGACGATCCAGAGGGGTGACATGACGGGGACCGAGGAGGAGCTGCCGGCGGCTGCGCCGGCCGAACAGGTGCGGGCCGCGCCGGTCGGGGCGCGCGAGCGGCACGCCGAGCTGGCCCAGCAGGTCGACGACCACCGGTACCGGTACTTCGTGCTCGACGCGCCGACGATCAGCGACGCCGAGTACGACCGGCTCTATCGCGAGCTGGAGCGGCTGGAGGCGGAGTACCCGGAGCTGCGCACGCCCGACTCGCCGACCCAGCGGGTCGGCGGTGCGTACTCGACCCTGTTCACCCCGGTCGACCACGTCGAGCGGATGCTCAGCCTCGACAACGCGTTCAGCGCGGAGGAGCTGGCCGCCTGGTCGCAGCGGATCGAGCGGGAGGTCGGCACCGTCACCGACTACGTGTGCGAGCTGAAGGTGGACGGCCTGGCCGTCGCGCTGGTCTACCAGGACGGCCGGCTCGTCCGCGGGGCCACCCGCGGCGACGGCCGCACCGGCGAGGACGTCACGCCCAACCTGCGCACGCTCGACGACGTGCCCTACCAGCTGCGCGGCACGGACGTGCCCGAGCTGCTCGAGGTCCGCGGCGAGGTGTTCTTCCCGGTGGAGCGGTTCGCCGACCTCAACGCGTCGCTCGTCGAGGCGGGCAAGGCCCCGTTCGCCAACCCGCGCAACGCCGCGGCCGGGTCGCTGCGGCAGAAGGACCCTCGGATCACCGCGAGCCGACCGCTGCGCATGCTCGTGCATGGCATCGGGGCGTACCGCGGCCTGACGCCCGAGCGGCACTCCCAGTGGTACGCGGCGATGGGCGGCTGGGGCCTGCCGGTCAGCGACCGGTACCGGGTGGTCCCGACGCTCGCCGAGGTGAGCGAGTACATCGACCACTACGGCGAGCACCGGCACTCGGTCGACCACGAGATCGACGGGGTCGTGGTCAAGGTCGACCAGCTCGCCCTGCAGCGCCGACTGGGGTCCACCAGCCGGGCGCCGCGCTGGGCGATCGCGTTCAAGTACCCGCCGGAGGAGGTCACCACGAGGCTGCTGGACATCCAGGTCAACGTCGGCCGCACCGGCCGCGTGACCCCGTTCGCGGTCCTCGAGCCGGTGCGGGTGGCCGGCTCCACGGTCGGGCTGGCCACCCTGCACAACGAGAACGAGGTGCGCCGCAAGGGCGTGCTCATCGGCGACACGGTCGTGGTGCGCAAGGCCGGCGACGTGATCCCGGAGATCGTCGGGCCAGTGGTCGACCTGCGCCCGCCGGACGCCCGCGCGTTCCAGATGCCCACCACGTGCCCGGAATGCGGCACCGGCCTGGGCCGGGAGCGCGACAGCGGCGTGGATATCCGCTGTCCCAACTCCCGGTCCTGCCCGGCCCAGCTCCGGGAGCGGCTGTCCCACCTCGCCGGCCGCGGCGCGTTCGACATCGAGGTCCTCGGCTACCGGACCGCCACCGCGCTGCTCACCTCCGGCCTGCTCGCCGACGAGGGCGACCTGTTCGCGCTGACCGCCGACCACCTGGCAACCAGCGACTACTTCCGCACCAAGAGCGGAGCGCTGTCGGCCAACGCCGGCAAGCTGCTGGAGAACCTGGAACAGGCCAAGCACCGCCCGCTGTGGCGGGTCCTGGTGGCCCTGTCGATCCGGCACGTCGGCCCGACGGCGGCGCAGGCACTGGCCCGGGAGTTCCGGTCGCTGGACCGGATCCGCGCCGCGTCGGAAGAGGAGCTGGCGGCGGCGGACGGCGTCGGGCCGACGATCGCGGAGTCGATCACGGAGTGGTTCGACGTGGACTGGCACCGCCAGGTGGTCGACAAGTGGCAGCGGGCCGGCGTCCAGATGGTCGAGGCAGGCGACGACGCGCCACGCCCGCTGCAGGGGATCACCGTGGTGATCACCGGCTCGCTCGCCGAGCACAGCCGGGATGCGGCCACCGAGGCCGTGCAGGGGCGCGGCGGCAAGGTCACCGGCTCGGTGTCGAAGAAGACCGACTTCGTGATCGCCGGAGAGAATCCAGGCTCGAAGTACGACAAAGCGATGCAGCTCGGCGTGCCGGTCCTGGACGATGTCGGCTTCGAGGTCCTGCTGACGGAGGGTGCGGAGGCGGCCACGAAGGTCGCGCAGCGCCCGGACGGCACCGGCTCCTGACCGGCACGGACCGGTCGCCTCAGCGCGGGCGGGAGAGCGGCGGTGCTGGCGCCCGCCGGGCGACGACGGTGACCGCGATGCCGGCCAGATGGGCCAGCCGGAGCACCTCGCTCGGCCGCCACCCGGGCCCGCCGGGCCGCCCGACCAGCACGGCCCGGTCCGGGTCGCCGAGCGGCGCGGCGGCGAGCTCGGTCCCGAGCGCGGCCCACTCCGGCGGTACCCACCGGGCCGTCGGGTCGAGCACGTCCGCCCTGGCCAGCGGCAGCCAGGGCAGGTCGACGTCGGAGAGGTCGGGCGCGGCCGGGCTGGCCGCCTCCACCAGCGGCCCGCGCTCGTCGTACCGGGTGACCACCGCCCAGCCGGCCCGGAAGATCCGCGGCACGGCCGCCACCAGCAGCGCCGCGGCCTGCTCGGGGGCGGCGGCGAGCGACTCCAGCAACTCCAGCTCGCGGTGGACGTCGAGCGCGCCGGAGTAGCGCTGGATCGACTCCACGCTGACGCCGGGCACCGACACGGCCGCGCTGACCAGGGAGTCCACGAGCTTGCCGGCCGGGAGCTCGACGACGAGGTCGTCGACGGCGACCCCGGCGGCGCGCTCGACCACGTCGACGCTGATGATGTCGGCGCCGGTGGAGCCGAGCGCGGTGGCGACCGCGCCGAGCATCCCGGGCCGGTCGGGCACCAGGACGCGCAGCAGGTATGACACGGCTGTCACCTCCCCTACGGGGTGTCTCGTGGACCTTTGGCGGCGCGGATCGGCGCCCGGACGACGACCGGCGGCGTTGTCGTCGTCACCGATATGACCCGCATATCGGCTCCTCCTCCGCCTTGCCGGACCGCCGCCCGGCTCGCCGCCCGCATCCACCAAGATCCACGAGACACCCGTGCCCAGCGTGCCGGACGGATGTGTCCCGAATGTTTCGTGACCAGACCGTGCCCGCAAGGTTCTTGCGACGCGGGTGTCGCACGGCGCTAGTGTGGCGACGCCACCAACCGGATCTATGGCAGATCCCGAGACCAGTGGAGTGCCCATGCGTACGAGATCGGCGAGGAGGACCCTGGTCCTCGCCCTCAGCGGCGCGGTTGCCGTGGCGCTGGCCGGCTGCGCGGAGAGCGAGCGGGACGACGACGGCGGCGGCAGCGGCGGCAAGGACGTCTTCGTCTTCGCCAGCTCGGCGGATCCGACGACCTTGGATCCCACGTTCGCGAACGACGGCGAGACGTTCCGGGTCGTCCGCAATATCCACGAGGGCCTGATCGGCCTGAAGGCCGGCACTACCGACATCGAGCCGGAGCTGGCAACCGAGTGGGAGCCCAACGCCGACGGCACGGCCTACACGTTCACCCTCCGGGAGGGCGTGAAGTTCACCGACGGCACGGACATGAACGCCGAGGCGGTCTGCGCCAACTTCGACCGCTGGTACAACTTCAAGGGCGCGCTGCTGCAGAGCAGCAGCCTGTCGTACTACTGGCAGGCGATCTTCGGCGGCTTCGCCACCAAGGACAACCCGGCGGCGCCCGAGACGAGCCTCTACAAGTCGTGCACGGCCGACGGTGACCTGGAGGCGACGGTGAACCTCACCGCGCCGTCCGGGGCGTTCCTGGCGTCGCTGTCGCTGCCCGCGTTCGCCATCCAGAGCCCGACCGCGCTCGAGAAGTACGGCGCCGACGACGTCTCCGGCGCCGAGGACGCGCCGCAGTTCGAGGGAACGTACTGGAACCAGAACTCCACCGGCACGGGGCCGTACAAGCTGGAGAAGTGGGACGTCGGCCAGCAGGTCGTGCTGGTGCGTAACGACGACTACTGGGGTGAGAAGGCGAAGATCCCGCGGCTGATCTTCCGCATCATCGCCGACAACAACGCGCGCCGGCAGGCCCTGGAGAACGGGTCGATCGACGGCTACGACCTGGTGGCCCCGCAGGACATCGAGGCGCTGACCAGCGCCGGCTACCAGATGCTGACCCGGCCGGCGTTCAACGTCGGGTACATCGGGTTCAACCAGAAGAAGGCGCCGCTGAACAACCAGAAGATCCGGCAGGCGATCGCGCACGCGGTCAACCGGGAGGCGCTGGTCCAGGCGCAGTACCCGGAGGGTGCCGAGGTCGCGACCCAGTTCATGCCCCCTTCGCTGAACGGCTACGCCGACGACGTGGTCAAGTACGACTACAACCCCGAGCTGGCCAAGCAGCTGATCGCCCAGTCCGGCGTGAAGAACCTGACGCTCGAGTTCGCCTACCCGACCGACGTGTCACGGCCCTACATGCCGAGCCCGGTGGACAACTGGCAGCTGATCAAGGCCGACCTGGAGAAGGTGGGCTTCACCATCAAGCAGCGCTCGGACCCGTGGAGCCCGGACTACAACAACAAGACGTCCACCGGCGTCTACCAGATGTACCTGCTGGGCTGGACCGGTGACTACGGGGACGCGGACAACTTCATCGGCACGTTCTTCCGCGACACCGGCGTGGCCACCACCCAGTTCGGCTGGGACGACCCCGGGATACGAAAGCAGCTCTCCGACGCCCGCAGCGACCCGGACCAGGCCGCTCGGGAGACCCAGTACCAGGCCATCAACCGCGAGATCATGGAGAAGCTCCCAGGCCTGCCCTACGTGCACACGAAGCCCTACCTCGCCTTCAAGAAGGAAGTGAAGGGGTTCGCGCCCAGCCCGGTGCAGGATGAGGTCTTCTCCACCATCACGTTCGAAGGCTGATGCTCAGATTCGCCGTACGGCGGCTGGCGCTACTCGTCCCGATCCTGTTCGGGCTGTCGCTGGCACTGTTCGTGTGGCTGCGCGCTCTGCCAGGAGGTCCCGGTGCGGCCCTCCTGGCAGAGCGCGGCACGGCGGAGTCGATCGAGCAGGTCAACGCGCTGTACGGGTTGGACGAGCCGGTCTGGGTGCAGTACTGGCGGTTCCTGAAACGGACGCTGTCGCTCGATTTCGGCGTGTCGATCATGACCGGCCGGGACGTGACGACCGAGTTCCTCGAGCGGTTCCCGGCCACCATCGAGCTGACCATCATGGCGATGATCTTCGCGGTGGGGCTGGGCATCCCGCTGGGCTACTTCGCCGCCCGCCGGCACGGCACGATCTTCGACAACATGTCGGTGATCGGCTCGCTGATCGGGGTCACGATCCCGGTCTTCTTCCTCGCGTTCCTGCTCAAGTACGTGTTCGCGGTGAAGCTCGGCTGGCTGCCGGACTCCGGCCGGCAGGACTCCCGGATCATCGCCACCCATCCGACCAACTTCTACGTCCTCGACGGGATCATCACGCGCGAGTTCGACGCGGCCTGGGATGCGTTCCAGCACCTCATCCTGCCAGCGATCGCGCTCGGCACGATCCCGCTGGCGATCATCGTGCGGATCACCAGGGCCGCGGTGTTGGACGTGGTGAACGAGGACTACGTGCGCACCGCGGAGGCCAAGGGGCTGTCCCAGTCCACGATCCGGCGCCGGCACGTGCTCCGCAACGCGCTGCTGCCGGTGTCCACCACGATCGGCCTGCAGACCGGGCTGCTGCTGTCCGGGGCGATCCTGACCGAGACCGTGTTCGCGTTCAGCGGCGTCGGCCGGTTCGTCGCTGATGCGATCCGGGAGCGTGACTACCCGGTGCTGCAGGGCTTCATCCTCATGATCGCTGTCGTCTACGTCCTGGTGAACCTGCTGGTCGACCTGTCGTACGGGCTGATCGACCCGAGGGTGAGGGTGCGATGACCGACTCCGGCACCTCGGCCATCATGCTCGGCGGCGGCCCGCTCGCCACCGCGCCCACCGACCCGTTCGGCCCGGCCGGCAAGGAGGAGATCGGCGGCAGCGTCAGCAAGGAGGCGCTGCGCCGGCTGCGCCGAGACCCGGCCGCGCTCCTCGGCGCCGCCCTCGTCCTGCTGTTCCTGCTGGTGGCCGTGCTGGCGCCGCTGCTCGCCCCATACGACCCGGCCGACCCGGTGCTCCGGGACGAGATCCGCCCCGGCCAGTACCCGGGGCCGTCCGCCGAGCACTGGTTCGGCGTGGACCGGCAGGGCCGCGACGAGCTGTCCCGGATCCTCTACGGCTCCCGGCAGTCGCTGCTGGTCGGCGTCGTCGCGACCTCGCTGGGGTTCATCGGCGGGGTGACGCTCGGCCTCATCGCCGGTGCGTTCGGCGGCTGGGTCGACTCGTCCATCATGCGGATCGTCGACGTCATGCTGTCGATCCCCGGGCTGCTGCTGGCGATCACGATCGCGGCCGTGCTGGGTCAGAGCCTCACCTCGATCATGCTGGCCATCGCGGTCGTGCAGGTGCCGATCTTCGCCCGGCTGCTGCGCGGCTCCATGCTGTCCCAGCGAGAGAGCGACTACGTGCTGGCGACGCGCTCGCTCGGGGTGCGGCGGCGCACCATCGTGCTCGGCCACGTGCTGCCGAACAGCATGTCGCCGACGATCGTGCAGGCCACGCTCGCGCTCGCCACGGCGATCATCGACGCGGCGGCGCTGTCGTTCCTCGGCCTGTCCGGGACCGACCCGACCGTGCCGGAATGGGGCCGCATGCTCGCCGAGGCGCAGCAGGACCTCGCCGCCGCGCCGCGGCTGGCGTTCTACCCGTGCATCGCGATCGTGCTCGCCGCGCTCGGCTTCACCCTGCTCGGCGAGTCGCTGCGGGAGGCGCTCGACCCGAAGTTCCGGCGGTAGGTTCAGCTCCGTGACTGACGTAGCGGGGCGGCGGGCCGGCGGCCCCCCTCTGGCCACGCGGCGGGCGTGCCCATGACGGCGCTGCTCGAGGTCGAGGATCTGTCGGTCGCGTTCACCCGGCGCAGCCGTCGGGACATTCGCGCGGTCGACGGCGTGTCGTTCTCGGTCCAGGCCGGCGAGACGATCGGGCTGGTCGGCGAGTCCGGCTCGGGCAAGTCGGTGACCTCGCTGGCGGTCATGGGTCTGCTGCCCAAGCGGGGGGTCCGGGTATCCGGCCGGGTCCGGTTCGGCGACCGCGACCTCCTCCGGCTCTCCGACCACGAGCTGCGCGACCTGCGCGGCCGCGACATTGCCATGGTCTTCCAGGACCCGCTGTCCTCGCTGAACCCGGTCGTGCCGATCGGCGTGCAGATCACCGAGGTGCTGGAGCGGCACCGCGGCCAGTCCGGTGCCGAGGCGAAGGCCGAGGCGGCCCGGCTGCTCGACCTGGTCGGCATCCCAGATCCCAGCCGGCGGCTGAAGGAGTACGCGCACCAGCTCTCCGGCGGGATGCGGCAGCGCGCGCTGATCGCGATGGCCGTCGCGTGCCGGCCGCGCCTGCTCATCGCGGACGAGCCGACCACCGCGCTGGACGTCACGATTCAGGCGCAGATCCTGGAGCTGCTCAAGGAGCTGGTGCGCGACCAGGGCGCCGCGCTCATGCTGATCACCCACGACCTCGGCGTCGTCGCCGGCATCTGCGACCGGGTGAACGTCATGTACTCGGGCCGGATCGTCGAGCACACCGACCGGCGCACGCTGTTCATCGAACCGCGCCACCCGTACACCGGCGGGTTGCTGGCCTCCATCCCGCGGCTGGACGCCGGCCACGACGCCCCGCTGAACCCGATCGCCGGCTCGCCGACCGACACCCTGCCGTGGACCAGCGCCTGCGCGTTCGCCCCGCGCTGCGCCCGCCGCGTCGAGGACCTGTGCACGGCCGTGTCACCGGAGCTGGTCGAGGACGCCGTGCGCGGCCTGCGCTGCCACAACCCGATCCCGGCCGCGGAGGCGGTCGCGATCGGCGCCGAGGGACGGCGGGCCGGCGATGAGTGAGCCAGCCGCGCCGGTACCGGCCGAGCGCGCCGAGCCGCTGCTGTCCGCGCGCGGGGTCAAGGTGCACTTCCCGATCAAGCGGGGCCTGCTCATCGACCGCACGATCGGCCAGGTCAAGGCCGTCGACGGGGTGGACCTCGACCTCGCCCGGGGCGCCACGTTCGGCCTCGTCGGCGAGTCCGGCTGCGGCAAGTCGACGCTCGGCCGGGCGCTGCTGCGGCTGACCGAGCCCACCGCCGGGTCGATCGTGTTCGACGGCGTCGAGCTGACCGGGCTGGACGACGAGGCGATGCGCAAGCAGCGGCGACGGATGCAGATGGTGTTCCAGGACCCGCTGTCCAGCCTGGACCCGCGGCAGAACGTGGAGTCCACCCTGTCCGAGCCGCTCGTCACGCACGGCCTCGCGCAGGGCAAGGCGGAGCGGTCGACCCGGGTGCGCCGGCTGCTCGACCTCGTTGGGCTGCCGAGCAACGCCGGCTACCGCTACCCGCACGAGTTCTCCGGCGGGCAGCGGCAGCGGATCGGGATCGCCCGGGCGATCGCGCTGGAGCCGGACCTGATCGTCGCGGACGAGCCGGTGTCCGCGCTCGACGTCTCGATCCAGGCCCAGATCGTGAACCTGCTCGAAGAGTTGCAGGGCCGGCTCGGGCTGACCTACATCGTGATCGCGCACGACCTGGCCGTAGTGCGGCACATCAGCGACGTGGTCGGAGTGATGTACCTCGGCTTGATCGTGGAGCGGACGGACTCCCAGGTGCTCTACGACGAGCCGCTGCATCCGTACACGAAGGCGCTGATGTCGGCGGTGCCGATCCCGGACCCGGAGATCGAGGACCATCGCCAGCGGATCCTGCTGTCCGGCGACCTGCCCTCGCCGGCGAACCCGCCGTCCGGGTGCCGGTTCCGGACCCGCTGCCCCTGGGTGCAAGACACGCGCTGCCACGACGAGGTGCCGGAGCTGCGCGAGGTGCGGCCGGGCCACGTGGTCGCCTGCCACTGGGTCGAGCAGATCGAGTCCGGCGAGATCCGGCCCCGGGCCGAGGCGGTCGTCGAGGCCTCGGCCTGACGCCTGACCCGCGCGCCGAGAACTCGGTCGGGGAGCGGCAGGCCTGCGCCGTAGACTCGCGCGCATGCCCGACGGACCCACGGCACCGGCCGCGCCGGACTCGCCGGCCCCGCCCGGGATCACCCGGGCCGAGGTCGCCCACCTCGCCCGCCTCGCCCGGCTCGCGGTCACCGACGCCGAGCTCGACGTCTTCGCCGGCCAGCTGGACGTGATCCTCGGCGCGGTCGCGCGGGTGCAGGAGGTCGCCGCGGCCGACATCCCGCCGACCTCGCACGCGGTGCCGCTGACGAACGTGCTGCGGGCCGACGAGCTCCGCCCATGCCTGGACCGAGATGCGGTGCTCGCGGCGGCCCCGGCGGCCGAGGACGGCCGGTACCGGGTGCCCCGGATCCTCGACGAGGAGGCCTGACGGCGGTGTCCGACGACCTGACCCGGCGAACCGCCGCCGACCTGGCCGGCGCGATCGCCGGCGGCGAGGTCTCCGCGGTGGAGGTGACCCGCGCGCACCTGGACCGGATCGCCGCCGTCGACGACCGCGTACACGCGTTCCTGCACGTGGACTCGGACGGGGCGGTGGCCGCAGCGCGGGCGGTGGACGAGCGGCGCGCGGCGGGCGAGCGGCTAGGCCCGCTGGCTGGGGTTCCGCTGGCGCTCAAGGACGTCATCGTGACGGCCGGCGTGCCGACCACCTGCGGCTCCCGGATCCTGGAGGGCTGGCTGCCGCCGTACGACGCGACCGTCACCGCGCGCCTGAAGAGCGCCGGCGTGATCGTGCTCGGCAAGACGAACATGGACGAGTTCGCGATGGGCTCCTCGACTGAGAACTCGGCGTTCGGGCCCTCGCGCAATCCGTGGGACCTCGCCCGCATCCCGGGTGGCTCGAGCGGCGGGTCGTCGGTCGCGGTCGCCGCGTTCGAGGCGGCGCTCGGCATCGGCACCGACACCGGCGGGTCGATCCGGCAGCCGGCCGCGGTGTGCGGGCTGGTCGGCCACAAGCCCACCTACGGCGGCGTGTCCCGGTACGGGCTGGTCGCCTTCTCCAGCAGCCTCGACCAGGCCGGACCGCTCGCCCGGACCGTGCTGGACGCGGCGCTGCTGCACGAGGCGATCGCCGGGCCGGACCCGTGCGACTCGACCTCGATCGACGCGCCGGTGCCGCCGGTCGTCGAGCAGGCCCGCCGCGGCGCCGCCGGCGACCTGGCCGGGCTGCGGGTCGGCGTCGTCGGCGAGCTCGGCGGCGAGGGGTACCAGCCCGGGGTCGAGGCGGCGGTGCACGATGCGGTGGCCGCGCTGGAGCGGGCCGGCGCGGAGGTCAAGGAGGTCTCCTGTCCCTCGTTCCGCTACGGGCTGCCGGCCTATTACCTGATCGCGCCGAGCGAGTGCTCGTCGAACCTGGCCCGCTTCGACGCCGTCCGCTACGGGCTGCGGGTCGGCGACGACGGGACCCGGTCGCTGGAGGAGGTCATGTCGCTGACCCGCGACGCCGGTTTCGGAGCGGAGGTGAAGCGGCGGATCATCCTCGGCACGTACGCGCTGTCCAGCGGCTACTACGAGGCCTACTACGGGCAGGCGCAGAAGGTCCGGACGCTGATCAGCCGGGACTTCGCGGCCGCGTTCGCCAGCTGCGACGTGCTCGTCTCGCCGACCACGCCGACCGTCGCATTCGGACTCGGCGAGCGGACCGACGACCCGATGGCGATGTACGCCGCCGACCTGTGCACGCTGCCCGCATCGCTCGCCGGCGTCCCGGCCATCTCCGTCCCCTGCGGACTCAGCGAGGACCTGCCGGTCGGGTTGCAGGTGATGGCGCCGGCGCTCGCCGACGACCGGTGCTACCGGCTCGCCGCCGCGCTGGAGGCCAGTCGCGACCGCCCGCTGGCGGAGGAGGTGCCCGAGCTGTGACCACCCTGGCACTGCCGCCGTATGAGGACGTCGTGGGCCGATACGACCCGGTGATCGGGCTGGAGACGCACGCCGAGCTGGCCACCGTGTCGAAGATGTTCTGCGGCTGCCCGACGACGTTCGGCGCCGAGCCGAACACCCAGGTGTGCCCGGTCTGCCTGGGCCTGCCCGGCAGCCTCCCGGTCGCGAACGAGGCCGCCATCCGGTTCACCGTCCTCATCGGACTCGCGCTGAACTGCACGATCGCGCGGTGGTGCCGGTTCGCCCGGAAGAACTACTTCTACCCGGACATGCCGAAGAACTTCCAGATCAGCCAGTACGACGAGCCGCTGTGCACGGACGGGTGGATCGACATCGAGGTCGACGGCCGGACGACCCGGGTCGGCATCGAACGCGTCCACCTGGAGGAGGACACCGGCAAGACGCTCCACATCGGAGGGTCGACCGGCCGGATCCACGGCGCCGACTACTCGCTGGTCGACTACAACCGGGCCGGCATCCCGCTGGTCGAGATCGTCAGCAAGCCGATCGCCGGCACCGGTCCGCTCGCGCCGAGGGTGGCGCGCGCGTACGTGACCGAGCTGCGCGAGCTGGTCCGCACGCTCGGCGCCTCCGACGTCCGGATGGAGCAGGGCAGCCTGCGCTGCGACGTGAACGTCTCGCTGTCGCCGGCCGGCTCCGGCAGCTGGGGCACCCGGACCGAGACGAAGAACGTCAACTCGCTGCGCTCGGTCGAGCGCGCGGTGCGGTACGAGATGCAACGCCAGGCGGCGGTGCTGGACGCGGGCGAGCGGGTGGTCCAGGAGACCCGGCACTTCCACGAGGACACCGGGGTGACCACGCCGGGACGGTCGAAGGAGATGGCGACCGACTACCGCTACTTCCCCGAGCCCGACCTGGTCCCACTCGAGCCAGACCCGGCCTGGGTGGAGTCGCTGCGCGCGACGCTGCCCGAGCCGCCCGCGGCCCGCCGGCGGCGGCTGGCCGAGCAGCTCGGCGCGTCGGCGTCCGAGATGGCGTCGATGGCGAACGCGGGCGTGGTCGACCTTGTCGCCGCGACGGTCGCCGCCGGCGCACCGGCGGCCGAGGCGCGGAACTGGTGGCTCGGCTACCTGGCCCAGAAGGCGAACGAGGCCGGCGTGGAGCCGGCCGAGCTGCCGATCACGCCGGCTCAGGTCGTCCGGGTGATCGAGCTGGTCGCCGGCGGCACCCTGTCGGTGGGCCTGGCCCGGCAGGTGGTCGACGGCGTGCTCGCCGACGGGCTGGATCCGGACGCCGTGGTCGAGGAGCGCGGCCTGCGCCGGATGTCCGATGTGGACGCTCTCGGTGCCGCCGTGGAGGCGGCGATCGCGGCCGAGCCGGAGGTGGCGGACAAGATCCGGGGCGGCAAGGTGGCCGCGGCCGGCGCGCTGGTCGGCGCGGTGATGAAGGCGACCCGTGGGCAGGCCGACGCGCAGACGGTTCGCCGGCTGATCCTGCAGCGCCTCGGCGTCGACGGCTGAGCGCGTCCTCGCGGGCCAACCCGGAAGCGGAAACTGCCGGCATAGCGGCAGTTTCCGCTTAGTCCCTGGCGGCGGTCGCCGGCTACGGCGTCAGCCCGATGATGCGGTCGTCGTCGGAGACGGGGTCGCCCCGGCCGTCGCGGTTCGAGGTCAGCAGCCAGATGGTGCCGTCCGGCGCCGCGGCGGCATGCCGCAGCCGGCCGAACTCGCCCTCCAGCAGGGCCTCCGGCCGGCCGACGCCGCCGCGGCCGTCCAGCGGCACCCGCCACAGCCGCTCGCCGCGCAGCGCCGCCACGTACAGCCGGTCGCCGAGGATCGCCGCCCCGCTCGGCGACGCCTCCGCCGTCGTCCAGGTGACGACCGGCTGGGCGAACTCGCTGTCGTCGGAGCGCCCCTCGACGATCGGCCAACCGTAGTTGCGGCCGCGCTCGATCAGGTTCACCTCGTCGAACCGGTTCTGCCCGAACTCACTGGCCCACAGCCGGCCGTCGGAGTCCCAGGCCAATCCCTGCACGTTCCGGTGCCCGATGCTCCAGACCAGCGAGTCCGGGAACGGGTTGCCGGGCGCGGGCGAGCCGTCCGGCCGCATCCGCAGCACCTTCCCGCCGAGGCTGCGCGGGTCCTGTGACCGCCCGCTCTCGGACGCGTCGCCGGTGCCGGCGTAGAGCATGCCGTCCGGACCGAACGCGATCCGCCCGCCGTTGTGGATGCCGGAGACGGGGATTCCGGTGACGATCGGATCCGGCCGCCCGCCGAGCCGCAGCCGGGCGATCCGGTTGTCCTGCTCGGTGGTGTAGTAGACGTACACGAGGCGGTCTCGGGCGTAGCCGGGGGAGACCGCGATGCCGAGCAGGCCGCCCTCGCCGCCGCCGTCCACCTCGGACAGCCGCTGCACCTCGGTGGCTCGACCGTCCGCGGTGACCCGGAGAATGCGGGCGCTGTCCCGCTCGGTCACCAGCGCGTCGCCGCCGGGCAGGAACGCCAGGCCCCACGGCGCCTCGAGGCCGGTGACCAGGACGCGGGTCTCGCCGGGCCGGCCCGGCGGGGTGCTCGCGGGCGGCCGCGACGGGCCGGTCTGCGGCGGGCTGGGC
>JBKOXW010000218.1:0-4917 GCA_046744115.1 Actinomycetota bacterium | reverse complement strand
GCGCTGGCCGCCGCGCCGCGGCTGGCCGAGCCGGCGGCCGAGCCGCCCGGCTGACGGAGCGCGGCGTGGCTGCCTCGTCCGGGCTGGTCGTGGTCGACAAGCCGGCCGGCTGGACCTCGCACGACGTCGTCGCCCGGGTGCGGCGGCTGGCCGGCACCCGCCGGGTCGGGCATGCCGGCACCCTCGACCCGATGGCGACCGGCGTGCTGGTGCTCGGTGTCGAGCGGGCGACCCGGCTGCTCGGCCACCTCGCGCTGCGGGAGAAGGCGTACGACGCGACGATCCGGCTCGGCCAGGCGACGGTGACCGACGACGCCGAGGGCGACGTGCTGGCCGCGGCGAGCGCCGAGGCGGTGACCGAGGAGGCGGTGCGGGCCGGCCTGGCCGCGCTCACCGGCGAGATCGAGCAGGTGCCGTCCGCGGTGTCCGCGGTGAAGCAGGCCGGGCGGCGGGCGTACGAGCGGGTCCGGGCCGGCGAGGAGGTCACGCTGCAGGCCCGGCGGGTGACCGTGGGTCGGCTGGAGGCGCGCGCCCTGCGCCGGCCCGCGCCGGAGCTGCTCGACGTGGAGGTGGCGGTGGAGTGCTCGTCCGGCACGTACGTGCGGGCGCTGGCCCGCGACCTCGGCGCGGCGCTCGGCGTCGGCGGCCATCTCACCGCGCTGCGGCGGACCCGGGTGGGGCCGTTCACGCTGGGCGAGGCGCGCTCGCTGGAGGAGCTGGCGGCCCGGCCGGACCCGGTCATGCTGCCGCTGGACGATGCGGTCGCGGCCGCGTTCGGTCGGCGGGAGATCCGTGCCGACGAGGCGGGCCGGCTCGCGCACGGCGGCCGGCTGCCCGCCGCCGGCCTGGCCGGCACGTATGCGGCCGTGGACCCGGACGGGCACGCGATCGCGCTGCTCACCGAGCGCGACGGCGAGGCCCGTCCGGTCGTCGTTCTGCGCCCCGGCGGAAGCTCCTAGGGCTTCCGGGCCACCAGGACGTCGCGCACGATCGCCTGGTCCACCCGGTGCCGGAGGGCGCCGTAGCCGCCGGAGTCCCGGACCAGCAGGCCGTGCTCGGCGAGCAGCGCGCTGGCCTGATCGCGCCGCGCGACGTGGGTGTTCCAGGCCAGGCCGAGCGCGCCGCCCGGACGCAGCAGCCCCGTCCAGGTCGGCAGGGCCGCGGCGAGCAGGTCCAGCGGCCCGCGGGACAGCCCACGTTCGACGGTCCGGCTCCCGTGCTGGACGCCGTACGGCAGGTCGGCCACCGCGACGTCGAACGACTCCGGCCGGAGGAACTCGAGGGCCCGGCTCGTCTCCGCGTTCAGCACGGTGAGCCGGAGCTGGTCGCCGGCCCGGTAGGCCTGCTTGGTCAGGCCGAGGCTGACCTGCAGCCGGCGGGCGACCACCTTTCGGTTCCGGCGGACCGGGCCGGCCGCGGCCTGGTGCTTGAGCCGCTTCTGCTTGAGCCAGGTCTGGATGAAGTGCGCGTAGGCGTCGAAGTCGCGCGCGTCGCTGTCGATTCCGGCCGCGTCGAAGCCGTACATGAGCGCCTGGTTGAGCGTGGTGCCCCGGCCGCACAGCGGGTCGAGCACGGCGAACCGCCGCCGCCCGAGCTCGCCCGCGAACGCCGAGGCCAGCAGCGTGACGTTGAGCAGCAGCTTGGTGAACTGCTCGTTCGTCTTGCCCGGGTACTTCTGGATCGTGATCAGGTCGTCGTCGAGCCGGTCCCAGCGGCGCAGCGGCACCGGCCGGAGCAGCTCACCCTCGACCCGGAACAGCGCGTAGATCGAGGACAGGTTCGACACCATCGCCACGTCGCGCTCGGACAGCCCGTCGGCGGCGAACCCGACGTACGGCACCGCGCCGATCGAGGTCGCCGCGATCTCGGCCAGCCGCCCGTCGAGCACGGTGTCGTTGAACACGGCGAGCTCGGCCTCGGTGAGCCGGACCGAGGCGTCGGCGTAGACCCGGTTGGCCGCGGGCAGGATCAGCAACGCGAAGTCGGTCATCGCCGCCGCGGCTGGGCGAGCGAGGTGTCGGGGAGTGAGCGGCTACCCGCCGCCCTGCCCCCGCCGGTCCAGGGAGCGCTGCACTGCCTTGCGGCCTTCGGCATGGGCGTCGTCGGGTGGCTGACGGTCGTCGGCCATCGGTGGTCCTTCCATCTGCGCGCGAGGGCTGGCTCGATGAGTTCGAGCTCGGCGAGTTCGAGCTCGGTGAGTCCGAGAAGGGGGACGACGAACGGCCAACGCCACACCCCGCGGCGGGCCGCCGTTCGTTCGGTCAGAGCCCGCCGCGGCGGCGAAGGATGAATACCGCGCGCATGCCGTTGACAACGGTATCCCGGGCGTCAACCCCGATCCGGCCGGGGTCATCGCGGACGTTCTGGCACGCTAGGAGCCCGCCGAAGGGGAGTGGTGTTGGTGCAGCGCTGGCGCGGGCTGGACAGCGTGCCGTACGGCTGGGGCCGGTGCGTGCTCACCATCGGCGTCTTCGACGGCGTGCACCGCGGCCACCAGGAGATCATCGGGCGGGCCGTGGCGCGGGCCCGGGACTCCGGGCTGCCCGCGGTGGTGCTGACGTTCGACCCGCATCCCAGCGAGGTGGTGCGGCCGGGGTCGCACCCGCCGGTGCTCACCCCGGCGCGGCGGAAGGCGGAGATCCTCGAGGCGCTCGGCGTCGACGTGCTGTTCGTGCTGCCGTTCACGGTGGAGTTCAGCCACCTCTCGCCGGCCGAGTTCGTGCACGAGGCGCTGGTCGAGCGGCTGCACGCCGCCGCGGTGGTGGTCGGGGAGAACTTCCGGTTCGGCCATCGCGCCGCGGGCGACCTCGCCACCCTGCGCACGCTCGGCGGGAGCTTCGGCTTCGCCACCGAGGGCGTGCCGCTGCTGCGCGACGGCGAGGTCACCATCTCCTCCACCTACGTCCGGTCCTGCATCGACGCCGGTGACGTGGCCGCCGCCACGGTCGCGCTCGGCCGGGAGCACCGGCTGGACGGCATCGTCGTCCGCGGCGACCGCCGGGGCCGCTCGCTCGGGTATCCCACCGCGAACATCCGCACCGAGCGGTACGCCGCGATCCCCGCCGACGGCGTCTACGCGGGCCGCGTGGTGCGGCACGACGAGCGCCTGCCGGCGGCGATCTCGATCGGCACGAACCCGACGTTCGAGGGCCGCGAGCGGCGGGTCGAGGCGTACGTGCTCGACCTCGACGAGGACCTGTACGGCGAGGAGATCGGCGTCGAGTTCGTCGCCCGGCTGCGCGGGATGCTGCGGTTCGACCGGGTGGACGACCTCATCGCGCAGATGGCCGACGACGTCGAGCGGACCCGCGAGCTCGTCGGCTGACCGAGCCGGCTGACACGGGGAGTGACGGCGGCCACCGCGAGCCTGCTTCGCGCCGCGGGAGCACGGCTGGTAACCTGGCGACGACGCCGAGACCACTCGGCGGTGTGACGTCTGCCTCCGTGACGACGGCCCGGGGGACACACACAATCAGCAGAGGGAGACCCGTGGCGCTCGCCAGCGACACCAAGCAGCAGATCATCTCCGACTACGCCACCGGCGACGCCGACACCGGCTCCCCCGAGGTCCAGGTGGCGATGCTGTCCCGCCGCATCGCGGACCTGACCGAGCACCTGCGGGTGCACAAGCACGACCACCACAGCCGCCGCGGCCTGCTGCTGCTCGTCGGGCGCCGCCGCCGGCTGCTGAAGTACCTCTACAAGACCGACATCAACCGCTACCGGTCGCTGATCGAGCGACTCGGCCTGCGCCGGTAGGCGAGAGGGGAGTGGCCACCCGGTCGCTCCCCTCACTCGTACGGCGTCCGCGCCGTACACCACCCGGGTGGCAACCGCCGTCCGGGCCGCACACGCTCCGGGTGGCGCCCCGCCGCCCGGGATGGGCTCCGGGCCAGGTGCTCGGCGCCGCGAGGGCCTCTGCCCGCCGGCCGGTCCTCGGTAGTGGCCTCCGGGTCCGCGCAACGCCAGCGGCGTCGCCCGGCCCGGGCGCTTCGATCGAAGACCGGCAAGCACGGAGTCCCAGCGCCGCCACCGTCCCGCCCGGACGACGCTGAAAGGGACACCGTGTCCGACACCGCAGTACACGAAGCGACCGCCACCATCGACAACGGCAGCTTCGGCACCCGAACGGTCCGGTTCGAGACCGGCCGGCTCGCCCGGCTGGCCGCCGGCTCCGCCGTCGCCTACCTGGGCGACACGATGGTGCTCGCCGCCACCACCGCGTCGAAGGCTCCCAAGGAGCACTTCGACTTCTTCCCCCTCACCGTCGACGTCGAGGAGCGGATGTACGCCGCCGGCC
This sequence comes from Actinomycetota bacterium, assembly GCA_046744115.1. GTDB lineage: Bacteria > Actinomycetota > Actinomycetes > Mycobacteriales > CADCTP01 > JBKOXW01. The sequence continues at coordinate 617 of JBKOXW010000218.1, read as the reverse complement.
GCATCCCCGGCTCGTTCTTCCGCCGCGAGGGCCGGCCGAGCGAGGACGCGATCCTCACCTGCCGGCTGATCGACCGGCCGCTGCGCCCGTCGTTCGTCAAGGGCCTGCGCAACGAGGTGCAGGTTGTCTGCACCGTGCTCGCGCTCGACCCGGACACGCTCTACGACGTGGTTGCGATCAACGCGGCGTCGCTGTCCACCCAGCTGGCAGGGCTGCCGTTCTCCGGCCCGATCGGCGCCACCCGGGTGGCGCTCGTCGACGGGCAGTGGGTGGCCTTCCCCACGAACACCGAGCTGGAGCGGGCGACGTTCGACATGGTCGTCGCCGGCCGGGTCGTCGCCGGCGACGAGGTGGCGATCATGATGGTCGAGGCCGAGGCCACCAGCCACACCGTCGACCTGGTGGCCGGCGGGGCGACCGCGCCGACCGAGGAGGTCGTCGCGGCTGGGCTGGAGGCGGCGAAGCCGTTCATCCGGGCGCTGTGCGCGGCGCAGTCCGAGGTGGCGGCGCAGGCCGCCAAGCCGGTCGGCGAGTTCCCCGTCTTCCCGGAGTACGGCGACGACGTGCTCGCCGCGGTCGAGCAGGCCGCCGCCGCTGACCTGGCCCAGGCGCTGACG
>JBKOXW010000094.1:0-4236 GCA_046744115.1 Actinomycetota bacterium | reverse complement strand
TGCAGCGCAGGCCGAAGTCGTCGGGCAGGTCGGAGGTGAACCTCCGCACGCGCCGGCCCTCGACCCCGACCGACGTATTGCGTGCGGCGAGGTGCGGATAGGCGGCACGGTGGGCGTACACCACGCCAGGGGGATCGCTGGTCAGTGGCAGGTACCTTGATGAGCCGGTGACCCGCCGAGCCGGTAAGGCGTGCAGGGACACCTCGCCGGCGCCTGCGCAGCAGAACGCAATATGCACCCAGTCAAAGACCAGAACCTCGTCCGGACGCAGCCGCGCAACGGCCTCAAGCGCGACGGTTGCCTGGCCGACCATGATCCTTCTTCCATGACTAAGCCCGGCGCAGCGGCCGGTGCTCTCGACACGACTAGGCACATCTGCAGTCTTCATTGTGCCACTTACCGGGCGCGCAAAGCAGTCGGACGTCCAACTGTCCTCGCGCAGCGTCCCACCTGGAACCGTGGCAGGCGCGCAGCGCCGTCAGATGCCGGTCTCACAGGGCAGCAGGCCGCGCTCGATGGCGGACCGAAATGCCGCGTAGTCGTGCTCGGTCTGGTCGGCGTACGCGCGGGCGAAGTCGGCGTGACCACTAGCTGGCGCCGCGGACCGCCTGCGCAAGGTCGTCCATCCGGCCGGTGATTGCGTCGGCACCCGCTGCCGCAAGGTCAAGATCCTTGCCGGGCTCGTTCGCGTAGCCGATGCTGGCTGCGCGGCCAGCTCGGGCAGCCTTGATGTCCGTCGGCTGGTCGCCGATCAGCACGCACCGGGGCACGGGTGCGCCGATAGCGTGTGCGGCGCGCTCGACAAGGGACGGGCTCGGCTTCATCCGAGCTGGGTCGTCGGGGTCGCGTGCTTCGACATGCTGCACCATGCCCGCGAGGCCGACGCGCTCTAGGTAGGCTCGGACGGCCGTAGGCAGTTGTTGCTGACCACGGCGACCGGTCGGCCCATGTCCCGGCACGCGTCCCGTTCACCGTCATGCGGTCGACTCAGTTTCACCACTTCGCCGGGATGGTCGTGAATTGGACCCGGCGCGGTGACACGGCGATCGTTGCACCGCTGCTCATCCAACCGGTCTCCGCGACCGAGGTCGGTCAGGTCCTCGCCGAGATCGCGGTCGCCCCGCCACAGGGCCGCGTGCCTGATCTTGCCGGTCCCGGCGCGTCGGAGCTGCAGCCAGTGACCTCGCCTGGGACGTGCACGTGGACACGGAGCCACTCGAATCCGCGCTCCGTCGTGTTGCGGGCGGTGAGCCGCCGCGCCGATCCGGTCTCAACGGGTCATCGCAACACTTCATGATCTTCGCCTCGGGCGAGGGGATGGGGTGGTGGCGGATGGTGCGGACGGCGTTGTCGCCGGCGGAGGTCGATGAGGTATGGCGGCGGTGGCGGTCTGGGCAGGCGGTGAAGGTGCTGGCCCGGGGCCATGCGCCGGCATCCGTCCACGGTCCGGGATCTGCTCAAGCGCACCGGCGGAGTTCGGCCCGGCGCCGCGGCGCCGGTGGGAACTGCGTCTGAGCTTGGCCGAGCGGGAGGAGATCTCCCGTGGCCTGGCCGCTGGTGAGTCGCTGCGGGCGATCGCGGCCGGGTGGGGGCGGGCGCCGTCGACCGTCTCGAGGGAGATCACGCGCAACGGCGGCCGCGGCAGGTACCGCGCGCTGGCGGCCGACCGGGCGGCGTGGGCGCGAGCTGCCCGGCCGAAGCAGACGAAGTCGGCCCGGTGGCCTGGGGGCCGCCGCCGATCGTAACCATTGCCTTCTCAGTTGTGCGCTGGCCGTGCGGACTCGCTCGGCTTGATCGCCGCGCTACGGATTCCCGCCGCCAGATTGGACGTCATCGCCGCCGGCCCGACCGCACCGAGAGCAGGGGTAGATCGGATCAGTGACCGGGGGCGTAGGTGTAGAACAACGTGCATCCTTCTGCGCCCACGTCGGTGGTGGCGTGCGTGACCCCGGCCGGGACGAAGGCGAACCCTCCGGCCTCGACGGTCTGGCCACCGATCCGTGCGCTGCCTTGGAGCACGTAGACATGGTGGGCCGCGTCGTGGTGCGCGTGACCCGGTTCCTCCGCACCCGGTTCGAGCCGGACGATGCCGACGATCATCTCTCCGGAGCGCCAGAGCACCTTGTGCTGCACGCCCGCCAGCCCGCGAAGCGGCTCCCAGGGCTGGGCTTCGATGGATCTCTTGTCGAGGACTCTCACCGCGTCGGTGGGTAGCGGAACCCCGGCCTGGCTCATGTGGCGACCCTCCTTGTGCGGACTGTTCACCACCCCGCGTGTCCCATCCTTCCTCTGCTGTGCCACTCCTTCCTGCCCTGGGCCCGCTGTTCCCTGGGCCCGCTGTTCCGTGGCGCGGTCAGCGGTGGCGGGTCAGGGTGGTGGTGGCGGCGCGGGCGATGAGGTCTCCGGCCTGGTCGGGCTGGTCGAGTGTGACGGCGTGGACGCCGATGAGGGGGGCGCCGGGTGGGGCCAGCCACAGCAGCGCGCAGCCGGCGGCGGCGAGCCGGTCGATCCGGTCTGCCCCGGTGGAGCTGTCGGCATCGAGCAGTTCGCCGTCGCCGGCGATGACCATCAGCCGGGTGCCGAGCGAAGCTACCGGGCAAGAGCGGTGATCCCGCGCCGGGAGGGCGTGCAGTCGCCGGCCCGAGGGGCACACTGGATACGCACAGCCCGGTCGATTCGTGAGGGGCCACCTCATGTCTGGTGACGACATCCGCCTGCCCCAGCTTCTCCCCGTCCTCTCCCGCGGCAAGCACCGGAACCCCAGGAAGGGCGCCTGCTTCATGGAGCTGGCGTCGTTCCTCGCCGGGGAGCGCTGGAGTGACCATCCGGCCTGCACGCACCCGCTGCTGGCAGCACTCGCCCGCCACGTCAACGACCGCACGTCCGACGCCAACCGCCAGCGGCTGGCCGGGCTGATCCCGTCGGTGATCGGGCTGACCAGCGACGACCCACACCTCGACGCGCTGATCGCGCTGCGCTGCGCCACGACCGCGCTGCCGGTGGTGGCCGCCGAGCGGCAGCAGGTCATGGCGGTCGCGGTGCTGACCTGCGACCGAGTGCTCGCCGACCTCGACGGGCGGCCGCCGAGCAGCCTCGAAGAGCGGACCCGGCAGGCGCTCAGCCACGCCCCCCAGGCAGCTCGGTGGGCCCGGCAGTTCATCAGGGGCATAGGTCCCTCACCGAAGGCGTTCCGCCGATGCGCGGCGCCGGGCACCGTCCGCTCCGCGGTCGAGGGCATCGCACAGGCGTGCATCCCGGAGCCGGACGACCTGCTGCGGGACCTGCTCGCCGGGACGATCGGCGAGTGCGCCGCACGGATTCACCCCACGCAGCACCCCACGCAGCCTGCTGCCGTCGACCGGCCGAGGGCCTCGGTGACGTCGTTGTCGTCGGAGCCGGCCTGATCGGCAGTGCCGTCCACCGTCCGCAGGGACGGTGAGCACCCGCCGTATGGCCGATCCGAACACCGAAGCGCCGCAGCCGTGCGGTGATCCAACACCGGCCGCGGGCGAGCGGTAACCGGCAGAAGCGGACGCTGGCTAGCGGTTCCGTCGGCCGGATCACACGGCACTGCACCGGGCGGCCCGGCACCGTCCGCGGGCACAGTCGGGCAGCGCCGTCAACGGCAGATCCGGGAGGGGGCGTCAGCGCTGGCTGGCGGCTGGGCTGGTGGCGCTGCTGCCGCGGGCGAGAGCGTCGACTCGGCGCAGGGCGTCGGGGACGCGGTACGGCCCGCTCATCTGTCCACGATAGCGGCGGCCTGGATGTCGGGGATACCGATGGCGGTGACGTACAACGGCCGGCGTGCCTGACCGCGGCGTACCTCGACTGCGTGGGTGGCGGTACGGAAGGCGGTCTTGGCGACGCCGATCAGCGGCGCGCCGAGCCAGGCGTGGACGTGGGCGCCGAGCCCGGGCCGGCCATCCGGGTCGAGCTGGACGTAGCCGTCGACGACCAGAAGGTCGATCCGACCAGCTCCGGTCAGCACAGCGCGGATGGCGGGAAGCTCCCGCGAGGCGAACTGACCTGGCCGGTAGGGTGCGCCCTCCGCTAACTCGGTGATGCGTTCAGCGACGACCGTGGCGAAGCTCAGATCGGCGGCGACCACCAACGCGGCTCTGGCGCCGCCGGTCGGCCGATAGTGGGCGTCCACCACGCCATAGGAGCTGTCTGTGGTGGGCAACGAAGAACGAGTGGCTCGGGCTCATCGACATCGCTGGCCTCGAACTGGAGGCT
>JBKOXW010000163.1:0-10814 GCA_046744115.1 Actinomycetota bacterium | reverse complement strand
CCGCGGTGAAGCCGCCGAGCGCGGCCGCCCGCGAGCCGGTCAGCACCGTCTCCGCGTCCTCCCGGCCCGGCTCGCGCAGGTGCGTGTGCAGGTCCACCAGGCCCGGCAGGGCGACGAGCCCGTCCGCGTCGAACCGGCGGGTGCCGCGGGCGGCCAGCCGCGGACCGGCCTCGGCGATCACCCCGTCGCGAAGCAGCAGGTCCACCGGCTGCTCGCCGTACGGCCGCGCCCCGCGGATCAGCCACCCGCTCATGCTGCCTGCTCTTCGCGCAAGCGCTCATCGCGCCGCTCGCTGCGCTCCTCGGCGCCACGGCGCCTCGATGCTGGCTCGCTCATGCTGCCTGCTCTTCGCGCAAGCGCTCATCGCGCCGCTCGCTGCGCTCCTCGGCGTCACGGCGCCTCGATGCTGGCTCGCTCATGCTGCCTGCTCTTCGCGCAAGCGCTCATCGCGGCGCTCGCTGCGCTCCTCGGCGCCACGGCGCCTCGATGCTCGCTCGCTCACCGCAGGCTCCCGCCGAGCAGCAGGTAGAGCACCGCCATGCGGACGCTGACCCCGTTCGCGACCTGCTCCACGATCGTGGATCGGCGCGGGTCGTCGGCGACCTCGGCGGCGATCTCCATGCCGCGGTTCATCGGGCCGGGGTGCATGACGATCGCGTGCTCGGGCAGCAGCGCCATCCGGGCCTGGTCGAGCCCGTAGCGGCGGCTGTACTCGCGCGCGGACGGGAAGTACGACGCGGACATGCGCTCCCGCTGCACCCGCAGCATCATCACCACGTCCGCCTTGGGCAGCTCCGCGTCGAGGTCGTAGCAGACCGTCGCCGGCCAGGCCTGCACCCCGACCGGCAGCAGCGTCGGCGGGGCGACGAGGGTGACGTCCGCGCCGAGCTCGTGCAGCAGCAGCACGTTCGACCGGGCCACCCGGCTGTGCAGCACGTCGCCCACGACGGTCACCCGCAGCCCTTCCAGCCGGCCGAGCCGCCGGCGCATCGTGAACGCGTCGAGCAGGGCCTGGGTCGGGTGCTCGTGGGTGCCGTCGCCGGCGTTGACGACGCTGCCCCGGACCCACTCGGCCAGCCGGTGCGGCGCGCCGGAGTAGGAGTGCCGGATCACCACCGCGTCCGCGCCCATCGCCTGCAGGGTCAGCGCGGTGTCCTTCAGCGACTCTCCCTTCGAGACACTCGACCCCTTCGCGGAGAAGTTGACCACATCGGCGGACAGCCGCTTCGCGGCCAGCTCGAACGACGTGCGGGTGCGGGTCGAGTCCTCGTAGAACAGGTTGACGACGGTGCGCCCGCGCAGGGTCGGCAGCTTCTTCACCTCGCGGCCGATCAGCGCCCGGTCCATCTGCTCGGCGGTGTCGAGCACGAGCAGGGCCTGGTCGCGGTCCAGGTCGGCGGCGGACAGCAGGTGCTTCATCGGGCGGCCTCCGTCGTGGCGGCAGTATCGTCGAGCAGCACAGCGTCCCGGCCGTCGGTCTCGGCGAGCAGCACGTGCACCTTCTCGTTCCGCGCGGTCGGCACGTTCTTGCCCACGTAGTCGGCCCGGATCGGCAGCTCGCGGTGGCCGCGGTCGACCAGCACGGCGAGCTGCACGGCGCGCGGGCGACCGAGGTCGCGCAGCGCGTCGAGGGCCGCGCGGACGGTCCGCCCGGAGTAGAGGACGTCGTCGAGGAGCACGACGAGCTTGCCGTCCACCCCGCCGGCCGGCACCGCCGTCTCGGCGAGCGCCCGAACGCCTCGCAGCCGCAGATCGTCGCGGTAGAGGGTGACGTCGAGGGAGCCGACCGGCACGGTGACGCCGGTGAAGGCGTGGATCCGGTCGGCGAGCCGGCGGGCCAGCGGCGCGCCACGGGTGGGGATGCCGAGCAGCACGGTGTCCGTCGCGCCGCCGGTCTTCTCCAAGATCTGGTGGGCAATGCGGTCGACGGTCCGCGCCACGTCGGCGGCCTCGAGCAGGGTCCGTGCGTCCGGGCTGGGCGCCGCGCCGCGCGACATCTTGACCTCCTTCCCCGCCTCACGGGACGGGTCGTTAAAGGATGTCGGACGCCGTCACGGTAACAGCGCCGGCCGGCCGCATGCCGGTGCGGGGTGGGTCCGGCGTGGCGCAGATCTCACCGCGCCGAGGATGCACACTGGCGCCCGACCGGACCGCGTCGGATGATTGCTCCGATCAGGGGAACCGGGTGGCGGTTCGCACCGTTTGTGGGGCACGTAGGGTGTGAAGAGCAGACGATCTTCCGCGGTTCTGCTTGACCACGATGTGGCATCTCCCCTACGGTCACGCTCCGTAGTCGATGCGCGGGGGAGCCTGTCAGATGTTGCGTGGTGTCGCAGTGTGGAAACGGAGCGCATGGTAATGACCAGCGACTACGCCAGGGCCCTCGGCGCCCGGCTGCGCGCGATCCGCACGCAGCAGGGGCTCTCCCTGCACGGCGTGGAGAAGAAGTCGAAGGGCCGCTGGAAGGCGGTCGTCGTCGGCTCGTACGAGCGCGGCGACCGGGCCGTGACCGTCCAGAAGCTCGCCGAGCTCGCCGACTTCTACGGCGTGCCGGTGAGCGAGCTGCTGCCCGAGGGGCGGCCCAGCTCCGCCGCCGAGCCGGCCACCAAGATCGTGCTCAACCTCGAGCGGCTGTTCCAGCTGCCCGCCGACCAGGTCGGCCCGCTGGCCCGGTACGCGGCGGCGATCCAGAGCCAGCGCGGCGACTACAACAACAAGGTTCTGTCCATCCGTGGTGAGGACCTTCGCTCGCTGGCGATCATCTACGACCTGTCTCCCGGTGAGCTGACCGAGCGGCTCATCGAGTGGGGAGTGCTGGCGCCGGAGGCGCGCGGCGTCGAGCCCGCGATCGAGCGGCGTTCGTCCGAGCGTTAGGCGCCGGGCCGCCGGCGCGGCTAGACGGCTGGCTTGGTCAGCACGACCCGGCCGAGCATGCCGTTGACGAACCGCGGGGACTCATCAGTAGACAGTGCCTTGGCCAGCTCGACGGCCTCGTCGATGGCGACCGCGTCCGGCACGTCGTCGCGCCAGAGCAGCTCGTAGAGGGCGAGCCGCAGGATCGCGCGGTCGACGGGGGGCATCCGCGGCACGGTCCAGCCCTCGGCGTAGCTGGCGATGATCTCGTCGATCCGGGCCCGGTGCACGGTGACGCCCTCGACGAGGCTCGCCGCGTACTCCGGCACCGGCGGGTCGGCGCGGGCCGCCCGGTCCGCCAGCAGCCCGAGCGGGTCCGATCCGCGCAGGTCCGCCTCGTACAGCAGGTCGAGGGCCCGCTTGCGAGCCTTGCTGCGCGCGGCCATCAGCCGGAGGCGCGCCCGAGGTACCGCCCGTCCCGGGTATCCACCTTGACCCGCTCACCGGTGTTGAGGAACAGCGGCACCGCCACGGTCGCCCCGGTCTCCAGCGTCGCCGGCTTGGTGCCGCCGGTGGACCGGTCGCCCTGCAAGCCCGGGTCGGTGTGGGTGATCGTCAGCTCGACGCTCGCCGGCAGCTCGACGTACAGCGGCGTGCCCTCGTGCACCGCGACAACCACCTCCGCGTTCTCCAGCAGGTAGCCCGCCGCACTGCCGACCGTGTCCGCCGGCACGTGGATCTGGTCGTACGTCTCCGAGTCCATGAACACGAAGTCGGCGCCCTCGCGGTAGAGGTAGGTCATCGCTCGCTTGTCCACGGTGGCCGTGTCGACGCGGACGCCGGCGTTGAAGGTCCGGTCCACCACCTTGCCCGAGAGCACGTTCTTCAGCGTCGTGCGCACGAACGCGCCGCCCTTGCCGGGCTTGACGTGCTGGAACCCGACCACCGACCAGAGCTGGCCGTCGAGGTTGAGCACCATGCCGTTCTTCAGGTCGTTGGTCGTGGCCACCGGGTGCAGGTCTCCATGCGAGTCAGGGGGTGACACCCCTTACAGGACCACGAGGTCCTTGGTCGTGGTGGTGAGCAGCTCCGGTCCGTCCGGGCGGACCACGAGCATGTCCTCGATGCGGACGCCGCCGCGGCCTTCGAGGTAGACCCCGGGCTCGACGGTGACGACCATCCGATCGGCGAGTGTACCCGCGCCGAGCGGGCTGAGCGCCGGCGCCTCGTGGATCTCCAGCCCGACGCCGTGGCCGAGGCCGTGCCCGAAGTGCTCGCCGTGCCCGGCCTGCTCGATGACGGCGCGGGCGGCCCGGTCGACGGCCACCACGCCGGCGCCCGGGGCGACCGCCTCCCGGCCGGTCCGCTGCGCCGCGGCCACCAGCTCGTACACCTCGCGCTGCCAGCCGGCCGGCTCGCCGAGCACGAGCGTGCGGGTCATGTCCGAGTGGTAGCCCTGGCACAACGCCCCGAAGTCGAGCTTGACCAGGTCGCCGGCGGCGAGCACGCGGTCGGTCGGCCGGTGGTGCGGGATCGCGGAGTCCGGCCCGGTGGCCACGATCGTCTCGAACGACGGCGCGTCCGCGCCGAGGTCGAGCATCCGGTTGTCGAGGTCGCGGGCCACCTCGCGCTCGGTCCGGCCGGGCCGGATCCCGCCGGCGGCGATCAGCTCGGCCAGCGCGTGGTCGGCGTACGCGCAGGCCTGCCGGACCAGGGCGATCTCGCCGTCGTCCTTGACCGCGCGCAGGCGCTCGACCGCCCGCTGCACGCTGACCAGCTCGGCACCCCCGGCGGCCTGGGTCAGGGTCACGTGCAGGTCCACGGTGACGTCGTGGGACTCGTAGCCGAGCCGGTCCATCCCGTCCTTCGCCGCCTGCTCGGCCAGCCGGGGGGCGCTGCGGCGGTCGATGACCAGCTCGACGTCGCCGGCCTGCAGGGCGGCCTGGGTGGTATAGCGGCCGTCGGTGCACAGCACGTCGGTGCCGTCGGCGCCGACCAGCAGCGCGCCGTTCGAGCCGGTGAACCCGGTCAGGTACCGCACATTGACGAGGCTGGTGACCAGGGCGGCGTCCCAGCCCTCAGCGCGGACGACGGCGCGCAGGCGGTCGCGCCGGACGACGGGGCTGGCGGCGGTCGACGTGCTGGTCGCGGCGTTGTCGGTGGCGCCGTCGGAGGCGATGTCGGAGGTCTGCACGCCTTGCACCCTAGTCCGGCACCTTAGTCCGGGCGGTCGGCCACCGTGGCGTAGGCGCCGGCCAGCAGGGCCGGGTCGGCGTCGGCCAGAATCGCCGGTCTGGCCAGCCCGTCCAGCACGACGAAGCGCAACCGCGCACCGCGGGCCTTCTTGTCCACCCGCATCGCATCGAGCAACCGCGGCCAGGCGTCGGCGGCGTACGTGGTCGGCAGCCCGACCGCGGCGAGGATCGCGCGGTGCCGGTCGGCGGTCGGCGCGTCGAGACGGCCGGCAAGCCGGCCGAGCGCGGCAGCGAAGACCAGCCCGACGGAGACCGCCGCGCCGTGCCGCCAGCGGTAGCCCTCGACCTTCTCGATCGCGTGGCCGAGCGTGTGGCCGTAGTTGAGGTACGCCCGCGGCCCGCTCTCCCGGAGGTCGCCGGTGACGATCTCGGCCTTGACCCGGATCGCCCGCTCCACCAGCTCGCGGGTGCGGCCGCCGGCCGGGTCGGTCGCGGCGCGCGGGTCTGCCTCGATGGCGGTGAGGATCGCCGGGTCGGCGATGAACCCGCACTTGACCACCTCGGCGAGGCCGGCGACGTAGTCCTCGGCGGGCAGCGTCGCCAGCGTGGTGAGGTCGCACAGCACGCCGGCCGGCGGGTGGAACGCGCCCACCAGGTTCTTCCCGGCGTCGAGGTTGATCCCGGTCTTGCCACCGACCGCGGCGTCGACCATCCCCAGCAGCGTGGTCGGCACGTGCACCACCGGGACGCCGCGCAGCCACCCGGCGGCGACCCAGCCGGCCAGGTCGGTCGTGGCGCCGCCGCCGAACCCGACGATCGCGTCGGAGCGGGTGAAGCCGAGCCGGGCGAGCGCATTCCAGCAGGCGCCGGCGACCGCCAGGGTCTTGGCCGGCTCGCCGTCCGGCACCTCCAGCCGGTGCGCGTCACGCCCGGTCCCGGCCAGGGCAGCCTCGACCGCTTCCGCGCGGGCGGTGAGCGCGGCCGGGTGCACGATCGCCACCCTTTCCGCGCCGGCCAGCAGGAACGGCAGCTCGCCGAGCACGCCGGCGCCGACGACGACGTCGTAGCGCGGGGACTCGCCGCCGCCGACCGGAATCCTGCTGGGCGGATCGGACGCCCACGCCGCGGTGGACCGACCGTCCGGCTGGGTCATCGCGTGACCAGGGTTGCGAGCACCTCGTCGGCGACCTCGGCGGCGGAGCGGCCGGAGGTCTCGACGACCACCGTCGCGACGGCCTCGTACACGGGCCTGCGCTCGGCGAGCATCGCGCGCAGCTGGGCCCGCGGGTTGAGCGCGAGCAGCGGCCGGTCGCGGGCCAGGCCGACCCTCTTGGCGGCGTCGGCCAGGTCCACGGACAGGAAGATCACGTGATGGCCGGCGAGCCGGGCGCGGGTCTGCTCGGCCAGCACCGCGCCACCGCCGAGGGACAGCACGCCGCGATGCCCGGCCAGCGCCGCGGCCACCGCCTCCCGCTCCATCGCCCGGAACACAGGCTCGCCGTCGTCGTAGAAGATCTCGGCGACCGGCTTGCCCGCGGCCGCCGCCACATCGGCGTCGGTGTCCCGAAAACCCACGCCCAGCCGGTCGGCGACGATCCTGCCCACCGTCGTCTTGCCCGACCCGGACGGCCCGACCAGCACCACGACGGGCCCGGCGGCGCGTTCCGGGTCCGGGGTCGTGCCCGAGTCGGCCGCTGGACCGGACCCCGCCACGCTCTCCACCCGCCGAAGGCTAGCGCCCGCCGGCGTACCGGGAATCGGCCAGGCCTAGCGGATGGAGAGCGAGTCGAGGTAGGCGCGCGCGTTGCGGCGGGTTTCGGCCACCGAGTCGCCGCCGAACTTCTCCAGCGCCGCGTCGGCGAGCACGAGCGCGACCATCGCCTCGGCCACCACCCCCGCCGCCGGCACCGCGCACACGTCGCTGCGCTGGTTGATGGCGACCGCCGGCTCCCCCGTCGCGACGTCCACCGTGGATAGCGCGCGGGGCACGGTGGAGATCGGCTTCATCGCGGCCCGGACGCGCAACACCTCGCCGGTGGACATGCCGCCCTCGGTACCGCCGGCGCGCCCGGTGACCCGGCGCAGCCCGTCCGGCCCGCCGACGATCTCGTCGTGCGCCTGCGAGCCGCGCCGCCGGGCGCCGACGAAGCCGTCGCCGACCTCCACGCCCTTGATCGCCTGGATGCTCATCAGCGCGGCGGCGAGCCGGCCGTCCAGCCGGCGGTCCCAGTGCACGTGGCTGCCCAGCCCGGGCGGCAGTCCGTACGCCAGCACCTCGACGACGCCGCCGAGCGTGTCGCCGGCCCGCTTGGCCGCGTCGATCTCGGCGACCATCGCCTCGCTGGCGTCCGGATCCAGGCAGCGCACCGGCGAGTCGTCGACCGCGGCCTGCTCGCCCGGCGCGGGCACCACCCCGTCGGGCGCCGATGCCGTGCCGATCGCGACGACATGGCTGAGCACGCTGACGCCAAGGCATTGGTCCAGGAACGCCGCCGCCACCGCGCCGAGTGCCACCCGGGCGGCGGTCTCCCGCGCGCTCGCCCGCTCCAGCACCGGCCGGGCGTCGGCAAAGCCGTACTTCTGCATGCCGACGAGGTCGGCGTGCCCCGGCCGGGGCCGTGTCAGCGGCGCACCGCGGGCGAGGTCGGCGAGCTCGTCCGGATCGACAGGATCGGCCGCCATGACGGTCGACCACTTCGGCCACTCGGTGTTCGCCACCTGGATCGCGATCGGCGCGCCGAGCGTCGAGCCGTGCCGCACCCCGCCGAGGATCTCCACCTTGTCCCGCTCGAACGACATCCGCGCACCACGTCCGTACCCGGCACGGCGGCGGGCCAGCGCGTCCGCGATCTCGTCGGTGGTCACCGCCACGCCGGCCGGCATCCCCTCGAGCACGGCGACCAGCGCGGGGCCGTGCGACTCGCCGGCGGTGATCCAGCGGAGCATGCGGCAAGTCTGGCAGACCGCGGCGCCGCCTCAGGCGGCCGGTGGCAGCCCGACCGAGGTGAGGTACGCGTCGACGATCTGCTGCCCGGCGATGACCGCGACCAGCCCGCCGGCCAGCAGCGACGGGCCGAATGCCACGTCGCTGCGCCAGCCGACCCGACGCCCGGCCAGCAGCACGAGCGCCACGACGGCACCCACGCAGAACCCACACACGAGGCCGAAGAGCAGTTCGCCCCACCCCAGCCAGCCGACGAACAGCCCGAGGACGCCGGCCAGCTTGACGTCGCCGAACCCGAGGCTGCGCGGGCTGACGAAGGCGAGCGCGAAGAAGACCGCGAACACCGCCGCCATCGCGATCAGCGCGCGGACCAGGGCGCCGAGGTCGTCGCGGGCCAGCGACGCGGCGCCGAGCAGGACGATGCCGGCGATGTACGAGGGCAGGGTGAGCCGGTCCGGCAGCCGGTGGCAGTCGACGTCGATGACGGCCAGGGTGACCGCGACCGCGCCCAGCCACAGGTAGGCCGGCAGCGCGGTGGTCGCGCCGACGCCGAGGCCGACCGCCCCGAGCACGACCGCGGCGAGCGCGGTGACCAGGACGATCCGCCGCCCGTCGGCCGGCTCACCACGCCACCAGCCCGTGGCGAACACCGGGTCCTCGGCGGGGATCCGCACGGTCAGGCCGGCCAGGAACGGGCCGAGCAGCGCGCCGAGCGCGGCACAGGCCAGACCCGTGGGAACGGACACGAGTCGGCACCCTACCGACCCGCGCCGACCGACCGCGCCCGGCAGAGACGCTCGGCAGAGACGCTCGGCAGAGACGCTCAGCAGAGACCGGCGGCGCGGCAGCGCGCCACGGCCTCCTCGAACTCCGTGACGCTGTCCGTGAACAGGTGCCGGCCGCTGCGGTCCTGCAGCACGTAATAGGTCCAGGGACCGCTGGCCGGCTTCAGCGCTCCCTCGATCGAGGCCATGCCCGGGTTCGCGATCGGAGTCGGCGGCAGCCCCTTCACCTTGCGCGTGTTGTACGGCGTGACCTTCTCCAGGTCGGCCTGCGACAGCGCGCCGTCGGAACGGCCCAGGCCGTACAGCACGGCGGCGTCGATGCCGAGGAACCAGTCCAGCTCCAGCCGGTTGTAGATGACCCGGGCGACCTTCGGCCGCTCGGCCTCCAGCCGGGTCTCCCGCTCGATCAGCGAGGCGACGACGAGCATCTCGTACGGGCTCAGACCGACCCCGCCCGCGCGCCGCGACAGCCCGCTGTCGTCGACCTTCTGCCGGTAGGTGGCGACCATCTCGCGCAGGATGTCGGATGTCCTGGTGCCCGGGTCGATCTCGTACGTCGCCGGGAACAGGAAGCCCTCCAGCCGCCCCCGCGCGTAGTCGGGCAGGCCGAGCGACTTCGTGTCCCGGGCCGCCCTCTGCAGGTCGGCCAGCGGCCTGCGGGTCTTGCTCGCGATGAGCTTGAGCGTGGCTGCCACGGTCAGCCCCTCGGGCACGGTGAACCTCGTCTGCACCTTCGAGGTGGGGTCGAGCAGCAGGGCGAGCGCCGCGACGCCGCTCATCTGCTTGCGCACCTGGTAGTAGCCGGGCTGGATGCTGGTGGACCGCGGGTCGTCCGTGGCCGCCTCGCGGAACGCGCGCTCGCTCTTCACGACCCCGGCCGCGGCCAGCGTCGCGGCGATGTCGGACGCCGTGTCGCCGGGGTTGACCTGCACCGTCACGGCGCCGGTGCCCTCGCCGGCGTAGTCCGGCACCTCGCCGAACCGGTCGAGAATCCGTTCGCCGCCGTAGACGATGCCGACCACGAGGCCGGCGATCACAACAAGCGCCAGCACCGTGCCGAACCGGCGGCGCCAGCGGCCGCGGCGCCGCCGGCCCCGCCCGCGGGGCTCAGCGAGGTCGTCGTCGTGGGACGGATCGAAGAACGACCCGCCGCGCTGGGTCGCGCCATGTGCGGGATCGTCGGCGTGCGGCTCGTCCGGATGACCCGGCGCCAGGCGGCGCCGCGCCCGTACGTAGCCGGGTCGGCCGGCATACCCCACCGGATCGCCGGCATAGCCGGCAGGCTCGCCGAAGCCCGCGCGCTCCGGGCCGGCCGGCACCGGATAGTCGTCCGGCTCGCCGTAGCCCGGCGACCCGTCCTGCCCGCCCGGCCCGGCCAAGCCAGCACGCCCGCCGTAGCCAGCCGGGTCGCCATAGCCGGTGGGTTCGCCGTAGCCGGCCCGGTCGCGGTAGCCGTCGGGTTCGTCGTAGCCCGCGGGCTCGCCGTAGCTGGCGGACTCACCGTGGCCAGCGCGCTCGCGGTAGCCGTCGGGTTCGTCGTAGCCCGCGGGCTCGCCGTAGCTGGCGGACTCACCGTGGCCAGCGCGCTCGCGGTAGCCGTCGGGTTCGTCGTAGCCCGCCGGCTCGCCGTAACCGGCGGACTCACCGTGGCCAGCGCGCTCGCGGTAGCCGTCGGGTTCGTCGTAGCCCGCGGACTCGCCGTAACCGGCGGACTCACCGTAGCCACCGCGCTCGCGGTAGCCGTCGGGTTCGTCGTAGCCCGCGGACTCGCCGTAACCGGCGGACTCACCGTGGCCACCGCGCTCGCGGTAGCCGTCGGGTTCGTCGTAGCCCGCGCGCTCGCGGTAGCCGTCGGGTTCGTCGTAGCCCGCGCGCTCGCCGTAACCGGCGGACTCACCGTAGCCGTCTGGCCCGCCGTGACCGCCGGGTCCGGGATAGCCGGACATCTCCGGGTAGGCAGGCCCGCCGTGATCGCGCGCGTCCCTCCAGGGGTCCGGCTCGTGGATCCGCCCCGGGTACCCGCCCGCAGACGGGTAC
>JBKOXW010000060.1:0-12414 GCA_046744115.1 Actinomycetota bacterium | reverse complement strand
GTCCAGGGTGGTGCACCCCAGCCTGCCGGCCGCAGGCAGCCCGGGACGCCGACCCAGTCCGGCCCGGCCCAGTCCGGGACGCCACCGCGGCCCGCCGATGTGGGGGAGAGCGGCGCGGAGCCTCAGCCCGGCCAGCCCGCTCCGGTGACCCAGCCCGCCCAACGCGCCGGTCGCGCGGCACGCCGCCGCGGTGGAAAGTCGGCCCGCCACCGCCGCCGGTAGAGCCGGTAGGTCGCCGGACCCCGATCCGCGCGTGGCCGGCTCGCCCCGCGAGTGAGCACGACCATGGCGAGTGCGGCCGAATGGGCGCTCACTCGGCACCCAGACTGATCACTCGGCCGCTGAGGGCACGGTCGGCGTCGCGGTGGCCGTCTGCTCGGTCGGCGGCTCGGACGGAGGGGCTGCCGCCGGGGCGGCCCGCAGGCCGAGCACCATGGTCAGGCCGCCGCCGGGGGTGTCCTCGGCCTCGAGGGTTCCGCTCATCGCCTCGGTCAACCCGCGGGAGAGCGCGAGACCGAGGCCGGCGCCGCCGTTGTCGCGATCGCCGAGCCGCTGGAACGGCTGGAACATCCGCTCGCGGTCGGCCTCCGCGATGCCCGGTCCCCGGTCGATCACCCGCAGCTCGACCCAGTCTCCGAGCGCGGAGGCGGTGAGCACCGGCGGCCTCCCGTCCGGGCTGTACCGCAGCGCGTTCGCGACCAGGTTGGCGATCACCCGCTCCAGCAGGACCGGGTCCGCCTCCACCGCCGGCGCCTGCTCGGTGCCCTCCACCCGAACGGTCGCCGCGGGCGTGCCGAGGTCCTTCAGCGCCGGCGCGATCACCTCGTCCAACCCGACCGGGCGGAGGAAGACCGACAGCGCGCCGGCCTGCAGCCGGCTCATGTCGAGCAGGTTGTCCACCAGCCGGCTGAGGCGGTCGAGGGACTCGTCCGCGGTGGCGACGAGCTCCGCCCGCTCCTCGTCGGTCCACTCGACGTCGGTGCTGCGCAGGCTGGTCACGGCCGCCTTCGCCGAGGCGAGCGGGGTACGGAGGTCGTGGCTGACCGCGGCGAGCAACGCGGTGCGCATCCGGTCGGCGGCGGCCAGCGGTTCGGCCACGGCCGCGGCCTCGGCCAGCCGCCGCTGCTCCAGCGCGACCGCGGCCTGGGCGGCGAACGCGCCCAGCACCCGCCGGTCGGCGGCGGGCAGCGTGCGGCCGCGGACCACCAGGACGACGTCATCGGTGACCGGCACCTCCGCGTCGCCCTCGTGCGGGCGCTCGCACGGGTGCGGCCCGACGCTCGCCGCGCAGTCCCACCGGTCACCGTCGAGCCTGCGCAGCAGCGACACCGACTCCATCCCGAACGTCTCCCGCACCCGCTCGAGCAGCGCCGGCAGCGCCTGCTCGCCGCGCAGCACGCTGCCGGCGAGCACGGACAGCGTCTCCGCCTCGGCCGACGCGCGCGCGGCCTCCCGCGTGCGGCGGGCGGCGAGGTCGACCACCGAGCTGACCATCGCGGCGACCGCCACGAACACCCCCAGCGCGAGGGCGTCGTCGAACTCGGCGATCGTGAACGTGTGCACCGGCGGGGTGAAGAACCAGTTCAGCAGCAGCGAACCGAGCACCGCGGCGAGCAGTGCCGGCCACAGCCCGCCGACCAGCGCGACGCCGACCACGGCAAGCAGGAACAGCAGGATCTGGCTGGAGAGGTTGAACGCGTCCAGCACCGGGTGCAGCCCCGCAGTGAGCGCGACCGGCAGCAGCACCGCGAGCGCGGTGCCGACGATCCGCCGCCGCGGGGGGAGGCTGCCGGTCAACCGGGGCGCTCGCCAGCCGCGACCGGCCTCGGCGTGGGTGACTATGTGCACGTCGATGTCGCCGGAGTTGCGGATCACCGTCTCGCCGATCCCGGTGCCACCGAGGAACCGGGACAGCCGTCCGCGCCGGCTGGTGCCGAGCACGAGCTGGGTGGCGTTCTCCGCGCGGGCGAAGTCGAGCAGCGCGGTCGGGATGTCGTCGCCCACCACCGAGTGGTACGTCCCGCCCAGCGACTCGACCAGCCGGCGTTGCGCGGCCAGCGCCTCCGGCGACGCTCCGGTGAGCCCGTCGCTGCGGGCGACATGCAGGGCTCTCAGCTCGCCGCCGGTGGCCCGGGCGGCGATCCGCGCCGCCCTGCGGATCAGCGTTTCGCCCTCCGGCCCGCCGGTGAGCGCGACCACCACCCGCTCGCGCGCCTCCCAGGTGCCGGAGATGCCGTGCTGTTGCCGGTACTTCTGTAGGCCCTCGTCGACCTGGTCGGCCAGCCAGAGCAGGGCCAGCTCGCGCAGGGCGGTGAGGTTGCCGACCCGGAAGTAGTGCGACAGCGCGGCATCGACCTTCTCCGGGGCGTAGATGTTGCCGTGCGCCATCCGCCGGCGCAGCGCCTCCGGGCTCATGTCGACCAGCTCGACCTGGTCGGCCGCACGCACCACCTCGTCCGGCACGGTCTCCCGCTGCGGTACGCCGGTGATCTTCTCGACGACGTCGTTGAGCGACTCCAGGTGCTGCACGTTCACCGTGGTGATGACGTCGATGCCGGCGTCGAGCAGGTCGTGCACGTCCTGCCAGCGCTTCTCGTACCGGCCGCCGGGCACGTTCGTGTGCGCGAGCTCGTCGACGAGCGCGACCTGCGGCCGGCGCCGGATGACGGCGTCGGTGTCCATCTCGGTGATGTCGGCGCCGCGGTAGGTGCGGGTGAGGCGGGGCACCACCTGCAGGCCGCGCGCCATCATCTCGGCCTTCGGCCGCCCGTGGTACTCCACGAAGCCGATCACGACGTCGGTGCCGCGCTCCAGCCGGCGCTGTCCCTCGCCGAGCATCGCGTAGGTCTTCCCGACGCCGGGCGCGGCGCCGAGATAGACCCGCAGGCGCCCGCGCCTGCGGCCGGTCGCCGCTTGTTCTGTCACACCCCCAGTGTCCTCACTCCGCACGTCCGGGCTAGCCGGCCAGCTCGTCGAGCGCCAGGTTCAGCTCGACGACGTTGACCCGGTCCTGGCCTAGGAAGCCCAGGATCCGGCCCTTCGTGTGGTCGTCGGCGAGCTCGCGGACGCGGGCCGGGTCGAGGCCGCGCGCGCTCGCCACCCGCTCCACCTGGAGCCGGGCGTATTCCGGGCTGATGTGCGGGTCGAGCCCGGAGCCGCTGGCGGTGAGCGCGCGCGCGGGGCGGACTCAGCGACGGCAGCGGCGGCGACGCCGCGGGCGGCGCGTCGATGGTCACTGTCATGGCGTCCTCGGTCGATTCCGTGCCGCTCCACGGCGGCGTCCGCAAGTACACGTCCGCCCCGGCCCGACTTCCCGGATCTTGACGGCGGCCTGACACGGGCTCGACGAGGTTGACGGCTCCCTGACGCGCGGCCTCGCGGCGGGCGCCCGCCGCGCGAGACTTGTTCCGTGGCACGAGACCAGCCGGCGCGAGACGGTCCGGGTGCGCGGGACGCGGCGGCGCGGGGCGAGGCCACCGGCACCCGGGTGCTCGTCGTCGACGACGAGCCGCAGCTGCTGCGTGCGCTGCGGATCAACCTGCGCGCCCGCGGCTACGACGTTGACGTGGCCGCGACCGGACGGGCCGCGCTCGACGTGGCCGCGCGGCACCGGCCCGACGTGGTGTTGCTCGACCTCGGCCTGCCGGACCTCGACGGCGTGGACGTGATCCGCGGCCTGCGCGGGTGGACCACCGTGCCGATCCTGGTGCTGTCCGCCCGCAGCGGATCACCGGACAAGGTCGACGCGCTCGACGCCGGTGCGGACGACTACGTGACGAAGCCGTTCGGCATGGACGAGCTGCTGGCGCGGCTGCGCGCGGCTGTCCGGCGGGCCACTCCGGCCGGCGAGCCGCTGCCGGTCGTCACCACCGCGCATTTCACCGTCGACCTGGCCGCGAAGCGGGTGAGCACGCCGGCCGGCGAGGTGCGCCTCACCCCGACCGAGTGGCACGTGCTCGAGGTGCTGGTGCGCAACCAGGGCCGGCTGGTGGGGCAGCGCCAGCTGCTCCAGGAGGTGTGGGGGCCGGCGTACGGGACCGAGACCAACTACCTGCGCGTCTACCTGGCCCAGCTGCGGCGCAAGCTCGAGCCGGACCCGTCTCGTCCGCGCTACCTGATCACCGAACCCGGCATGGGCTATCGGTTCGAGCCCTGATCGGCGGGCGACGGGCCCGCAGCGCGGCGCCAGGCCGCGAGCGCCGCGGCGCCCAGCACGGAGCGGTCGGCCGCGGCGTCGGCGAGGGTGAGCCGCTCGACCGCGGCACGGGGGAGAAGCCGCGCCCACTCGTAGGCCACCGTGGCCGGATGCAGCGGGTCGTCGGCGAATGCGACCAACCCGACCGGCACCACGATCCGGGCGAGCTCGGCCGGGGTGGGTCCGGCCACGCGGGCGGCCGCGCGCAGGGATGCGGCTAGCCCGGGACCGTGGCGGAGCCACGCCGTTGCCAGCTCGTCCGCCACCCAGGACTGCGGCATCCGGTCCAGCGCGCCGGCGACGCCGTAGGTGTCCACGTCAGCTGCGGCCGCCGCGGACGCGGCGGCGACCGCGCCCGGTGGACCGGTCCACGCCGGCAGCACCAGCAGCATCCCCTGCACGTCGGGACGGCCGGACCGGGCGACCCAGCGGGCGGCGAGCTGGGCGCCCAGCGACACGCCGCCGACCAGGCGCACCGGGTAGCGGTCTGCCGCGGAGTTCAGCGCCGCGAACGCCGCCGCCGCGATGTCGCTGGCCCGTTCCGCGCCGGTCCGGTGATCGCCGGTCACCAGGGCGAGACCGGCCTCGGCCAGCGATGGACCGAAGGCCCGGGTGACGAACTCGGCGGTCGACGCTGCCCCCGGCAACAGCACGGCGACCGGGTCGTCCGGATCGCCCCAGCTCCGCCGCACGGCGCCCATCGTCCCGCTACCCTGGCTCCCGTGAGTGGCACACCCGAGCCGGACGCCGACGGCCGCGGCTGGCTGAGCAGGAAGCTTCGCCGGCTGGTGCTGGACGACCACGCCCTCGACGCCGAGGACCTGCAGGGCGCGGTGGACCGGACCGGTGCGAAGCCGGTGGCGCGCTGCGCTCAGGGCGAGCCGGTCACCGTCACCGGTCGCCTGCGCTCGGTCGTCTACACGCCGAAGGAGACGGTGCCCACAGTGGACGCCGAGCTGTTCGACGGGTCCGGGTCGCTGCATCTGGTCTGGCTCGGCCGCCGCCGCATCCCCGGCATCGAGCCCGGTCGCGGCCTGGTGGCCCGCGGTCGCGTCGCCGAGCAGGGCGGCCAGCTGGTCATCTTCAACCCGTGGTACGAGCTGAAGCCGGCCGGCCAGTGACGGAGCCGGCGCCGACCACCGCGGGCGACGGGGGAGCCCCGAGAGGCCGGCCGATGCTGGTCGAATCGTTCGGTGGCTGGCGCGGCCTGTTCGACAGCGGCATGCCGATCGTCGTCTTCGTGGCCGCCAACTCGGCTGCCGGCCTCACCACCGCCATCTGGTCGGCGGTGGCCTGCGGCGCGCTGATCCTCGCGCTGCGGCTCCTCCGCCGCGAGACGGTCCAGCAGGCGATCAGTGGCTTCATCGGGGTGGCGCTGGCGGCGTACATCGCCGCGCGCACCGGCGAGGCGCGCGGCTTCTTCCTGCTCGGCATCTGGGCGAGCTTCGGCTACGCGGCGCTGTTCCTCGTCTCGGCGCTGGTGCGCTGGCCGCTCGTCGGCGTGATCTGGGAGTACGTCGAAGGCGCCGGCGCGCGCTGGCGGCAGAACGGTCCGCTGATGCGGATCTACACCTGGACCACGCTCATGTGGTTCGGCGTGTTCCTGGCCCGCGGTCTGGTGCAGCGGTTCCTGTACGAGGAGGACCGCACCGGCCTGCTCGCCGTCGCCCGCATCGCGATGGGCTACCCGGTCACGATCGCGGCGCTCGCGGTGACGGTGTTCGCGGTCCGGCGGGTCCGCCGGCGGGTGACCGAGGCCACGCCCGAGCCGACGCCGGCCTGAGCGCGGGCCCGGCCGCTACTCGGGCGAGCCACAGACCAGCTCGCGCAGCTTGGTCTCGACCTCGGCCGTGGCCACGAACAGCAGCTCGTCGTGGGCCTCCAGCGGCTCGTCCGGCTGCGGCACGATCACCCTGCTGCCACGCACGATCGTGACCAGCGCGGCGTCGCGCGGCAGCGACACGTCCCGCACCGGGTGGCCGACGACAGGCGCGTCGTCGGGCAGCGTGATCTCGACGAGGTTCGCCTGTCCCTGGCGGAACGTCATCAGCCGGACCAGGTCACCGACCGAGACCGCCTCCTCCACCAGCGCGGCGAGCACCCGCGGGGTGGACACCGACACGTCCACCCCCCACGCCTCGGTGAACAGCCACTCGTTGTCCGGGTGGTTGATCCTTGCCACCACCCGCTTGACCGCGAACTCCGTCTTGGCCAGCAGCGAGACCACGAGGTTGACCTTGTCATCGCCGGTGGCCGAGATGACCACATCGCAGTCCTGCAGCCGGGCCTCCTCCAGCGAGGACAGCTCGCATGCGTCGGCGAGCACCCACTCGGCCTCGGGCACCCGCTGCGGGTGCACCTTCGTCGGGTCCCGGTCGATGAGCATCACGTCGTGCCCGTTGCCGATCAACTCGCGGGCGATGGATCGGCCGACGCCGCCGGCCCCGGCGATGGCCACGCGCATCAGTCGCCTCCTCCAGGCGGGGAACCCGCCACGGCCTCCACGCCGTCGGCGACGTCGTCGGTGACCAGGACGTGCACGAGGTCCCCGCTCTGCAGCACGGTCGACGCGGTCGGCAGCTGCCCCTTTCCGAACCGGGTGAGGAACGCGACCCGCGCGCCGCTGGCCGACTCCAGCTCGCTGACCCGCTGGCCGACCCAGCCGTCGTGCAGCGCGACCTGGACGAGGGCGACCGTGCCGGACGGGTCGCGCCAGTCCTCCACGTGCTTGTCGCCGAGCAGGACGGACAGCAGCCGGTTGGTGGTCCACGGCACGGTCGCCACGGTGGGGATGCCGAGCCGCTCGTACACCTCGGCCCGCTTGGGGTCGTAGATCCGGGCGACCACGTGCGCCACCCCGAACGTCTCGCGGGCCACCCGGGCGGTGATGATGTTGGAGTTGTCGCCGCTGCTCACCGCGGCCAGCGCCTCGGCCTCCTCGATGCCCGCCTTCGCGAGCGTGGCGCGGTCGAAGCCGATGCCGGTGACCTGGTCACCGGCGAAGTCCGGGCCGAGCCGGCGGAACGCGGTGGGGTTCTGGTCGATGATCGACACCGAGTGGCCGATCCGCTCGAGGTTGCGGGCCAGGCTCGACCCGACTCGGCCGCACCCCATGATCACGATGTGCACGCCACGCCCCCTCCGGGTGGCTCGGGCGGCCGCGGCCGCCCGCGACGGTGACCGTGCTCGCGACGGTACACGCCGCACCGTCGGCCGTGCGCTGGCCATCGTGGCGTCACCGGGGCGGGCCTACGATCGCCACGTGTCCTGGCTCACCCGCGTGCCCAAACGCCTCGTGGTCGGGCGGCCGGTCCGCAGCGACAGGCTGGGCGAGACGCTGCTGCCCAAGCGGGTCGCGCTGCCCATCTTCGCCAGCGACCCGCTGTCCTCGGTGGCGTACGCCACCCAGGAGATCCTGCTCATGCTGGCGCTGGCCGGGACCGCGTACCTGTGGCTCACTCCCTGGCTGGCCACCGCCATCGTGCTGCTGCTCGCCACCGTCGTCGCGTCGTACCGGCAGGTGGTCCGCGCCTACCCCTCCGGCGGGGGCGATTACGAGGTCGCGACAAGGAACCTCGGCCAGTTCGCCGGCCTGACCGTGGCGAGCGCGCTGCTGGTGGACTACGTGCTGACCGTCGCGGTGTCGGTGTCCGCGGGTGTAGACAACATCATCTCGGCGTTTCCGGACCTGAACCCGTGGCGGGTGGGCATCGCGCTCGGCTTCGTGGCCCTGCTCACCGCGACGAACCTGCGCGGCGTGCGGGAGTCCGGCCGTGCGTTCGCGGTGCCGACGTACCTGTTCGTGGCCGGCGTGCTGTTCATGATCCTCACCGGGCTGTTGCGCTGGGCGGTCGGCGCCGGTCCGGTCGCGGAGAGCGCGGACTGGTCGATCGAGCCGGAGCCCGGGTACGGCTCGCTCGCCGGGCTGGCGCTGGTCTTCTTCGCGCTGCGGGCGTTCTCCTCCGGCTGCACCGCGCTGACCGGGGTAGAGGCGATCGCGAACGGGGTGCCGGCCTTCCGCGAGCCGAAGAGCCGGAACGCGGCGACCACGTTGGCCGCGATGGGCGCGCTCGCGATCACGATGTTCGCCGGCATCACCGCGCTCGCGCTGATCAGCAAGGTCCGGTACGCCGAGAACACCTGCGACCTGGTCGGCTTCCCCGGCGACTGCGCGACCGATCCACAACGGACGGTCGTCGCCCAGGTCGCCGCGGCCGTCTTCGGTGGGGACAGCTCGATCGGGTTCTTCTACATCCAGGCGGCCACCGCGCTCATCCTCATCCTGGCGGCGAACACCGCGTTCAACGGGTTCCCGCTGCTCGGCTCGGTGCTCGCCCAGGACCGGTACCTGCCGAGGCAGCTGCACACCCGGGGTGACCGGCTGGTGTTCAGCAACGGCATCCTGCTGCTCGCCGGCTTCGCCGGGCTGCTCATCTACGCGTTCGACGCCGAGGTCACCCGGCTGATCCAGCTCTACATCATCGGCGTGTTCACCTCGTTCACGCTCGGCCAGTGGGGGATGGTCCGGCACTGGAACCGGCTGCTGCGCACCGAGCGCGACCCGGAGGAGCGGCGCCGGATGATCCGCTCCCGGGCGATCAACGCCACCGGCGGCGCGCTCACCGGCCTGGTGCTGGTCATCGTGACGATCACGAAGTTCGCGCTCGGGGCGTGGATCGTGGTCGTCGCGATGCCGGTGATCTTCCTGACCATGCGCGGCATCAACCGGCACTACACCGCGGTCGCCGTGGAGCTGGTGCCGGAGGACGAGGGAATGCTGCTGCCCAGCCGGGTCCATGCCGTGGTGCTGGTGTCCAAGCTGCACAAGCCGACACTGCGGGCGCTCGCCTACGCGCGGGCCACCCGCCCGGACACGCTGACCGCACTCACCGTCAACGTCGACGACGCGGAGACCCGGAGCCTGCAGACGGAGTGGGACCGGTTGGGCATCTCGGTGCCGCTGACGATCGTCGAGTCGCCGTATCGGGAGATCACCCGACCGGTGCTCGACTTCGTCAAGCGGCTGCGCCGGGAGAGCCCGCGGGACGTGGTGACCGTTTTCATCCCGGAGTACGTCGTCGGCCGGTGGTGGGAGCAGCTGCTGCACAACCAGAGCGCGCTGCGGCTGAAGACCCGGCTGCTGTTCACGCCCGGCGTGATGGTCACGAACGTGCCGTGGCAGCTGCAGTCCTCCGACCGGCTCGCCCACCAGCCGGAGCGCAGCACCGGTCCGGGCGAGCTGCGCTGGGGCGGTGGCGGCGGTGACCGCGCGGGTGCGACGGACCGGGGCACCGCCGAGTCGTCCGAGAGCCGGTGAGCACGGCTGGCCAGCAGGGCCTGCCCCGGCACTGGCCGGTCGGGGTCCGCCCGCCCGGCGCGCCGGACTGGGAGACCAGCGTGGTCGGCTGGCTGTTCGACCAGGTTCCCGGCGAGTACCGGGGCTACGAGGTGCTCCGCCGGCACCCGGTGCTGCTCGCTCGGTTCGCCGCCGGGCACGTCCAGGCCTGCCTGGACGCCGCCCGGCAGGGCTGGCGGAGCCTGCGCCGCGACCTCGGCCGCGAGCTCACCCCCGAGACCGTCGAGGCGGCGATGGCGGCCTACGAGCGGGAGGGCGTGCGGCTCGGCGAGCTGGTCCGGTCGGTGGCAGCGGTGGAGGCGGCCCTGCGCCGCCAGGCGCCGTAGCCGACGACTGCGCCGCCAGGCGCCGTAGCCGACGACTGCGCCGCCAGGCGCTCTAGCCGACGACTGCGCCGCCAGGCGCCGCCGCCTTAGGTCACCGCCGACGTCGCCAGCTGGTCGGTGGACGGGGGCCGGCGTGCGCGCTCGGGCTCGTGCAGCACGACCGCGACGGCGCCGAGCACCTCCGACCGCTCGCCCAGCTCGCCGCCGAGCACCTCGCAGGCGTCGGCCACCGGCCGGACCGCCGACCGGCGCAGCGCCAGGCGCAGCGGCTCCAGCAGCAACTCGCCCGCGCCGCCGAGCACGCCGCCGACCACGAGGCGACCGGGGTTGACGAGATTCACCAGCCCGCCGGCGGCAACGCCGAGGTGCGCACCGGCGTCCGCGATCAGCCGACGGGCGGCCGGGTCACCGGCATGGGCGAGTGCCACCACCCGGTCCACCCGGTCCAGCTCGCCGTGGGTCCGGCGCAGCGCGGTGACCAGCGCCGCGCCGCCGGCAACCAGCTCCAGGCAGCCGCGGTTGCCGCACCGGCAGACCTCACCGTGCTCGTCGAGCGTGACGTGACCGAGCTCGCCGGCCAGCCCGGACACGCCGCGGTAGAGCCGGCCGTCCAGGACCAGCCCGGCGCCGATACCCGTGGCGGCCTTGACGTACGCGATCGTGTCGCAGCCCCGCCCGGCTCCCCACAGGAACTCGGCGAGCGCGCCGAGGTTCGCGTCGTTGTCCACGATCACCGCTCGGCCGAGCCGGACCGCGAGCTCGTCGCCGGCGGCGAGGCCCGCCCATTCGGGCAGGATGTTCGACGCTGCCACCCGGCCCGACGCCTGGTCGACCGGCGAGGGCAGGCCGAGGCCGACGCCGACCACCGCGTCGATGTCGGCGCCCACCTCGCCGAGCGCCGCGCAGACGAGGTCGGCCGCGCGGTCCAGCGCGTCGTGCGCCGCGGTGCCGGGCTCCAGCAGCGCGAACTGCTCGCCGAGCACCTGGTGGCCGAGGTCGGCGACGGCGACTCGCAGGTGCGTGTGGCCCATGTCGACACCCACGGCGAGCCCGGCGCGCCGGCTGAGCCGGACCACGCTCGGCCTGCGTCCCCCGGCCGGGCCGACCGGCGCCGCCTCGCCGGTCTCCTCGATGAAGCCCTCGTCCGCGAGCGCGGCCAGCGCGGCGGAGACGGTGGCGCGGGACAGTCCGGTCGCGGCGCCGACCTCGGCCCGCGTCGCCGGGCCCGCCACCCGAAGGGTGTCGGCGATCCGCCGAGCGTTGCCGCGCAGGTCGAGCGCGGACCGCGCTGCCCTCGATGGCATGCCCGGATAGTGGTTGCCGTGGCCAGGCTATGTCAAGCAGTTGACGAAACCGGCGGGCACCACGCGAGGGCTCGGTGGTGTCAGTGCTTGCAGGGGCGACTGCATCGATTCAGGAGGGCACATTGCGGTCACAGTTCCGTCATCGTCTTGACATAGGAGGGGCGACCCAGCAAGGTCCGGGGTCATCCGGTTCGTGGCGGAGCTCCGCCACCCTGTTTCGGGAGTCCCTGGAGGTCAGGTGTTCACACCTCGCAGCCGCCTCGCGGCCCTGGCGGCCGGCGTGCTCGTCGTCGTCGCGTCCACCGCCTGCAACACCGACGACTCCGACGGCGGCGGGGGCGGCGGAAGCTCGGAGAGCGGCACCATCGCGCTGCTGCTGCCCGAGTCGCAGACCACCCGCTACGAGTCCTTCGACCGGCCGCTGTTCGAGCAGAAGGTCGCCGAGCTGTGCGCCGACTGCAAGGTCGACTACTTCAACGCCAACCAGCAGGCCGACCAGCAGCGGGCGCAGGTGCAGAGCGCGCTCGCGCAGGGCGCCAAGGTCGTCGTGCTCGACCCGGTGAACGGGCAGACTGCCGGCTCGCTGGCGGCGCTGGCGAAGGCGAAGAACGTGCCGGTGGTCTCGTACGACCGGCTGATCCAGAAAGCCGACATCGACTACTACATCTCGTTCGACAACGAGAAGGTCGGCCAGCTGCAGGGCGAGTCGCTGGCCGAGAAGCTGAAGGCGGACGGCAAGACCAGCGGCAACGTCGTCATGATCAACGGCGACACCAAGGACAACAACGCCCACCTGTTCAACAAGGGCGCCCACTCCGCCCTCGACAACAGCGGCTTCACCCTGGTGCCCAAGCCGGACTTCTTCACCCCGGACTGGAAGCCGGCGAACGCGCAGGCGTTCATGGCCGCCCAGATCGCCAAGCTCGGCAAGACCGGCTTCGTCGGCGTCTACGCCGCCAACGACGGCACCGCCGGCGGCGCGATCGCGGCGATGCGGTCGGCCGGCATCAGCCCGATCCCGCCGATCACCGGTCAGGACGCCGAGCTCGCCGCGATCCAGCGGATCCTCGCCGGCGACCAGTACATGACGGTCTACAAGGCGTACAAGCCGGAGGCGGACGGCGCCGCCGAGCTCGCCGTCAAGCTGCTGCGCGGCGAGACGATCGAGACGACCGCCACCGTCAACAACGGCACCAAGGAGGTCGCGTCGGTGCTGCTCGAGCCGGTCGCGGT
>JBKOXW010000195.1:0-5500 GCA_046744115.1 Actinomycetota bacterium | reverse complement strand
CTCCCACAGCGCGCGGACGGCGGCGAGCTGGCGGCGGCCGCGGATGCGGTGCATGCCGGAGGTCCGCCGCCACGGCTCGGCGCGCGGCGCGGGCGGCGGGGCGGCCGCGATCGCCGCGAACTCCTGCCGGGCCCAGTCCAGCTTGGCCTGCTCGACCAGCTCGCGGTGCAGCGCGTCGCGCAGGTCGATGAGCACCTCGACGTCCAGCGCGGCGTAGGCGAGCCAGGCCCTGGGCAGTGGCCGGGTGCTCCAGTCGGCCGCCGAGTGGCCCTTCTCCAGCACCAGGCCGAGATGCTGCTCGACCATCGCGCCGAGCCCGACCCGCTGGTAGCCGAGCAGCCGGCCGGCCAGCTCGGTGTCGAACACGTACCGCGGCCGCATGTCGACCTCGGCCAGGCACGGCAGGTCCTGGCCGGCCGCATGCAGCACCCACTCCGCGTCCGCGAGCGCGGCCCCGACCGCGCTCAGGTCCTGCAGCGCGACGGGGTCGATCAGCATGGTGCCCGCGCCGACGCGGCGAAGCTGGACGAGGTACGCCCGCTGGCCGTACCGATATCCGGACGCCCGCTCGGCGTCCACCGCGACCGGACCGGTGCCGGCGGCCAGCCGGCGTACCGCGGCGTCGAGGTCGGGGCGCGTGGTGATCGGGAGCGGAACTCCGTCGCGCGGCTCCAGCAGCGGCACGGCGGGGGAGCCTCCGGTCGGGCCGGTGGGGTCTGCGGTGACGCCTTCGGACACGGCCCCGACGGTACGCCGGCCGGGATCGGTGCGATCGGAACCGCGGGCGGGCGTGCGCGGCCCGCCGGGCATCTCAGCGGATGATGCCGGCGCGCATGACCAGCGCCACCATCTCGGCGCGGTCGCCGGTGCCGAGCTTGCGCGCGATCCGCGCGAGGTGGCTCTTCACGGTCAGCGCCGACAGGTTGAGCGACTCGCCGATCTGCTTGTTGGACTTGCCGTCCGCGACCAGCCGGAGCACCTCGATCTCGCGCGCGGACAGGTCCGCGACACCGCTCTCGCTCGGGCCGCCGCGCAGGCCGGCGGCGAGCAGGGAGGCGACCGACGGGTCGGCGTACACGCCGCCGTCGAGCACCCGCCGCACCCCGTCCGAGACGACCGCCGGCGACGCCGACTTCAGCAGGTAGCCCTGCGCCCCGGCAACGAACGCGGCGCGCACCGAGTACGGGTCGTCGGCCGCGGACAGCACGACCAGACGTGGCCAGCCGGACGCGCGCAGCTCGCCGAGCAGGTCGAGGCCGTTGCCGTCCGGTAGGCCGAGGTCGAGCACGCACAGGTCGCACGGGCCGGACGCATGCGCCCGCGCGCGCGCCTCGGACACGCTCGCCGCCTCGTATACCTCCGACGCCCCCATCGCGCGCAGCTTCGAGACGATCGACTCCCGCAGCAGCGGATGGTCGTCGACCACGAGTGCGGTGAAGCGCTCGGCCGTCGCCGCGCCCAGTGCGCTCTCCGACGCGACGTGCAATGCGGTCACGTCTGCCCCCTTCATACCGTCTCCAACCACGTACGCCTCCCGTGCGTCGCCACCCAACGGCGCGTGGGCCGTACCCCCGGATTCCGGCCGCCGGTTAGGCCGGTCGGCCGGTGCTCGACGACAGGGTGCCGTGTCGAGGCTCCTCACGCTACTCCCTTCGGGGTATTCTCGGGTCACGCGACACCGGACTGGCGCCACGGCGGGCATACTTGCTCGCCTGCAAGGTGACAGCCGACGCCGTGCTCCCGCGGGAACGCCTTGGCAGATTGAGGAGTGTGCTCCATGCGCAAGCGTCTGGTACGGGCGCTGATCTTCCTGGTGATCGCGATCGGCACCGCCGTCGGTGCCGCTACCGCAGCCGGAGCGTTCGACGGCGAGCCCGCCGTCTCTCATATCAACGACGGAGTCGTGTGGGACTAGCCCGGGGCCGTGAGGAAGACCGACGTCGGCGACGCCGATGAACGCTGAGCGCAAGATCGCCGTGACCCGGGCGGCACTGGTCGCCATGGGAGTGGCGATCATGCTCGCGGCTGGGTGGGGGTCACCGCCGTGGTGGGCGATCCCGGCACTGGTGGTCGCGACCGCGGCCGCCGAGCGGGCCTCCGTGCGGCTGGTGTTCGGCAAGCAGGCCGCGGCGTTCACGCTGAACGACGCCGTGATGGCGATTGCCTTCGTGCTCGAGCCCGGCGGGTGGATCGCGCTGGCGGTTCCGCTCGGCTATGGGTTGGCGGCCGTTGGCCGCCGGCCGTGGGCGAAGCTGTCGTTCAACATGGCCCAGGAGTTCGCGACGGTCGGCGCTGGCGTCTTGGTCACCCTGGCGGTCGGTGGGGGGGTCGGCGGGGCCGTCGCCGGCCTGGTCACGTTCGCGGTGCTCAACCTCGTCGTGGTGGCGATCCCGATCGCCGCCACGTCGCGGGTGCCCTACCACCGGGTGCTCGGCGGGATCGGCCTGCTCGGCGTGCTGCACAACGCCGGCAACATCTCCGTCGGGGTGCTCGCCGGCTGGCTGGCCCTGCACGAGCCGCTCGGCCTGCTCGGCCTGATCGTGCCCGTCGGCCTCCTGTGGTGGTCGTACGAGCAGCAGACCAGGCGGGCGTCGGAGGCGCGGCTGTTCGCCGAGCTGGCCCGCGGCCAGGAGAAGCTTGCCGGTAGCACGATCGACGCGTCCGCCCAGGTGATTGTGACGGCGGCGGCCCGACTTTTCGGTGGGGCCGAGGTCGAGATGCTGCTCCGGCACCCATCCGGTCCGGTCCGGTACGTGGGCGACGAGGACGGGATCAGCGCCCGGCTCCGGTCCGACGCCGAGGCCTTCGACGCGCCCTGGGTGCTGCGGTCCCTCGCCCGCGGCGGCGTGCACACCGGGACCGAGCGGGAGCGTCCGTACTGCTCGGCCGTGCTCGGCGATCCCGGCCGCCCGATCGCGGTGCTGATCGCGCGGCGGCCACCGCGCGCGGGCGGCTTCACGCGCCCCGACATCCAGCTCGCCGAGGTGCTGGTCAGGCAGGCCGAGTCCTGGCTCTCGGTTGCCGAGCTGACCGCGCGGCACGATGTCGCGGTCGGCCGGGCCGAGGCCTACGGCGCCGCGAGCCGGGTGCTGGGCGATCTCGGGTCCGAGACCGTGCCGGCGCTGGCCCTGCTGCGCGAGTCGGCGGACCGGCTGTCCCGGCTCGCCGCCACGTTCGACGGTCCCGACCCGGTGAGCGAGATCGTCGCCGAGCTTCATGCGGTGGAGCGGGCGGTCGCCTCGCTGCTGGGCGCGATCGCGCTCGCCAGCGACCCTCGCCCGGCGGCAGGCCACGTCGCCCGCCTGAACGGCGCCGCGCCGGCCGTCACGGGAGACATGGAATGGACGACGACCGGACGGTTCGAGGACGCCGTCGGTCCGTGATCCGTTCCCGGCTGAGCCTCCCGCTCACGGTCTGGGTGGCGGTGGGCGCGGGAGTCTTCGTCATCGCGGTCGTTGGCTCGGTGTGGCTGGTGCTGCTCGACGGCGGGTTGTCCGGCGCCGAGACGGCGGCAATCTGGGTGGGCCTCGGCGTCGGGCTGCTGCTCGCGGCCATCGCGGCGGTGCTCGCCACGAACGTGACCTGGGGGCTGCGGGAGATTCACGCCGACGCGGTGCGCCGGCTCAGGGATCCGAGCGCGCATGTCGACGACCGCGCCGGTCGCAGGGACACCGTCCGGGCCAGCACGGAGCTCGCCGACCTGGTCCGCGTGCTCGACGCGCTGCAGCTGCGCGCGCGCGTCTCCGACGAGCTCGCCGAACAGGCCCGGCGCACGGCCGAACACGCCAGTGCCGGGGTCTATGAGCTGTTGGCCGGCCTGGTGGCGGCGGAGGAAGCGACCAGGGGGCAGCTCTCCGCCGAGCTGCACGACACCGTCGCGCAGACGCTGACCGTGGCGCGGACGCTCCTCGCCGACGACGAGGCGGACACCGACCCCGCCCGGCGGGCGGCCATCCTCGCTCGGGTGCGCGAGCTGGTCGAGGACGCCGAGGAGCAGGTGCGGGCGGTGATGGCCAGGGCGCGGCCGGCCGAGCTTCGCGAGGGTGACCTCGCCTCGGCGGTGGGCGGGCTGCGCCGCGACTTCGCCGCCCGCTACCTGCTGACGGTGCGGCTGTCCTGGCCGGAGGAGCCACACGCGCTGCCGCTGGTCGCCGCGGTCACCGTGTACCGGTTCTTCCAGGAGGGCCTGCTCAACGTCGTCAAGCACGCCGACGTCGATGAGGCGGACGCGATGCTGTCGGTGGCCGGCGACCAGCTCGTCGCCGTGGTCCGCGACCACGGCCCGGGGTTCGACCCGGCCGCGGTGGCGTCGGCAGGAGGGCGGCAGGTCGGTCTGGGCCTGCTCCGCGAGCGGGCGCGGCTGGCCGGCGGGTCGCTCGATGTCGCCAGCCACCCGGGCGTGGGCACGACCCTCACGTTGCGCCTACCGCTGGGCGGCCGCGCCCGGCGGATTCTGTCCGACAGCCGTGCATCGGCGGCCGACACGGCGTCGACGGAGGACGTGAGCTCCACCGACGGGCCCGGCACGGCCGGCGACTCTGCCACGGTCCACAGCCCCGGACCGCTGCGCGCGCGCTGAATCGCGGCGGCACGCCTCGCCGGTATCGGTCAGCGGGAGGCCGGCGCGGCGGTGCCGCGCAGGACGGAGACGCCGGGCGGCGGGAGCCCGGCCGCCGTGCACAACAGGTCAGCCCAGGCCTGCAGGTGCGGGGCGAGATCGAGGTCGAGCGGCGTCCAGGACGCGCGCAGCTCGAACTCGGAGGTGCTGCGCAGCCCGATCACATCGCCGAACCGGGTCGATGCCGTGCGCGTGACCGTGCCACCGGCGGCGGCGTGCCCCGCGCCGCGCTCGGTCAGCGCGTCCAGCAGCCAGCTCCAGCCCACCTCGGGCAGCAGCGGGTCGTTGGCTATCTCGGGGTCGAGCTCGGCGGTGGCGTAGCCGACGAGGCGGACCGTGCCGCCCCAGGCCTCGTGCCCGGCCGGGTCGTGCAGCAGCACCAGCCGGCCGGTCGCGGCCTCGGCGCCATCGACGTGCACCTCGAGGGACACGGCGTGGGTCCAGGGGGCGAGCCGGCGCGGCGGCCGCATCGGTTCGACCCGGACCTCGGGACGCAGCCGAGCGGCCCCAAAGCTGCGCACCGCCCGGGCGAACTCGACCGGCATGCCGGCCGCGCGTCCCTCCGCCACGGCTCCGACGGTGACACGAGGGGGTGGCGCAGCCGTGGAGGCGGCGCGGCGTGTCGCCGACCCGCGTGCGAGGATGTTGCGGCCATGCTTGTCCGGCGTCCTCCACCGCCGTGCTCCCGTGGTGTGCTCGCGCTGGAGGACGCCGCGTGACCAGGCCTGATCCCGCCGAGTCGCCGCTGGTCCGGGCCGCTCGGCGGCAGCCGGTGCCGCACACGCCGGTGTGGTTCATGCGGCAGGCCGGCCGCTCGCTGCCCGAGTACCGGGCGATCCGCACCGGCGTCTCCATGCTCGAGGCGTGCACCCGGCCGGACCT
>JBKOXW010000022.1:0-6370 GCA_046744115.1 Actinomycetota bacterium | reverse complement strand
GCAGTCGGCGAGGGCGCGATGGCCGTCACCCTCGCCCATCGATACCTGGAGAAGCCATGACCACCGCCGAGATCGACCGCATCGGCGTCGACGAGCTGCGCACGCTGTTCCTGTTCGAGCGGCTCGACGACGGCAAGCTCGACTGGCTGGCCGAGCACGGCCGGGTCGAGACCCGCCCGGCCGGCAGCGTGGTCTATGCCGAAGGCGAGCCGGCGACCTGCTTCTTCGTGCTGCTCGACGGCACCGTCCGGATGGTCCGCAACGTCGGCGGCGACGACGTCGAGGTCAGCCGGACCTCGCAGCGGGGCGTCTATGCCGGCGCCACCCAGGCGTACATGAGCGCCGAGAACGTACCGGCGACGTACCTGAACTCGCTGCACGCGCTCACCGACTCCCGCTTCTACGTGCTGCCGGCCGACGACTTCGCCGCCGCCGTGCGTGACTGGTTCCCGATGGCACTGCACCTGCTGGAGGGGCTGTTCATCGGCGTGCGCAGCGTGCAGACGATCGTCGGCGAGCGGGAGCGGCTGCTCGCCCTCGGCTCGCTGTCGGCCGGCCTGACGCACGAGCTGAACAACCCGGCCGCCGCCGCCGCCCGGGCCACCGCGGCGCTGCGCGAGCGGGTCGCCGGGATGCGACACAAGCTCGCCATGCTCGCCGGCGGCGGCATCGACACGACCGCGCTGCCGGGGCTGGTCCTGCTGCAGGAGGCCGCGGTGGAGCGGGTAGCCAAGGCGCCGCAGCTCGGGCCGGTCGAGACCGGCGACCGCGAGGACGAGATGTCGGAGTGGCTGGCCAAGCACCGCGTCAGGGGCGGCTGGGACGTGGCGCCGACGCTCGTCGCCGCCGGCCTCGACGTGGCGTGGCTGGACGAGGCGGTCGGCACCATCCCGGACAGCGGCCTGGAGAGCGCGGTCCGCTGGCTGGCGTACACGGTCGAGACCGAGATGCTGATGACCGAGATCGAGGACGCCACCGGCCGGATCTCCACGCTGGTCACCGCGGCCAAGCAGTACTCGCAGATGGGCCGCGCGCCGTACCAGGTCGCCGACGTGCACGAGCTGCTCGACTCCACGCTCGTCATGCTCGGCCGCAAGATCGGCGACCGGGTGAAGGTGGTCAAGGAGTACGACCGTTCGCTGCCGCCGATCCCGGCGTACCCGGCGGCGCTGAACCAGGTCTGGACGAACCTGATCGACAACGCGCTGGCCGCGATGGGCGGCGCCGGCACGCTGACCGTGCGCACCGCCCGCGACGCCGACCGGCTGCTGGTCGAGATCGCCGACACCGGGCCGGGCGTGCCCGAGGCCATCCGAAGCCGGATCTTCGAGCCGTTCTTCACCACCAAGCCGGTGGGCGAGGGCACCGGCCTCGGGCTGGACATCTCGTGGCGGATCGTGGTGCACAAGCACCATGGCGACCTGCGGGTGGAGTCGGTGCCGGGGGACACCCGGTTCCAGGTGCGGCTGCCGCTGGAGGCGTCCGAGGTGGCCTGAGGCCGTTTCAGCGCCGCCACGCTGGGCACGGTTCCCTTATCCGATCCGGGAGGTGAGTCAGCATGCCCGCACGGAAGGATATGCCGTCGACCGTCCGACGCTCGCCGAAGCAGGCCCAGGGCACCTGGGCGAAGACGCACGACGCGGCGGTCGAGCAGTACGGGGAGGGCGAGCGGGCACACCGGACCGCGTTCTCCTCGCTGAAGCACTCGTTCGAGAAGGTCGGCGACCGCTGGGAGCCGAAGGGCCGCAAGGGCCCGTCCGACCCGCAGGCCGCCAAGCGCGGCAAGGCCGCTCGCCGGTCGACGACTCCGACCCGCGGGGGCGTCGACGCGAGCGCGAGCAAGCAGCACCTCTACGACACCGCCAAGCGGCTGGACATCAAGGGCCGGT
The DNA here is from genome assembly GCA_046744115.1 of Actinomycetota bacterium. GTDB lineage: Bacteria > Actinomycetota > Actinomycetes > Mycobacteriales > CADCTP01 > JBKOXW01. Next base: position 4,481 of record JBKOXW010000022.1, on the reverse strand, counting down.
CCTCGATGAGCAAGGACGAGCTGGTGTCCGCGATCCAGCGGGAGAACCGCCGGCGGACGGCGCGGGCCGCGAGCCGGTAGTACGGATCGACCGTGCCCGGCCGGACGACGAGGTCCGGCCGGGCACGGGTGGTGGGGCGGGCACGGGTCGGGGCGCCCGCCCCGCGTCACACGTCGAAGATGCTGACGCCGCCGGGTCCGATCAGCAGGCCGAGCACGATCAGCACGATGCCCCAGAGCAGCTGGCCGCGCACCGCCTGCACGATGCCGGCCACGACGAGGATGACGGCGATGAGCCAGAGGATGAATGCCATGGGCCGGTTGTCCCCGATCTTGGTCACATCGAAACCCGGTGATCGACGCCTCCGAGCTGGGTAGACCGCTAGGCATGGTCTACGCAATCCCAGCCCAGTGCTGCCCTCGCGCACGTCGGCGTGCGCTCGTGTGTAGCGCGGTGTACACGTGCGCAGGGGGAGTCGATCGATGAGGATCGCGATCGTCGCCGACCAGGCGGGTCGGCTCGTGGGCGCGGCCGATGGCGCCGACCCGGTGGACGTGGTGGACCCGCTCGCGCACCTCGATGAGCTCGCGCTCGCGATGGGCCGGGCCGGCCAGGACGTCACCGTCTACACCGGACGTGACTCCGGGCGCCCGCGCGAGCGGGTGGAAATCGCCCGCGGCGTCGTCATCGAGCAGGCCAGCGCCGACCCGCCCGCGCCGCTGCCCGTGGACGGACAGCTGCCCTGGGTCGCCGACCTGGCTCGGGAGCTGGCCCGGTCGTTCGGCGACAGCCGGCCCGACGTGGTGCACGGCCACTGCTGGACGTCCGGGCTGGCCGCGCTGCTCGCCACCCGTGGCACCGACGTACCTGTTGTCTGCACGTTCCACACGCTCGGGGTCAGGCGTCGCCGCTTCGGCCGCCGGGACCGCGACGGCGCTGCCCGGATCCGGCTGGAGCGGGCGATCGCCCGCGACGTCGCGCACGTCGTTGCCGCGTCGACGGCGCAGCGGACGGAGCTGGCCCGGATGGGCGCGGCGCGGGCCGAGGTCACCGTGATCTCGCACGGGGTCGACACCGAACTGTTCACGCCGCACGGACCGGCCGCCGACCGGGGCCCGGCGCCGCGACTGCTCGCCCTCGGTCGGCTCGCCCCGCCCGCCGGCTTCGATCTGATGATCCGGGCGCTCGCCGCCGTGGCCGACGCCGAGCTCCTGATCGCCGGTGGCCCGCCGGCCGCCGACCTCGGCGCGGACGACGAGGCGCAGCGGCTGCGGGCGATCGCCGAGCGGGTCGGCGTCGCCGACCGGGTCCACCTGCTTGGCGGCATACCACGCGCCTACCTGCCCGGGCTGCTGCGCTCGGCCGATATCGCCGTGAGCACGCCCTGGGACGAGACGACCGGCCTCGCGCCGCTGTCCGCGATGGCGTGCGGCGTGCCGGTGGTGGCCACCGCGGTCGGGGCGATCTCCGACATCGTCGTCGACGACTCGACCGGTTTGCTGCTGCCGCCGGGCCGGCCGGAGCGGCTGGCCGCCGCGCTCCGGCGGCTGATCGCCCAGCCGTTCTGGCGGGAGGCGTACGGAGCGGCCGGCGTCGACCGGGTCCGCGCCCGGTACACCTGGGACCGGATCGCCGCCGACACGATCGCGGTCTACGAGCGGGCGCTCGCCGGTACCGGCTCGTCCGGCGAGTCCCGTCAGGTCGGCCCGCCCGGCCAGCTGGCCGCCGCCCGTCACAAGTGACGGGTTCGTCCTGTCGGCACCGGTGGGAGAGTGAGGCATGCCCGCTGACGAACTCGGCGTCGACCCGGCCGACCTGGCCGACGACGACCTGCTGCGCGAGCTGGCGCGGCTGCATGCCACCCGGCACGAGACGTTCCGGCACGGCTCCGACGACGCGCTCGACGCGCACACCCGGCGCACCGCGCTGCTGGAGCGCGAGTACCTGCGCCGCCGGCCACGGCGCGAGATCGACCCCGACCGGCTGCGCGAGGGCGCCCGGACCCGCGCCGGCCAGCCGCCATGACGGGCACCCACCCCGCCCAGACGGAGGTCCCGCCCGGGTCGCCGTCCGGCGAGGACATCGACCTGCTCGAAGTGGTCAAGCGGGCCGCGGTCGAGCTCAAGCGGGCCGAGGTCCCGTTTGCGCTCTGCGGCGGCTGGGCCGTGTACGCCAGAGGCGGGCCGCGTTCGGAGCACGACGCCGACTTCGCGCTGTGCGAGTCGGACCTGCCCCGCGCCCTGGACGTACTGGAGCGGGCCGGATTCCGGATCGGCGACCCGCCGGAAGACTGGCTGGCCAAGTTGTACGACGGCGAGTACCTCGTCGACCTCATCCACCGGATGTCCGGCCGGCCGGTGACGCCGGACATGGTCGACCGCGTCGAGCACATCGAGGTCGGCTCGGTGGTCATGCCGGTGCTCGGCGCCACCGACCTGGTGGTCGCGAAGCTCCTGTCGTTCCATCACCACCACTGCGACTTCGGCAAGGCGCTGCCAATGGTGCGGGCGCTGCGCGAGCAGGTCGACTGGGCGGCGGTGCGGGAGCGGACCGAGGACTCGCCGTTCGCGGAGGCGTTCCTGCTCCTCGCCGATCGGCTGGGTCTGACCATCCAGGGCGTCACCGACTCGCGGGGAGGGTGAGGATGGGCACCGACGACCCGTTCTACACCGAGGCACACATCCACCAGCACCTCGCCGAGAACCCAGACACCGCCGAGCTGGGCGTGCGGGTTGCAGTGCACGGTCGCGGCGTCTTTCTTTCCGGGGACGTGGCCTCCGACGAGCGCCGGCGCCGCGTGGTGGACGCGGTCCGTCGGCTGGTGCCCGACCTGACCGTGCACGACGAGCTGCAGGTGACTGGCGCGGATGCGCCGGCGAGCCGGGAGGAGCTGCGGTGATCAGGGTGGCCGCGGTCGGCGACGTCCATCTCGCCGACGACGCCTGCGGGCACCTGCGCCCGGCGCTGGAGCAGCTGCCCGAGGTCGCCGACGTCCTGCTACTGGCCGGGGACCTGACCCGGCACGGCACCGCCGACGAGGCGCGCTGCGTGGCGGCCGAGTTCGGGGCCCTCGGCGTACCGGTCATTGCCGTGCTCGGCAACCACGACTACCACTCCGATCAGCAGGACCGGGTGACCGAGGTGCTCTCCGACGCGGGCATCCGGGTGCTCGAAGGCGACGCGGCCGTGGTCGACGTGCGCGGGTCGCGGCTCGGCGTCGCCGGCGTGAAGGGGTTCGGCGGCGGGTTCGCCGGCCGGTGCGGCAGCGATTTCGGCGAGCCGCAGATGAAGGCGTTCATCGGGCACACCAAGGAGGTGGCCGCCCGGCTCGGCTCGGCCCTGGACGCCGTCGACCGGGATGGCTGTGACGTCGCCGTGGCGCTGACCCACTACTCGCCGGTGGCCGACACGCTCGCCGGCGAGCCGCCGGAGATCTACCCGTTCCTGGGCAGCTACCTGCTGGCCGAGGTCATCGACGACCGCCCGGTCGACCTTGCGGTGCACGGCCACGCCCATGCCGGCACCGAGAAGGGCGTCACCGCCGGTGGCACCCGGGTCCGCAACGTCGCCCAGCCGGTGCTGCGCCGGGCCTTCGCGGTCTACTGCCTCGGCGCGAACGACCGCTAGAAGGTCCGCTCAGTGGCGCCCTGCCACCGCGAGTGCTGCCCTGCCACCGCGAGTGGCGACTTCCATGCCCGACTGCCGAGATGTAGCCCGCCAGCCGCGAGGTGAAGTCCCCACTCGCGGGCCGGAGGCGTCACTCGCGAGCCCTGCGGCCCGGGCGAGCCCTGCAGGGCATGCTGACGGGATGCACTCGGCTCAGGGCCCGGACGAGGCGAAGGCCGCGCCGGAGCGTCCGATTCCCACGCTCCCGCCGACCGCCGCGGCCGGGCTCGTCTTCCTGTCCGCCGGCTCGGTGCTCGTGCTGGAGATCCTCGCGCTGCGGCTGATCGCCCCGTACGTCGGCGTGACGCTGCAGACCAACTCCGCGGTGATCGGCGCGGCGCTGTCCGCGATCGCGGCCGGCGCCTGGACCGGCGGGCGGGTCGCCGACCTGACCGATCCGGGTCGCCTGCTCGGGCCGATGCTGCTTGTCGCCGGTGCGCTGACCATGCTCACTCTGCCGGTGGTCCGGTACGCGGGCGAGGCGACGTCCGGCAGCACGGACGCGTCGGCGGTGCTGCTGCTGTCGATGGTGGCCGTGTTCGCGCCGGCCGCGCTGCTGTCCGCGGTCACCCCGATGGTGATCAAGCTGCAGCTGACCGACCTCGGCGAGACCGGCACCGTGGTCGGGCGGCTGTCCGGAATCGGCACGCTCGGCGCGATCGCGGCCACGCTCGTCACCGGCTTCGTGCTCGTCGCGGCGCTGCCGAGCAGCGCGATCCTGCTCGCCACCGGCGGCGTGCTCGCGGCCACCGGAGCGGTCGTCGCCGTCCAGCGCCGCAGGGTGCGGCTCGCCCGGCAGCGCGCCGCGGGCGGAG
>JBKOXW010000255.1:0-7825 GCA_046744115.1 Actinomycetota bacterium | reverse complement strand
CGGTTGCAGCGCGGCACCGAGACCGCCCAGCTCGATCGAGCCGACGCTGCCGTCGGTGTCCTTGTAGACGAAGAGCAGGTCGATGACGCGAACCAGACCGCGCACGACCAGATCACGCAGCGCCGGCGCGATCTCTCCTCTGAACTGGTTGCCCTCGAACTCGAGCATGACCAGGTCGACCGGCCCGGCCTCTGCGGTGTCCATGTCGCGGGTTCCCTTCTCGAATCGGTCAACGACGACCAGGCGCTGCCGTGCCATCGCTGTCGAGGGCTCGGCAGCTCGGCTCGTGCGCCGCCACTCCATCGTCGCCGCGCAGCGGGTAGTCCGACCCCACCCTCCCGCGGGTGGAGCGGACAGCGGCCGGGTGCGGCTGGGTCGCACCGGCCGTGGTCGGGACCGAGGGAGCCACTCGCAAGCATCGACGACACATGTCCGGGATCGAGGCAGGACCACCCGCAGCTGGGTGTCCCGTACGGCTCGTGGCGGGTTCACCATCGACGGACGAGCCACGTCAGAGGGAGGAGTGGTGGCATCCCGAGGCATCGCTCACGAGGTTGTGACGGACGTCGTCGAGTACATGATCGTCTTGATGCCTGATGTCGGATCCCTCGCTCTGTTGGTGCCTGCACTGGCCGAGCTGTTCGACACCACCGCCGTCCGCATCCTCGATCTCGTCGTCCTCGTGACGTCGCGCGACGGCGCCGTCCGCGTCCTCGAGCTCGAGGAGGTCGACAGCATGGCGCAGCTGCGAGACGCGGGACGTGCCCTCGAGAGCCTGCTCAGCGACCACGACGTCGAGCTGGCCGTGCGGGTGCTCCGCCCGGACGCCGCAGCGCTCGTCCTGCTCACCGAGGATCGCTGGGCGGGGCCGCTGTCCACGGCAGCACGGCGGGCCGGCGGCGAGATCGTGGCCGGTGAGCGGATCGCGCGTTCCCGCATGGAGGCAGCTCTCGCCGAAGCGGCGAACAACTATCGAGGAGGAGAGTGACGTGGGACGCCGCGGGAGAACGCGAACCAACCGTACCGATCTGCTGGTTCGACCTCCGTGCAGCGACGAGGAGCGCGAGGGTGGCTGGGCGGCACTTGTCGCCGATCCGGTCGAGCAGCTCACCAAGCTCGCCGACCTGCACTCTCGCGGCCTACTGTCACGCGAGGAGTTCGAACGTCAGAAGAGCAAGACGGTCGAGCCCTAGGTTCGGCGGCGGGACACCGCGAAGCGGCGGGCCAACTCAGCTGCCTCTGCTCGCGAGCTGACACCGAGCTTCCGGTAGATCACTTTCAAGTGGAACTTCAGCGTGTTCACCGAGACGTAGAGTTCGTCAGCGATCTCGCGGACGGTCAGCCGGCTCGGTAGGTAGCGCAGCACGTCGCGCTCACGGTCCGTGAGCGGCTCCACCAGGCCCGGCGGGCCCGACCGAAGGCCGCGGCGGCTCGCGGCAGCCCGTCGCCGCCAGCGATCCAGCCACAACGGCGGCAGTCGCCACGCGGCCCGCTCGACCAGGCCCGGCATCTCGTCCCCTTCCGAGACCACCGTCTGCAGCATGCCATGGGCGGCCGCCAGCTCGACCGCGGCCGTTGCGTACTTGACGGCCTCATCGCCCGCGGCGGCACGCGCCCGCAGGAGGTCGAGCACCACCGAGTGGCGCACGCAGCGCGGCACGGCCAGGTCCAGCGCGGCGGCAGCGTCGGCGTGGCGCCCTGCGGCCAAGTGCACGCGCGCGACGCCGACCCCTCCCCAGAACGGATCGTCGATCAGCTCCGACCAGCGGCGCGCGGACTCGATGTCGGCCACGGACAACGCCATCCGCACTCCGGCCCGGGCGAGCCAGCCACGGCCGTCGGCGCCGAACGACTCGCTGTCGATGAGGGCCTCGGCTCGTGCAAACGTGTGTTGCGCCGCGTCGAGGTCGCCCTCGTCGAGGCGTGCTTCGACGAGTCTCACGGTGGCCAGGATCCTGCAGTAGGGCATCGTCTCGGCGGCCGTGTCGGCGAGCGCTTCGAGTTCGATCAGGACTCGCGGTCTGTCGCCGAGCTCGAGATGCGCCAGCGCTTCCGCGGTCATCAGCTCGGCGCGAAGAGTCGTCATGTTGGCCATGGTGGCGGCGCGCGAGACCCCGGCCGCGATTCGGACGGCGTCCACCGGCCGCCCGGCGAGCGCCTCGCCAAGCGCCCGGGTCCCTTCGAAGGCGATGCGCCGCTCGTGGTCGCGGCTCACGGCGAGCTGAGCACCTCGCACCTCGTCGTCTGAGTCGTCCCACCGCTCGGACAGCGCCAGATCGCGAGCGATCATGTTCCAGCCGAAGCGGCCGAAAGGATCACGCCACGACGCGTCGCCGAGATCGAGCATCGCCTGGCGGGCCAGTGCCCCGCCCTCGACCCAGCGACCACTCATCGTGGCCGCCATCGACTGGAGCATCCTCAAGCGTGCCCGCCCGATCTCGTCGACGGCCGATCGGCTGGCCCACCAGCTCGCCTGCTCGACGGCCTCGGCGAAGCGACGTCGGCTGACGAGCATGTGGCACCAGGCGAACTCGAGCATCGTCTCGAGGTCTGTGTTGGCCACGCTCGACGGGATGGCCGCGAGCGCGCGCCGGACCGCCCACTCCTGGCCGCTGTCATACAACGCGGCATGTTCGGCTGACAGCAGTCGAAGCGCCTCGCGGGACAAGCCGGCAAGATTCCAGTGGTTGAGCGCCAGCACCGTCTCACCGGCATCCTCATACCAGCGCGCGGCGCGTCGGTGCTGCTCGGAAAGCCGGCTCTCCGATCGTCTGCCGAGTTCGGCAACGAGCGCCGCGCGGATCAGCGAGTGCACCTGAAACCAGCCGTCGGGATCGAGGCGGGTGACGAAAAGGCCACGAGCCTCGGCCCGGAGAAGGAGGTCACTGGCATCCGCCCGACCGGTCAGGGCACGAGCGAGGCTGGGGTTAACCCGATCCACCACGGCGATATCGAGCAGTGCCTCGACCAGCTCAGGCGCCTCCTCGGCCAGCACCTCGTGCCATACGTAGTCTTCGACCAGCAGATCAGCACCGCTGCCGGGAGCCGGCAGGTCAGCCTGTGCGCGTGCCGATCGGGCTGCGAGCGCCGTGATCTGGACGCCTGCCATCCACCCGTCGGCGGCTGCCGCCGCCACTGCGAGCCGGTCCTCGGACAGCGACGGGGCCAGCCGGGAGAGCAACTCCCGGGCTTCGTCGTCCGACAGCCGCAGCTGGGCGAAGCGAACCTCGGCGAGCTGACCGCGGACCCGTAATCGATCCAGGGGAAGCTTCGGATCCCTCCGGGAGACCAGGACCACGTGCAGCCACGCCGGCAGGTGCTGCACGAAGAGCGCCAACGACCCCGTCACGGCAGGGTGGTCGTCTACGACGTGGATGTCATCGACGACCAGAACGGCCGGTGGACGATCCGCGTCGTCGATGTCGTCCAAGAGCTGACAGACGACATCGGCTGCTGGTGCGCGGTCCCGGAGCAGCGTCAGCGCGCGCTGGCCGCAGCCGGCACTGAGCGTCTCCAGTGCTGCGATGACGCCCGGCCACAACTGGGCGGCGTCACCGTCCGTTTCGTCCACGGAATACCAGGCGACGTCCACGCCGGACTCCGCGGCCCAACCGGCGAGCAATGACGTCTTTCCCGCTCCGGCCGGCGCGGCGATGACGGTGAGCGGAAAGCCGACCGCCTCATTGATCCGCTCCAGCAGGCGGGGCCGGTGTACGTAGTGATGAGGCTTTGGAGGCGCCCGCAGCTTGGCGTGGAGCAGCGGGCTCCCCGACACCCCGAGCTGAGCGGCTCGATGGAAGACATTCGGCATCTCGGGACCCCCGACCGTCTCCCCGAGCAGGATGTTCGGAGTGTTCGGAGTGTAAGGCCGGTGGGGCACTACGGCATCTTGCAGACGATCCGGTGGGTGAGAACGTCGCCTGTGACCCGGATGTCCAGGTGCGACGGCCATCCCACCCGCTCACGGGTGGACCCGACCTACCCAAGAGGGTGGAACCCTCAGGTCCATGCCTGACGGGCGTCGTTCCACACTGTCGTCCGAGCAACTTGCCCAGGTACTCCGCTTGCTCAAGGGAGCCGACAGCGTCGAACTCAAGGTGAGCGTGGCTGACGCCGACCGTCGATCTGCCGTGGCGGCGCTGGGCATGGACCCACTCGATGCCCAGATCCGCCAGGTTGCCTTCTTCGACACCCCCGACCTCACGCTCAACCGACACGGCGTCGTGGTGCGGGCGCGGCGCATCCAAGGCAAACCTGGCGATTCGATCGTGAAACTCCGGCCGCTCGTCCCGGACACGCTCCCCGCCGCGCTGCGTAAGTCGCCCAACTTCGGCGTCGAGGTCGATGCCATGCCGGGCGGATTCGTCTGCTCGGGCTCGATGAAGGCGGTAGTCGACCCGGCGGAGGCGAAGGAGGTGCTGGGCGGTCGCCGGCCGGTGCGCAAGCTCTTCACCAGAGAGCAACGTGAGTTCTTCTCCGCGTACGCCCCGGAAGGCATCCCGCTCGAGAGTCTCTCGCTGCTCGGGCCGATCAACATCCTCAAGCTCAAGTTCCGGCCGGCCGGGTACGGCCGCCGCCTCGTGGCCGAGCTGTGGACCTATCCCGACGGAACCCGCATTCTCGAGCTTTCGACCAAGTGTCAACCCGCCGAAGCGTTCGAGGCCGCCGCCGAAACCCGGGCATTCCTCGCCGGGGCCGGGATCGACCTGCTCGGAGAGCAGCAGACCAAGACGAGAACCGCGCTCGAGTTCTTCGCCAAGGAGATCTCCGGTGCCGCGACGGCCACCAGAGGGAGCGGACGTGGACCGGCGAAGTCGGATCGCTGACGAGCTGCGGGTCGAGCCGGGCACCAAGGCGAACCTGGCCGGGCGCGACACGGCGTGGACAGGTGGGGAGGAGTTCGATCGCCTCTCGGCCGCCGAACTGGACGCCACCGCCAAGGCACTCCTCGCCGCGGGCATCGAGCGGCTTGCCGAGGCACAGGAGTTGCTCTGGGCGAGCGATACCCACGCGTTGCTGGTTGTCTTCCAGGCGATGGATGCCGCGGGCAAGGACTCGACGATCAAGCACGTCATGTCCGGCGTGAACCCGCAGGGCGTCCAGGTGGTCTCGTTCAAGCAGCCCTCGAGCGAGGAGTTGGACCACACGTTTCTGTGGCGGATCTCGAAGGCGCTGCCCGAGCGAGGTCGAATCGGGATCTTCAACCGGTCGCACTGCGAGGAGGTCGTGGCTCTGCGGGTGCACCCGGAGTGGCTCGACAGACAGAGGCTGCCCACGGGCGACCGCGGGCCCAATTTCTGGGCAAGCCGCTACGAGGACATCAACGCCTTCGAGCGTCACCTCGACCGGAACGGGACGACGATCGTCAAGTTCTTCCTGCACGTGTCGAAGGCGGAGCAGAAGCGGCGCTTCATGGCTCGCCTCGACCAGCCCAACAAGCTGTGGAAGTTCAGCGCCGCCGACGTCACCGAGCGGGCGCGCTGGGAGGAGTACATGCAGGCCTACGAGGCCGCCATCACTGCCACCTCAACCGACTGGGCACCCTGGTATGTGATCCCCGCCGACCACAAGCACGTGATGCAGGCCATGGTCGCCGCGATCCTGGTGGACACCATCGAGTCGCTCGACCTGCAGTGGCCGACCGTCTCGGATGGGGAGCGCGAAGCCAACGCCCAGGCACGCCGGCAGCTGGAGGCCGAGCCGGCGACCGAGCACAGCTGATCCGGGGGCTGCAGCACGCCGACAGCCGAGCAACACTGTGGCGCGTGGCCGATGAGATTGAGGGCGGTCCCGACCGATCGGCCGGCCGACGGGTGCGGATCGTGCTCGGTGCGATCGGCGTGCTGCTGCTCGGCTACGCGGTGCTGGGTCGGTCGGGGGACGAGCGGCCGCGCGGTTCGGAGGCGACATCGCCCGGCTCGTCGGCCAGCACGCCAGTCGCCCGGCCGCCGTCCCCGACGCCATCACCGCTGGTGCTGCAGGAGCCGGTACTCCGCGGCCGGCCCTCGTATGGCCCGCGTGGGCTGCGGATACTGGTCGACGGTGCCGCACCGGGCATTGTCGATGCGGCATCCGGCTCGTTCGCGCCCGTGCCCGGCCTGCGCCTGGACGGCTACAGCACGGCCCGGCTGACCCCCGCCGGCGACGGGATCGTCGCCACCATCTACCGCGACGGCGCCGAGACGACCACATCGTTGCTACTGGGGTCCGACGGCCAGTCCACCCGGCTGGGCGAGGACGTCGTCGTCCAGCCGCTGCGGGATCGCCGGCTGCTGCTGCTGCGCTGGGTCCGGGGAGAGATCGAGACCACGGCGACCGTAGTAGCCGCCCGCGGACGGGTCCAGCGGCGGTGGTCCACTCACGGTCTGCTGGTCGCGCACCGGGACACCTCGCACGGCCTGCTGGTGACACGTGCGCTCGGCCACCAGGGTGGTCCGATGGATCTTCTGCTGCTCGACCCGGACACCGGTCGGGTGGTGCGCACGATCGGCTCGGTGACCAGTTGTGTCGGCGCGAGCGACACGCTGGCGGCGTGGACGCCGAGCGGGTGTGACGACGACTGCGTGCTGACCATCTCGGACCTCGAGTCCGGGGAGCCGGTCGTGTTCACCCTGCCGAACGGCCGGGCTCCGCAGTTCGCCGCATTCTCGCCAGACGGCGGCCGGATCGCGCTGAGCTTCATGGGACTGCACCCGGAGATCGGACACTCCTTCCGCGACCTGCGGGGCTTCGTCGCGGTGCTCGATATGCCCACCGGCAGCCTGACCCGGCTGTCCGGCCTTTACACGCAGATCAAGCACGCCGCCGGCATCGGATGGTCGCCCGATGGGCGGGTCCTCGTGCTGTACGCCGGCTGGCCTGACCACGCCCGGCTAGCGTTCTGGCGCCCGCGTCACGGCCTGCGCGTACTACCTACCGTGCTGCCGGGGCCGGGCGACGGAACCCTTGCCGTGTTGAACTGAGCGACTCACCCCGCGAGGTCGTCGCGACGATGAGGTGGTCACGAGCTGAACCGGAAGTAGATCGTCCGGTACTGGTCCTAGCCTGATGTCCATGACCGAGTTCCGCGAGAAGGACCTCACGGGAGCACGCTTCGAGCGCGTGAGCCTCCGGGGCGCCACCTTCACCCGGGTGTTCCTCAATGACGCCCGCATGCGCGCAGTCGACTTCACCGGGGCGCAGGTCCGCGGCGCCCTGTTCAACCGGAGCCGCATCCGCGGTGTCGAGCTGGTCGACGTCGAGATCTACGGCGAGCTACGGAACGTCGTCGTGAATGGCGTCGACATCGCACCGCTCGTCGACGCCGAACTGAACCGTCGCATGCCCGAGCGGGCGAGGATGCGCCCCGACGACACCGACGGGTTCCGTGCGGCGTGGGCAATCCTGGAGCGGCTGTGGGAGGGCACCGTCGCGCGGGCGAGCACATTCCCCGAAGCGGCGCTTCACCGCAGCGTCGACGACGAGTGGTCCTTCATCCAGACCCTGCGGCACCTCAACTTCGCCAGCGCTGCCTGGGTGGGCCGGATGATCCTCGGCAACGCCTCGCCGTGGCACCAGCTGGACTTGCCGTGGGACGAGGCGCCCGGGTGGGACGGTATCCCGTGGGACCGCGAGGCACGACCCTCGCTGGACGAAGTGCTCACGGTCCGACGCGAACGACAGGCGATGGTCCGCCACGTCATCGAGTCACTCACCGACGAGCAACTCGCCTCCGAGGTGACTCGCACCGAGCCCGGCTGGCCCCGGGTGGAGAACTTCCCCTTGAAGGAATGTCTCCGCATCGTCCTCAACGAGGAATGGGAGCACCGGCTCTATGCCGAACGTG
>JBKOXW010000182.1:0-7192 GCA_046744115.1 Actinomycetota bacterium | reverse complement strand
GCCTGCGGCGGCGAGGCGGGCGCGGCGAGCGACGGCCTCGGCCCGGCGCAGCCGCTTGCGCGCGGCGCGCACGCGGGCAACCAGGCGAGCGTGCTCGGCGTCCTCCGCCAGCTCGCGCATTCGAGCGCGCGCGAGCTCTTCGTTGAGCAACAACATCGCGGTACTCCTGACGGTCGGCGGGAGCGGGCGACGCCCGCTCGGGCGGTTGGTCGGCGTGACGGCCGTGCGCGCGGTGGCGACCGCGGGCGGGCCGGACTGGCCGGTCATGCGGCCACCTCCTTGCGCGGGCGGCCACGGGGCCGCTTGCGCGGGATGACCACACCCCGCTCGAAGATCTCGCCACCCCAGACGCCCCACGGCTCGCGCCGGTCGATCGCGCCGGCAAGGCATGCCGTGCGAACGGGGCAGTCGAGGCAGTAGCTCTTCGCGAGCTCCAGCTCGGCCGGTGTCTCGGCGAACCAGAGCTCCGGGTCCTGGACCCGGCAGGGCAGCTCCAGCCCGGCTCGCTCAGCCTCGGCGAAGCCGAGTCCGAGCACGGCGAGTGGCGCCGGTGCTGCCTCCAGTAGGGAAGGCACCGGGTTCACCTCCTGGTGTGTGTCGCGTCGGTCTGGTGGACGTGGAGCGGAAAACACTGAGGCCGCGGATCCCAGGTGATGGGTTCCGCGGCCTCGAGGTGAGCCGGTCTGCGTTCTGCTCAGACTGGTCTACCTCGAGGCGGGGCACCCGGGACGCCGACGATCCGGTCACGGTCGACAACCGCGAACGGCGGCGCCTGGATCGCCTGGGCCTGCGTGGCCATGCCGGTCGTCAGCCCGGCGGCGGGCACACGGGTCCCCTTCGGCGTGAGATCGCCTGCGGGCACACGGGTCCCCTTGGGCCGGGCGAGGACGGGCGCGGCCGTGCGGCGGACAGCCGTGCCGGCAACCTCCTCGGTCAGCGGGTGGACCGTCAGGACAGGGGAGGTCGCCGCACGCCACGCAAGATCATTGCTGTACATCGGCGGCCACCTCCTTCTGACGTGGGCGCGGTGCAGTGCACCGCGGCTCTCGGAGGCTAATCCTGCGTCCCGGACAGGCGCAACGCAATTACCGGACACGATTCCCGAAAGGTCCCCTCCGGCGTCCGATCGGGCACCCGGCATCGGGGAGGTGGGCTATTCTCCCGCCTCCGCCGCCGCCCGGCATCGGGGAGGTGGGCTATTCTCCCGCCTCCGCCGCCGCCCGGCATCGGGGAGGTGGGCTATTCTCCCGCCTCCGCCTCCGCCGCCGCCCGGCATCGGGGAGGTGGGCTATTCTCCCGCCTCCGCCGCCGCCTTCGCGGGGGGCGGCGGGGGGTCCTCGCCCCGCACCAGCGCCAGGACGTCGCCGCCGTACAGCTCAAGCTTGCGCGGCCCGATGCCGGGGATCGCGACGAGACCGCGGACGTCGGCCGGGCGGCGAGCCGAGATCTCGCCGAGCGTCGCGTCGGTGAGCACGACGTAGGCCGGCACGCGCTGCGCCTCCGCGCGGGCGGTGCGCCACGTTCGGAGCCGCGCGAACAGCTCGGGATCGGCGCCCTCCGGCAGCTCGCGGCCGCGGCGGCCGTCCCGACCGGCCCGCCCATCCGTCGATCGTCGAGCCCGATCGACCGCACCAGCCTCCGGCTCGGGCACCAGGCCGTAAAGGAAGCGGCTGCGGCGACGCGTCCGCCGGCCGCCGGGTGTGCGCGACAGCGACCAGGACAGCGCGAGCCGCTCCCGCGCGCGGGTGATCCCCACGTACAGCAGCCGCCGCTCCTCGTCGATCTGCTCGTCGGTGCCGGCGTGCTGGATCGGCACGGTGCCCTCGACAAGGCCGACGAGGAATACCGCGTCCCACTCCAGGCCCTTCGCCGCGTGCAGCGATGCCAGCGTCACGCCTCGCACGGTCGGCGCGTGCTGCGCGGCCGCCCGCTGCTCCAGCTCGGCGACGAGGTCGCTGAGCGTCGCCTCCGGCGCGGTCGCCGACAGCTCTGCGGCGACCTCAGCCAGCGCGGCCAGCGACTCCCAGCGCTCCCGGGCGGCACCGCCCGGCGGCGGACTGTCCGCGGTCCAGCCCGTCGCGGCGAGGACGTCGTGCACCTGAGAGACCAGCGGGCGGGCCGGGTCGTCGCCGCCGGCCAGCCGCGCCCCGCGCAGCAGCGCCATGGCCTCGCGGATCTCCGGCCGCTCGAAGAACCGCTCGCCGCCGCGGACGAGGTACGGCACGCCGGCCTCGGACAGCGCCCGCTCGTACGCCTCGGACTGCGCGTTCACCCTGAACAGCACGGCGATCTCGCTGGCCGCGACGCCGTCGGCGAGCAGCTTCCCGCAGGCCGTCGCGACCGCGGCGGCCTCCGCCGGCTCGTCGTCGTACTCGGCGAACGTCGGCTCCGGGCCGGGCTCGCGCTGGCCGACCAGCCGGACCGCGGATCGCCGGCCCAGAACCCGGTTGGCGAGCCCGACCACCTGCGGCGTCGAGCGGTAGTCACGGTGCAGCCGGACGACCGCCGCGCCGGGATGCGCGCGCGGGAAGTCCAGCAGGTATCCGGGGGTGGCGCCGGTGAACGAGTAGATCGTCTGGCTCGGATCCCCGACCACGCACAGGTCGTCACGCCCGCCCAGCCAGGCGTCGAGCAGCCGCTGCTGTAGCGGGCTGACGTCCTGGTACTCGTCGACGACGAAATGGCGGTACCGCGCGCGTACCTCATCGGCCACGTCCCGGTGCTCCTCGATCGCGGCGGCGGTGACCAGCAGCAGGTCCTCAAAGTCGAGCACCCCCGCGCGCACCTTGACCTCCTCGTACGCGGCGAGCACGGCGGCCATGACGCCCGCCGCGACCGGCGGCTCCCGGCCGGCCGCCACCGCCCCCGCCGGGTAGGCGTCCGCGGTGACGAGGCTGACCTTCGCCCACTCCACCTCCGAGGCGAGGTCGCGCAGCAGCGTCCGGTCGGTCGCCCCGACCCCCGACCGCGCCGCCGCCTGCGCGAGCAGCCTGATCTTGTTGTCCACCAGGTCCGGCATGCCGCCGCCGAGCACTCGCGGCGCGAAGTAGCGCAGCTGGCGCAGCGCGGCCGCGTGGAACGTGCGGGCCTGCACCCCGTCGACGCCGAGCCGGCGCAGCCGGCCGCGCATCTCGCCGGCCGCGCGGGCCGTGAACGTCACCGCGAGCACGTGACCGGCCGGCACGGCGCCGCCGCGCACCGCGTACGCGATGCGGTGGGTGATGGTCCGAGTCTTCCCGGTGCCGGCGCCGGCCAGGATGCAGACCGGGCCGCGGGTGGCGAGCACCGCGCTGCGCTGCTCGGGGTCCAGCCCGGCCAGCACGTCGTCCGCCTCCACGACCCGCGCCCCTCCTTCACGCGCCCCAGCTTGCGTCTGCCGCCGCGTCGAATCCTGTCAGGCGGGTATGACGGGAAGCAGCGGCGCCGGCGGCGCGTTGCCCGAAAGGGCACAACTGCCTGCGGCGCTTCGGATCGAAAGGATCTTCATGCTCACCGTGTACACGACGACCTGGTGCGGCTACTGCGCGCGCCTCAAGCGGCAGCTCGACCGCGAGGGCATCGGGTACGACGAGGTGAACATCGAGGAAGACGAGGCCGCGGCCGAGACGGTGATGGCGATCAACGGTGGCAACCAGACCGTGCCGACCGTGGTCTTCCCGGACGGCAGGGCGCTGACCAACCCATCCCTCGATGCGGTGAAGACGGCCCTATCGGCGGCCGCGGTTCGCCCGGCGCCCTGACCGCTCGCACGCCCCGGCGTTAGTGTGTCCGGACGGCGACGTTGCGTGGCGACGTCCCAGGAACACGACACCGGCCTGCGCATCGTGTCGGGAGGTGCTGGGTGTCGAACAGCCGGGTCCGTCCCGGAGCGCAGCATGCCGTGCCGGACCTGCCGGAGCTGCCACACGCCGACCGGTCACACACCGACCTGCCACACACCGACGTCGTGATCCGCCGTACCCCCGCCGGGTGGCGGGTCGAGGCCAGCGACGGTCACCTGCCCGAGGCGATCGAGGACCTGTCCGGCGCGATGGTGCTGGCCGACCTGCTCGCCGGCGAGTTCCGGCCGGGGCCGCGGCCGCCGCGGCCCGCCGTGCCGCGGGATGAGGCCGACCACCTCCGCGTCGTGGTCCGGCAGCTCGAGCACGCGCTGGCCGCGCGAGTGCTGATCGAGCAGGCGATCGGCGTGCTGGCCGAGCGGTGGCAGTGCCGGCCGCGGGAGGCGTTCGAGCGGCTTCGCGCGGCGGCCCGGTCGCGCGGGCGGCGGGTGCACGACCTCGCCGGGGAGATCGTCGCCTCGGTGACGGACTCCACGGTGTCTCTCCCGGACGACCTCAGCGCCCCGACCCAGTGAGCCTGCCAACCGGCAGGCCGGAGCCGGTCAGCCCGGACCGGCTGCCGGCGCTGCTCGCGGAGTGGATCGCCGGGTGGTCCCACGCAGACGGTGGTGTCGTGCGGGTGGCCGTCGACGGTCCGCCGCCGACCGAACCGGAACGGCTGGCCGACGCGCTGGTCGACCCGCTGCGGCTGCGCGGCCGCCCGGCGGTGCGGGTCAGCGCCCGCTGGTTTCTCCGGCCCGCATCCGTGCGGCTGGAGCGCGGCCGCACGGATCCGGACGCGTACTACGACCTCTGGCTGGACGGTGCGGCGCTCCGCCGCGAGGTGCTCGACCCGCTCGCGCCCGGTGGCACCGGGCGGTACCTACCCAGCCTCTGGGACCCGGTCGCGGACCGGGCCACCCGCGCGGACTATGCCGAAGCACCCGGATCGGATGCGGTGTTGCTGCTCGACGGCAGCCTGCTCCTGGGCCGGAGCCTCCCCTTCGACCTCACCGTCCACCTGCGACTGTCCGAGGCCGCGCTGGATCGCCGTACGGCGGCGGCGGATCGGTGGACGCTGCCGGCGTTCGGGCGCTACGACGCCGAGGTCGCGCCCGCGGCGACCGCCGACGCCGTGGTACGGCTCGACGACCCGCGCCACCCCGCCGTCGTCCTCAACCGCCATTAGGAGGCCACGCGTCCAGCCAGTCGGTGATGATGCGGTGCGCGATCGACACCGGCGGCGGGAGCGCGCGCAGCCCCTCCCGGCGGCGGATCTCGTCCCGGCTGAACCAGCGCGCGTCCTCCAGCTCGGCGCTGTGCACGCGCAGCGCCGAGTCGCCGGCGACCCTGGCCACGAAGCCGAGCATCAGCGACGACGGGAACGGCCACGGCTGGCTGCCGACGTAGCGGACGTCGGTGACCGCGATCCCGACCTCCTCCGCCACCTCCCGGGCGACCGCCGCCTCGGCCGACTCGCCGGGCTCGACGAACCCGGCCAGGATCGAGTACCGCCCCGGCGGCCAGCTCGGCTGCCGGCCCAGCACGCACCGGTCCCCGCCGTCGTGCACGAGCATGATCACGGCCGGGTCGACCCGCGGCCAGTGCTCGGAGCCGTCGACCGGGCAGCGCCGCGTCCATCCGCCCCGCACGATCTCGGTCGGCGCGCCGCACAGCGAGCAGCGCGGGTGCCGGGCGTGCCACTGGGCGAGGGCGATCGCGGCGGTCAGCAGGCCGGCGTCCCGGTCGTCCAGATCGGCGCCGACCTCGCGCAGCCCGAGCCAGGCATCGGCGCGCAGGTCACGGGCGCCGGCGACGGCGAAGTACGCCTCCCCGTCCTGCTCGCCGAGGAAGTACCGCGGCGCATCGGCGGGGACCGCCGCCGACGGGCGCAGCGCCAGCCGCGGCCGGCCATCGCTCTCCGCGACCGGCACGGTGAGGTCGGGCGCGACCACCAGCACCTTCGCCCGGGACCACGCCGACGCTAGCCACTCGGGATCGTCGCGCTGGTGCGCCTTTGGGTCGTGGGTGGCCCGGCTCAGCGTCGGGACGCGGGACAGCGCGAACCCGCCGTCCCGGTCGCTCACCAGGCCCGCCGCGTCATGTGGTTCAGCCCCGGTCGGTCGGGCCGAGCACCGCCAGCGGGCCCTCGACCGCGGCGGCCTCCCCCAGCACGACCGTGGCCAGCCCGGCCGGCGCGAGGTGCCGCTGCGCCGCGGCGTACGCCTCCTCGAGCGTCACCGCGGCCAGCCGGCGGGGGTGCTCACGCAGCCAGTCCAGCCCGAGGCCGACCCCGGCGAGCGCGGCCAGCGTCCCCGCCAGCCCGGACTGCGTCGCGACGGACAGCGCGAGGGTGCCGATCGCGTACTGGCGGACGTCGGCGAGCTCGGCCTCGGTCACCGGCAGCGTCGCCATCCGGCCCAGCTCGTACCAGATCTCCAGCAGCGCGGGCGCGGTGACCTCGGTGGCCACGTCGGCATCGACGATCAGCGAGGAGCCGGCCACGCCGTGGTCGATCCGGCTATGCGGGCCGTACGTGTATCCCTTGTCCTCGCGGATGTTCTCCACCAGGCGGGAGGAGAAGTAGCCGCCGTAGACGAGGTTGGCCAGCTGCAGCGCCGGATACTGCGGGTCGTCGCGGGGCAGCGCCCGCCCGCCGAGGCGGATCGACGACTGCACCGAGCCGGGCCGGTCCACGACCAGGGTGGGGCCGGCTGTCACCGCCGGCAGCGGCGGGAGAGGCCGCGGCGGGCCGGTCGAGCGCCAGCCGGCGAGTGCGGCCTCGGCCGTGTCGAGTGCCCGGGCCGGCGAGATGTCGCCGACGAGCACGAGCACGCTGCCGTCGGGCACCACCCGCTCGGCATGCATCGTGCGCAGCTGGGCCGGACCCACCACGGCAACGTCGTCGACCGCCGGTAGCTCGCGGGCGTACGGGTGGTCGCCGTACATCCGGTGCCGCAGCGCCTCCTGCACCAGCACCGCCGGCTGGGAGCGGGCGATGGACAGCCGCTCGGTGAGCCGGTCGCGCTCGCCGGTGACCTCCCGGGACGGGTACGTGGCGCCGGCCAGGGCCTCGCCGAGCAGGTCCAGCAGCCGGCCGAGCCCATTGCGTAGCACGGCGCCGCCGACGAGCAGCCGGTCGGCGTCGACCGAGACGTGCAGGTCCGCGCCGAGCGACTGGAGCGCCGCGGCCAGCTCGACCTGGTTGTGCGCCTCGGTCCCGGACAGCAGGGTCTCGCCGAGCAGCAGCGCCTTCGCCGAGTGCCGCCGCGCGGTGCCGGCGAACGGCACCCGCAGGCGTGCCTCCACGAGCGGCACGCCCGGCCGGCGCACCGCGACGAGCCGCAGGCCGGAGTCGGCGACCCGCTCGGCGC
>JBKOXW010000280.1:0-5479 GCA_046744115.1 Actinomycetota bacterium | reverse complement strand
GAGCCGGTACGCGGCCGGGCGGTGCCGGTGCGCGGCCGGGCTGTCATTCCGCCTCCCGGATGCGCTCCGCGGCCCGCAGTCGCGCCGACGCCGCGCGCGGGTTGGCGAGCACCTCGGCGGCGGCGGGCGTCTCCGCGCCGCGGGTCAGCAGCCGCAGCACCGGTCCGGACCCCGGAAGCTCGACCGGCAGTCCTTCCGGGGTGCTGCCGCGGGCACGCTCGGCGAAGGTCCGCTTGACGATCCGGTCCTCCAGCGAGTGGTAGCTCAGCACGGCGATCCGCCCGCCGACCCGGATCGCGTCGACCGCCGCGGGCAGCGCCGCGCGCAGCGCGGTGAGCTCGCCGTTGACCTCGATGCGCAGCGCCTGGAACGTGCGCTTGGCCGGGTTGCCACCGGTCCGCCGCGTCGCCGCAGGGATCGCCTGCCGGACCAGCTCGGCCAGCCGCGCGGTGGACGTGAGCGGCTCCCTGGCCCGCTCCCGCACGATCGCCGCCGCAATCCGCGCCGCGAACCGCTCCTCGCCGTACTCGCGCAGCACCCGGCTGAGCTCGGCGGCGGAGTAGCCGTTCACCACGTCCGCGGCGGTGCGGCCCGCGCTCGGGTCCATCCGCATGTCGAGCGGCGCGTCCTGCGCGTAGGCGAAGCCGCGCCGTGCCTGGTCCAGTTGGAGGGACGAGACGCCGAGGTCGAACAGCACCGCGTCCACCGGCCCGACGCCCAGCTCGGCGAGCACCCGGCCGATCGCGTCGTAGACGGCGTGCACGAGATGTACCCGGCCGGCGAACCGCGCCAGCCGCTCCCCGCTGCGGGCCAGCGCCTCCGGATCACGGTCGAGGCCGACGATGGTCAGCGCCGGATGAGCGGCCAGCAGCGCCTCGGCGTGCCCGCCAAGGCCGACAGTGGCGTCGACCAGCACGGCCGAAGGCCCGGACAGCGCCGGTGCCAGCAGGTCGAGCACGCGCGGAAGCAGGACGGGAACGTGCGCGCCGTCGTCGCCGGGGCCGGCCATGTCACACCAGCCGGGCCAGCAACCACACGGCCAGCGGCGTCGCCGCCAGCACGCCGAGGGCGAGCCCGAGCAGCACCAGGCTCCCCCGCACGTCATCGGCGAGCGCCGGCACGGCACGCGGGCGCGGCCGCCCGCTGCCGGGCAGACCGGTCATCGTCACGCTGTCCATCTCGACCCCTCCGTGCGCCGCCCCGCGGAGCGACCGTCGCCGACGAGCCTCGACACCCCCGGCGCCCGCCGGCACACACCCGAACGCCCGCACCTCCATCCGTCCGGCCAGGTCCCCACCCGCTCCCCCGCCTCGCCGCCGACCTGGGGCCGGGGAAGGGACCCCAGGGGAGGCGGCAGGAGCTCCGCGCTGCCGCGTGGAGCGGGGGGAGACCTCGTCGTACGGGATTCGCGTCGGACGGACGTTCGCGGTCCTACGGACACAGGGGTGCCGTCACAGCACCCCCGGCAGCACCTCCTCCTCGAGATCGGCAAACGCCTGCTCGCGGTCGGCCAGGTAGGCCTCCCACGCTGCGGTGTCCCAGATCTCGACGCGTGCGTTGGCGCCGATCACGACGCAGTCCTTGGTCAGCCCGGCGTACTGGCGCAGCGACGCCGGGATCGTGATCCGGCCCTGGCGGTCGGGCACCTCGTCCGAGGCGCTGGCGAAGAACACCCGACTGTAGTCGCGGACGGTTTTCTGCGTCACCGGCGCCTGCGACAGCGCCTCGGTGACCCGGCGGAACTCGGCGACCGGGAACACGAAGAGACAGCGCTCCTGTCCCTTGGTGATCACGACGCCCTCCGCCAGCTCGTCCCGGAACTTCGCCGGCAGGAACAGCCGGCCCTTCTCGTCGAGCCGCGGCGAGTGCGTGCCGAGGAACACGGCACCACCTCCGCTCGACCCGGTGGCGCGCCAGCCGCCCTGCGCTCCACAGCGCACCACCATACCCCACTATCCCCCACCTGCAACCAAGAAAAGCAGCCAAGTGACCGCCGGCGGCTCCGCTCAGGTCCGCAGCACGCCGACCACGGTGTGCCGGAGGCGTTCGGGAAGCAGCCGGTCGGCGAGCACCGCGTCGAGCCGTCCGGCGCCAGCGGCCAGCGCGCGCCACGGCAGCCGCGCCGCCAGACCCGGCCGGCGGCCGTGCATGACGTACGAGACGGCGAGCACGAGCGTGCCGGCGAAGCCGCGGGCGGACAGCGACACCCGCGGGTACCCGGCCTCGCGGGCCATCCGGCCCAGATCGGCCGGGGTGAACACGTGCAGGTTGGCCGCCATCGCGGCGACCTCCCAGACGTCCTCCTCGGCGGTGAGCGGTCGGCGCAGCAGCGGGAGCAGGACGCGCACCAGCGCGGCCGCGTGCCGCTCCGCCGCGGGAGTCGGCTCAGCCGCGATCACCACCGCGCCGCCGGGTCGCAGCACCCGCCGCCACTCGGCCAGCGCGCCGGTCACGTCGGCCAGGTGGTGCAGCACGCCCCGGGTGACCACCAGGTCGAACGTCGCACCGGCGAACGGCAGCCGGCCGGCGTCCCCGTGCACGAGCGGCCAGGCGCCCGCCGCGCGGGCCCGGTCCAGCATGCCGGCGGACAGGTCCAGTCCGACGACCGCCAGCCCGGCGGTCGCCCGGCGCAGGCCGGCCGCCTGCCAGCCCGTGCCGCAGCCGGGGTCGAGCACGACCTCGGCCGGCCGCAGCGCGCGGCCGAGCAGGCGCTGCACCTCGGACCGGGCCATCCGGGCGGCTCGGCCGTCGTGCCCGATCGCGAACCGCTCGTCGTAGTAGGCGCACTCGTGGTCGTGGAACATGCGGTTGACCTGCAGTGCCTCGGTCCGGTCCACCCGGCCTCCTCGCGCTCCCCGCCGCGCCGGCTGCGGCACACCCGCCCGGGAACGGCGTGGGCACATCGGCCGTCGGATGTCTGGTTGATAACGCATCCGCGCGGGGCGAGGCTGGATTTGACAGACTGCGTGCAGGAAACGTCCTGACGCGGCAGCCGCGTGACCCGTGGCCGGATGCATACCGTGGTTCCGGACGTCGACGACGCGTAGGCCACCCAGCCCGCGCCCGGTCGAGGAGGAGCGAGTGGCGTTGCAGGATGCGAGCGGAGGCGTCCCCGGGGTTGACCGCGCCCGGGCGAGCCAGGCACCGCTGTCGGTGGCAGATCCCACTGGCTCGCCCGAGGTGTTGCCGCTTGAGGCGGTCCAGGAGGCCAGCGCGCGGATCGCGGCCAACATCGAGCGCGTCATCGACGGCAAGCCGGAGATCGTGCGGCTGACCATCGTCGTGCTGCTCGCCGAGGGACACCTGCTGATCGAGGACGTCCCCGGCGTCGGCAAGACCAAGCTGGCGAAGGCGTTGGCCCGGTCGATCGACTGCTCGGTGCGCCGCATCCAGTTCACCCCGGACCTGCTGCCAAGCGACGTCACCGGGGTGAGCGTCTACAACCAGGAGTCGCGCGAGTTCGAGTTCAGGCCTGGCGCGGTCTTCGCCAACCTCGTGGTCGGCGACGAGATCAACCGGGCTTCGCCGAAGACCCAATCCGCGCTCCTGGAGTGCATGGAGGAGCGGCAGGTCACGGTGGACGGGGTCAGCTACGTGCTGGAGGCCCCCTTCATGGTCGTGGCCACCCAGAACCCGATCGAGATGGAGGGCACGTACCCGCTGCCCGAGGCGCAGCGCGACCGGTTCACCGCGCGGATCTCGATGGGCTACCCGGACCCGGCCGCGGAGATGACGATGCTCGCCGACCACGCCGGCCGCGACCCCCTTGACGTGCTGCAGCCGGTGTCGACCGCGACCGAGGTACGCCGGCTGATCGGCGGCGTCCGAACGGTGCACGTCTCCGATGCCGTCCGCCGGTACGCGGTGGACCTGGTCAACGCGAGCCGCCGGTCGCCCGACCTGCGGCTCGGCGCCTCCCCCCGAGCCGCACTGCAACTGCTGCGCGCGGCGAAGGCGTTCGCCGCGCTCGACGGGGGCCGGGACTACGTGCTGCCCGACGACCTGCAGCGGCTCGCCCAGCCGGTGCTCTCGCACCGCGTGTTGCCGACCGCGGAGGC
Source organism: Actinomycetota bacterium (assembly GCA_046744115.1). Taxonomy (GTDB): domain Bacteria; phylum Actinomycetota; class Actinomycetes; order Mycobacteriales; family CADCTP01; genus JBKOXW01. The sequence goes on along the minus strand of JBKOXW010000280.1, from coordinate 1,421 downwards.
GCAGATCGCCCGGCGCACCGCCGAAGCGATCATCGGTGACCTCGTGGCCCGGGTTCCGGTGCCGCGATCGGTCGAGACACCGCCTGTGCGCGGCGGGATCTAGGACATGCGCGCCGCGCTGTCCGGGCTGACCACCCGCGGCCGGTGCCTGCTCGCGGCCGGAGGCGCGGCGGGCCTGTGCGCGCTGGCGCTCGGCGAGCGCGACCTGCTCCGGGTGGCGATCTTCCTGCTCGCGCTGCCGCTGGTGGCGGCGGCGGTGGTGGCGCGGACCCGGTTCCGGCTGTCCTGCGTGCGCTCGCTGGCGCCGAGCCGGGTCGCGGTCGGCCAGGCGGCCGAGGCGATCATCCGGCTGGAGAACGTGTCCATGCTGCCGACCGGCGTGCTGCTGATCGAGGACGAGGTCCCGTACACCCTGGGCGGGCGGCCGCGGTTCACCGTCGACCGGATCGGCCCGGGACAGCACCGCACGGTGCGCTACCCGGTGCGCTCGGACGCCCGGGGGCGGTACCGGATCGGCCCGCTGCGGCTGCGCCTGGCCGACCCGTTCGGGCTGGTCGAGCTGACCCGCAGCTTCTCCGCGATCGACCGCCTCACCGTGGTGCCGGTGCTGCAGCCGCTGCCGCCGGCGCGGCTCGGCGGCGCGTGGGAGTCCGGCGGAGAGAGTGTGAGCCGGGCGGTCGCGATCCGTGGCGACGACGACGCCGCCACCCGCGAGTACCGCAACGGCGACGACCTGCGCAAGGTGCACTGGCGGTCGACGGCCCGGGTCGGCAAGCTCATGGTCCGCCGCGAGGAGCGGCCCTGGCAGAGCCGGGCGACCCTGCTGCTCGACGGCCGGGCCGGTGCGCACCGCGGGGACGGGCCGGGCTCCAGCTTCGAGTGGGGGGTCAGCGCGATCGCGAGCATCGGCGTGCACCTCGGCCGGCAGGGCTACGCGGTGCACCTGCTCGACGAGACCGGCCTCGCTTCGGGCGGCGCGAACGTCGGCGAGGAGGGCGTCCTGCTCGACCACCTGGCCGAGGTGACGATGTCGCGGGCGCGCGGCCTGGACCCCGCGGTGGCCATCCTGCGCGGTGCCGAGGACGTCGGCACCTTGGTTGCCGTGCTCGGCCTGCTCAACCCGGAGCAGGCCGCCGCGCTGGCCGCCTCCCGGTCGCCGTCGGACACGTCGGTGGCGTTCCTCATCGACTCCACCAGCTGGATGGGTCTGGCGCCACGGGCCCGGGCCGAGGCCGACGCGGCGTTCGACGCGGCCGCGGAGATCCTGGTCGGATCCGGCTGGCGACTGGTGCCCGCCCGGCACGGCGACTCGCTGACGCGGCTGTGGCCGCGGGCCGGTGCGCGCGGGGGCGACCTCGCCGCGATGCCCGCCGGCGTGTCGGCCGCGCGCGGACCCGCCGCGGGTGACGGGCCGCCCGAGT
>JBKOXW010000309.1:0-8185 GCA_046744115.1 Actinomycetota bacterium | reverse complement strand
GCGTCGAGGTCGGCCAGCACCCGCTCGGCGTGACCGGCCAGGCGGTGGCCCGCCGGGGTGAGCGCCCGGCCGGGCGGTTCGCCGTCGACCAGTGCCGCGCCGAGATGCCGCTCCAGCGCCGCGATCTGCTGGCCGACCTCGGCCGGCGGGCAGGACAGTGCGCGTGCCGCCCCGTCGATGCTCCCGTGAGCGCGCACCGCAAGCACCATCCGCAGTCGACCCACGTCCAGCATGGGACGCAGGCTAACCGCAGGAACCGCGAAATGCCGCAGTGCGTCGCGACTCGGTGCGAACAGTGACCTAACTCTTACCCACAGCGACCGCAACCACCCCGCCATTGCTAGCGGGCCGTCGTCACAGGGACTCGAAGCATGGCCCCTCGAACGTATACCCCTCTGCCGTCTTGCCGACGAAGAATTCCTGCACCGTCGAGACGCCGGTCGGCGACGACTCGTCCACCTTCGAGATCAGGCTCTGCCGGAAGACGGCCTCGTTCGGGTCACCGGCGTAGTTGCCCGCGCCGGAGGGCAGCATCCCCTGGTAGTCGACCGATTCCAGCTGCTTGACCGCGTCGAGCAGCCCCTTGCGGGTGAGGTCCTTGTTCTCGACCGCCTTCTCCAGCGCCGCCTTCAGCGGGTAGGACCACGCCCAGCCCGAGGTGTAGCCGTCGTTAGGCTGCACGTTGCCGATCGCCGCCCGCATGGCCTCGTGGCCGGGCGTGTCGGAGGTGAACGTCTCCCACGGCCCGGACTGGAAGTACTGCGCCTTGAAGGCCGGCCCCGCCGGGCTCTTGATCAGCGCGGGGTTCCACGTCGGGCTGGTGCCGATGTAGCGGCCCCGGTAGCCGCGCGCGGCGGCCTGGCCGACGATGACCGCGGCGTCGGCCGGACCGGTGGTCAGGATGACGAGGTCGGGCTTGCCGGAGACGATCGCGTCGATCGCGCCGGCCTGGTTCTGCGTCCCCGACTGGGTCTCCACCGCGTCGAACGTCAGCGAGTTCGCCTCGGCGGCGATCTTCGCCCCGGCCGCCGCGTCGGCGCCGTAGTCGCCGGGGTAGTGGATCGCCAGCACGCTCTTCGCCTGGAACTGCTCGACCGCGTAGTCGACCGAGTTCATCGACTCGAAGCAGTAGTTCGTGCCGGACTCGACGATGACGTCCTCGAAGCCCCACGCCGAGGTCCACGACGCGGGCGCGGAGACGACGTTGTTCTGCTTGAGGTCGGCGATGATCGCGGCCGTCGTCGGCGAGCCGAGCGTCTGCGCCAGGCCCAGCACGCTGCCCTTGATCTCTTGGTAGACCTGGTTGTGGATCTCCGGGTTGTACTTGTTGTCGCGGACGTAGCGGGTCACGTCGACCTCGTAGTCACCGATCCCGCCCTCGGTGTTCACCTTCTTCCAGAACGCCTTCTGCGCCTCGGTGATGGGCACCGCGAGCGCGGCGAACGGGCCCTCGGTCAGGTCGGAGATGGTGCCGAGGTAGATGCAGCCCTTGTTGGTGTCGACCGCGTCCGGACACGGCTCGCTGGTCACCCCGACGTCGGTGGTGACGCCGCCCTTGCCCTCGGCCTCCCCGCCCTCGTCGTCGCCGCGGCAGCCGGCGATCGCGAGCGCGACGATGGCGAGCGCCGCACCGGCCCGCACGCGCGTGGTCGTGGTCCTCATCGATGTTCCTTTCCTCAGCGCTGAGGCGGGCCCCAGCTAGTACGAGAACGGCCAGGACTTCCAGTAGTTGCGGGCACGCGTCCAGATCCCGTACAGCCCGCGCGGCTCGAACAGCAGGAAGCCGATGATGAGCAGTCCATAGAGGATCGTCTCGACCTGGAACACGTTGATCGTCGCGGTCGAGTCGGCGCTGATGAACGGCAGATAGTCGGGCAGCTCCCGGGTAAACCTGGGCAGCAGCGTGATGAACAGCGCGCCCAGGATCGAGCCGGAGATCGTCGCGACCCCGCCGATCAGGATCATCGCGATGTACTGCACGGACAGCAGCAGGTTGAACGATCCCGGCTCGAAGAACCCGGTGATCGTGTAGAGCAGCGCGCCGGCGCAGCCGGCGTAGAACGACGAGATCGCGAACGCGAGCATCTTCGTCCGGGTCAGGCTCACCCCGATCACCGACGCGGCGATGTCGCGGTCGCGCACCGCGGCGAAGGCACGCCCGACCGCGGACCGGGCCAGGTTGCGGGCCAGCACGCCGAAGATCACCAGCAGCACGAGCATGAGCAGGTACAGCTTCTGCTCGCGGGTGAACACCGCTCCGTCGACGTCGAACCGGATGCCGAACATCTCCGGCACCGCGGCTTGCCGGCCGACCCCGGGGCCGCCGGTCAGCGCGCTCCACTCCTTGAAGATGTGCTCTCCGAGGAACACCAGGCCGAGCGTGACGATCGCGAGGTAGAGCCCGCGCAGCCGGGTGGCCAGCGGCGCGACGAGCAGCCCGGCGAGCGCCGCCGTCAGCCCGGCGGCCAGCAGCCAGAACGGCAGGAACGTGATGCCGTACCCGATGGTCCGGCCGTCCGGGTCGCCGCTGATCGCGGCCGCGGTGTAGGCGCCGATCGCGATGAAGAACGCGTGCCCGAGGGAGACCTGGCCGGCGTACCCGGTGACCAGGTTCAGCCCGATGGCGCCGATCGAGGCAACCAGGCCGGTGGCGAGCAGTTGCAGCAGGTCGTCGGCGAGCAGGAACGGCAACCCGAACGCGAGGACGAGCAGCGCGGCCACCGCCCGCCGCTTCGGGCGGCTGTTGATCAGCGCCATGTTCTGCGCGTAGGAGGTGTAGAGCAGGGGGCGGCCGGGCAGCGCGCCTCCCGCGCGGCGTCGGCGCGGCGGGGCTTCCACCGCGCTCATACCCGTTCCACCTCGCGCGTGCCGAACAGGCCGTACGGGCGGACCAGAAGGACCAGCAGCATCACCACGTACGGGGAGACGACCGCGAAGTTCTGGCCCAGCCACGGCGCGTACTCGCCCTGGTAGGTGCCGACCAGCGACTCCACCACGCCGACGATCAGCCCGCCGGCGACGGCGCCCTCGACCGAGTCCAGTCCACCCAGGACGATCGCCGGCAGCGCCTTCAGCGCGATGATCCAGGTCTGCTGGTCGACGCCGGCGCCGGTGGCGACGAACACGCCGGCCAGCGCGGCGAGCCCGCCGGCGATCGCCCAGGACAGCGCGAACACGGCACCGACCGAGACGCCCTGCGCGAGCGCGGCCTCCTGGTCGAACGCGGTCGCCCGCATCGCCAGCCCCATCCGCGAGTACCGGAAGAACGCGTACAGCGCGGCGACGACCACGGCCATGGTGAGCATCATCGCCAGGTACCGCACCTGGACCGCGACCCCGCCGATACTCACCGTGCGCAGTCCCCACGGGTCGCCGACCTGGCGCACGTCCCGGCCGATGAAGCCGTTCACGACCACCCTGATCGTGATGTCCAGGCCGAGCGTGATGATCACGATCGCGAACACCGGTCTGCCCACCATGGGCCGCAACGCCACCCGCTCCAGGCTGAGCGCGAGCAGCGCGACGGCGGCGATGGCGAGGGCGACCGCGAGGTAGAAGGTCAGCTGGACGACCAGGTAGCTGACCAGCACCGCGCCGGTGACCATGAGCGCCGGCTGGGCGAAGCTGATCACCTGGGTCGACTTGTAGATGATCACGAAGCCGATCCCGAGCAGCGCGTAGATGCTGCCCGTGCCGAGGCCGCGGGCGAGGCTGGCGAGGAACTCGTCCACCGGCGACCCTCACCGCCCGCCGCTGTACATGGACTCGACCAGGTCGCCGAACATCCGGCCCAGCGCGGCCCGCTTGACCTTCTGCGTCGCCGTCAGCTCGCCGTCCTCGTGGTCGAGTTCCTTCGGCAGCATCCGGAACTTCCGCACCTGCTCGACCGGCGCATGCCGGGCGTTGACCTCGTCGACCACGCCCTGCACGAGCGCGACCACCTCTGGCTTCTCGGCCAGGTCGCGGTAGGTCGTGTACGGCAGCCGGCGCTGCTGCGCCCAGTTGCCGACGGTGTCCAGCTCGATGCCGATGAGCGCGGTCAGGTACGGCCGACGGTCGCCGACGACCACGGCCTCCTTGATGTACGGCGAGGTCTTCAGCGCGTTCTCGATCTCCGACGGGCCGATGTTCTTCCCGCCAGAGGTGATGATGATGTCCTTCATCCGGTCGGTGATCTTGACGTGGGTGCCGTCGACCCACTCGCCGACGTCCCCGGTGTGCAGCCAGCCGTCGGCGGTCAGCGCGCGGTCCGTCGCCTCCGGCTTGCGCCAGTAGCCGGCGAACACGCCGGGGTGGCGGGTGAGGATCTCGCCGGTCTCGGGGTCGATGCGCAGCTCGATCCCCGGATGCGGCTCGCCGACCGTGCCGAGCTTGATCCGGCCGGGCCGGTTGGCCGTGGCGATCGCGCTGTTCTCCGTCATGCCGTACACCTCGTGCATCGGCACCCCGATGCCCATGAAGAACCGCAGCACGTCCGGCGCGATCGGCGCGGCCCCGGAGGCGGCGTAGCGGACCTTGCGCATGCCGATCCGGTCGCGCAGCGCCCGGAACAGGAAGACCCAGCCAACCGCGTACAGCAGCCGGGTGCCGGCGGTGCGCCGACCGCCGGTGCGCACCAGCGTCTCGCCGATCCGGCCGGCGAGGCGCATGCCGAGCACGTACGTTGCCCGCTTGAGCCGGGACGCCGAGGACATCCGGATCGTCACGGTGGCCAGCACCTTCTCCCAGATCCGCGGCACGCCGAACAGGATCGTGGGCTGGATCTCGCGCAGGTTGGCCTGCACCGTCTCGATCGACTCGGCGAAGTTGACCTGCACCCCGCTGGCTGCGTTGAACCAGGTGGTGAAGATGCGCTCGGCGACGTGGCACAGCGGCAGATAGGACAGCGTGACGTCCGATGTGGACGGCGGCGGGTCGGTGAAGCCGCCGGCCTCGACAAGAATCTTGATCGCGAACTCGACGTTGGCGACGGTGAGCATGGCGCCCTTCGGCGGCCCGGTCGTGCCCGACGTGTAGATCAGCGTCATGATGTCGTCCGGGCGCGCCTCGGTCATCCGGTGCTCGACCTCGTCGGGATGGGCGGCCCGGTGCTCGCGGCCGAGCGCGAGCAGGTCGTCCCACGACATCAGCCGGCCGTCGTCGGCGGCGGCCCCGCGGATGCCGCGCGGCTCGACGTAGACGATCCGCTCCAGGTCCGGCAGCTGGTCGAGCACCTCGAGCGCCTTGTCGACCTGCTCCTGGTCCTCGGCCACGAGGATCCGCGCCCCGGAGTCCGCGAGCAGGTAGCCGACCTCGGCGGCCGGGTTCGTCGGGTACAGCCCGATGGTGGTGCCCCGCACCGCAACCGTGGCGAGATCCGTGTAGAGCCACTCGCGGCGGTTCTCGGAGTGGATCGCGACCCGGTCGCCCGGCTGCACGCCGAGCGCCAGCAGGCCGTGCGCCACGTCGAGGACCCGGTCCCAGTACTGGGCCCAGGTGACCTCCTGCCAGATCCCGAAGTCCTTCTCCCGCATGGCGATCCGATCCGGCTCGCGCTGGGCCCAGTCCCGGACTCGGGTGGCGATCGTCGTGGTCGCCACGGGGCGCGCGGCAACCGGGGCGGTGGCGGTCGTCGTCACGGCGGTCCTCCTCTCGGGACGGTCGGCCGGGCGTCCGCGCCGACCGCTTGGTCCGGTGGCGGCGGTACGGCCTGGCCGGTCCGCTGCCGGTGCTCCTCGCCGAGGTAGGCCCGGATCACGTCGGGGTTCTCCTGCACCGCCTCCGGCGTCCCGGTGGTGATCGGCGCGCCGAAGTCAACGACGAGGACCCGGTCGGCGAGGTCCATGACCACGCCCATGTCGTGCTCGACCATGATCATCGGGATGTCGAGCTCCTCCCGGACGTCGAGGATGTACCGGGCCATGTCCTCGGTCTCCTCGACGTTCATGCCCGCCACCGGCTCGTCGAGCAGCAGCAGCCGCGGCTGCATGGCCAGCGCCCGGCCAAGCTCGACCCGCTTCTGCACGCCGTACGGGAGCAGCCCGACCGGCACCGTCCGCCACTGCTCGAGCTCGAGGAAGTCGACGATGTCCTCGACGACCGCGCGGTGGCGCAGCTCCTCCCGGCGCGCCCGGCCCACCCACGCCAGCGCGGCCAGCGCGCCGTACCGGACGTGCGTGTGCCGGCCGAGCATGAGGTTGTCGATCGCGGTGAGGTTCGCGAACAGCTCGACGTTCTGGAACGTGCGGGCCATGCCGAGGGCGGCGATCGCGTGCGGGCGGCGGCCGACGATGTCGACGCCGGCGAAGGTGACCCGGCCCCGCTGCGGGCGGTAGACGCCGGAGAGCACGTTGAAGATCGACGTCTTGCCCGCCCCGTTCGGGCCGATGATCGCGAACAGCTCGTGCGGGCCGACCTCGAACGACACCCCGTCGATCGCGGTGACGCCGGCGAAGGCCAGCTGCACGTCGGCGAACGTGAGCACCGGGCCCGGTCCGGCGGGGGCGCCCGTCATGACAGCCACCGCTTGCGGCGCTTGTAGTGCTTGACGTCGCGGAAGGACTTGCGCGCGGTGCCCTCGGCACCGAGCCCGAGGTAGAACTCCCGCACGTCCGAGTCGGCCATCAGCTCCGCGGCCGGCTTGTCCATCACGACCTTGCCGGTCTCCAGCACGTACCCGTGGTCGGCGACGGACAGCGCCACCGCCGCGTTCTGCTCGACCAGCAGGATCGTCGTGCCCTGTCGGTTGATCTCCACGATGAGGTCCCGGATGCGCTGCACGAGCAGCGGCGCCAGCCCGAGGCTCGGCTCGTCCAGCAGCAGGTACCGCGGGTCGGTGACGAGGGCCCGGCCGATCGCCAGCATCTGCTGCTCGCCGCCGGACAGGTACCCCGCGGTCTGCCGGCGCCGCTCGGCGAGGGTCGGGAACAGGTCGTACACCCGCTGCAGGTTCGGCCGCAGCCGCCGGGTGTCGGTGTGCGCGCCGACCCGCAGGTTCTCCTCGACGCTCAGTTCGGCGAAGACCCGCCGCCCTTCCATCACCTGCTTCACCCCGCGGCGGACGACGGCCGGGGGGCTGAGCCGGTGGATGGGGGCGCCGTCGACGGTGACCGAGCCCTTGGTGATCTCGCCGTCGTGCACGTCGAGGAGGCCGGAGATGGCGCGCAGCAGGGTGGTCTTGCCGGCGCCGTTCGCGCCGAGCAGCGCGACGATCCTGCCGTCCGGGACCTCGAGGCTCACCCCGCGCAGGACGAGCATCACGTCGTCGTAGACGACCTCGAGGTTCCGCACCGCCAGCACCGCAGCTCGCCTCCGGCCGTGACCGAGGTCACACACCTGGTTGTGGCCTATGAGAGTGCGGCCTGCGGCCCGGCGAGGCAACCTCCTGGATACCAACCTGTTACATGGCGGGCACTATGGTCGGGGCCAATTGTCGGGGTGTCTTCCGCAAGGGAGGGACATGTCCGCGTTGCTGCGCTCGACGATGCGAGGGTTCGGCACGTCGATCTTCTCCACCGTGACGCAGCTGGCGATCGAGCACGATGCGATCAACCTCGCCCAGGGCTTCCCGGACTTCGACCCGCCCGAGCCGCTGCTCGACGCGGCGGGCCGCGCGCTGCGCGGCGGCTTGAATCAGTACGCCCCGAGCGTCGGCGACGCGGCGCTGCGGCAGGCGATCGCCCGGCACGCGGCCCGCGAGTACGGGCTGGACTACGACCCCGACACCGAGGTCACCGTGACCGTCGGCGCCACCGAGGCGATCTGGTCGGCGGTGCACGCGCTCGTCGAGCCCGGCGACGAGGTGGTCGTGGTCGAGCCGGCGTACGACATGTACGCGCCGTGCGCGGTCGCGGCCGGTGCCGTGCCGCGTTACCTGCCCACCTCGTTCCCGGACTTCCGGATCGAACTGGACCTCCTCGCCGGCACCGTCGGGCCACGCACCCGGCTGATCATCCTGAACACGCCGTGGAACCCGACCGGGCGGCTGCTGGCCGCCGAGGAGCTTCGCGCGGTGGGCGAGCTGGCCCGGCGCCACGACGCCTACATCGTCGCGGACGAGGCGTACGAGCACGTGGTCTTCGACGGGCTGGCGCACCGGCCGGTGGCCGCCGAGCCGGCCTGCCGGGACCGGACGATCACCGTGTCGTCGGTGTCGAAGACGTTCAGCGCGACCGGGTGGCGGATCGGCTGGGCGCTCGCCCCGGCG
>JBKOXW010000183.1:0-8524 GCA_046744115.1 Actinomycetota bacterium | reverse complement strand
GCGATCCTCGACCACCCGGACATCGACGCGGTGTCGTTCGTCGGATCGACGCCGGTGGCCCGGTACGTGCACGAGCGGGCGAGCCTGGCCGGCAAGCGGGTGCAGGCGCTCGGCGGCGCCAAGAACCACGCGATCGTGCTGCCCGACGCCGACCTCGACTACGCGGCCGGGCAGCTGGTCGCGGCGGGCTACGGCTCGGCCGGGCAGCGCTGCATGGCGGTCTCCGCCGTGGTGGCGGTCGGCGATGCCGGCGACCCGCTGGTCGCCCGGATCGCCGAGCGGGCCAGGGCCATCCGGGTCGGGCCGGGCCTGGCCGAGGGGTCGGAGATGGGCCCGGTGGTGACCCGGGAGGCGCTGCAGCGGATCGCCGGCTATATCGAGGCCGGCGTCGCCGCCGGCGCGGAACTCGTGGTCGACGGCCGCGGCGTGCGGGTCCCCGGCGCCGAGGACGGGTTCTTCCTCGGGCCCTGCCTGTTCGACCGGGTCGGCACGGACATGTCGGTCTACCGGGACGAGATCTTCGGCCCGGTGCTGGTCGTGCTCCGGGCGGACACCATGGAGGCCGCGCTGGAGATCGTCAACGCCAACCCGTACGGAAACGGCACCGCGATCTTTACCGCGAGCGGGGAGGCGGCGCGGGAGTTCCAGCGGCGCGTCGAGGTCGGCATGGTGGGGGTGAACGTGCCGATCCCGGTGCCGATGGCGTTCTACTCGTTTGGCGGGTGGAAGGCGTCGCTGTTCGGCGACGCGCACGTGCACGGGCCGGAGGGTGTCGCGTTCTACACCCGCGGCAAGGTCGTGACCAGCCGGTGGCCACACCAGGAGGCCACCGCTCATCTGAACTTCCCGACGGCCCAGTAGGGCGTCGGCGGCGGACCGGGAGGAAGGAACCCTCGATGATCGGAACGAGACGGCTCTGGGCGGGACTGGCGGTCGCCGCCCTGCTCGCCGCGGGCTGCTCCGAGGAGAACAAGGGATCGTCCGATTCGGACTCCAGCGGCGGCGGTACGGACCTCACGTTCGCGGTGGTCGTCCACGCCGGGAGCGGCGACAAGTTCTGGGACGTGGTGAAGACCGGCGCGGAAAAGGCGGGCAGCGACATCGGGGTCGAGGTCAACTACCAGGGCGACGGCGACCCGCAGAAGCAGTCCCAGCTGATCGACACCGCGGTGAGCCAGAAGGTCGACGGCCTCGTCGTCTCGATGGCCAACCCGGACGCGCTCAAGGCCTCGATCGAGAAGGCCGTGCAGGCCGACATCCCCGTCATCACGATCAACTCCGGTGAGTCGCGCTCGGCCGAGTTCGGCGCGATCACGCACGTGGGACAGTCCGAAGGCATCGCCGGTGAGGGCGCCGGGCTCAAGCTCAAGGAGGCCGGGGTCACCAAGATGCTCTGCGTCGTGCATGAGGCCGGCAACATCGGCCTGGAGGAGCGGTGCAACGGCGCCAAGTCGAGCCTCGGCGGCACGGTGGAGAACCTGCAGGTCGGCATCAGCGACCTGGTGGACGCGCAGGCGAAGATCAAGGCGAAGCTGCAGCAGGACACGTCCATCAACGGCGTGCTCACGCTGAACAACGCGGTGGCCATCGCGGCCCGCGACGCCATGAAGGAGGCCGGCTCGCAGGCGACGCTCGGCACGTTCGACCTGGACGGCACGGTGGTCGAGGCGATCAAGAACGACGAGATCCTGTTCGCCGTCGACCAGCAGCAGTACCTGCAGGGCTACCTGCCGATCACGCTGCTGTACCTGTACAAGACCAACCTCAACACCGCCGGTGGCGGCCGGCCGGTGCTCACCGGCCCCGGCTTCGTCACCAAGGAGAACGCCGACGAGATCGCCGACCTGGCCACGAAGGGCACCCGGTAGGAGCGCAGGGTCAGCACAGTGCGGGGGCCGGACCGCCGTGGCTCCGGCCCCCGCACGCACGAGGAGGAGGCAGCGCGGATGACCGCGACCGCACCGGCCGCCGACGAGCGGGTCGCCGATGTCGGGCGGCTGCGCCGCCTGCTCATCCGGCCCGAGCTGGGCTCGATCGTCGGCGCCATCGTCGTCTACATCTTCTTCACCACCCAGTCCGACATCTTCGGCACCGCGGACGGGACCGCCACCTGGCTCGACGTGTCCTCGACGCTGGGCATCATGGCGGTCGCGATCGGGCTGCTGATGATCGGCGGCGAGTTCGACCTGTCCGCCGGCGTGATGATCGGCTCGGTCGGGCTGGTCATCCTGATCGCGACCACCCAGTACGGGCTGAACCTGTACGTCGCGATCGGCCTCGCCCTGCTGGTCGCGCTCGCGATCGGCTTCTTCAACGGGATCATGGTGGTCCGCACCGGGCTGCCGAGCTTCATCGTGACGCTCGGCACCTTCCTCATGTTGCAGGGCCTGAACCTGGGGATCACCAAGCAAGTGGTGGGGACCGTGCAGGTCGGCGGGCTCGACCGGGTGCCCGGGTACGACGCCGTCTTCAACGTCCTCGCCTCGACGGTGTCGATCGCCGGTGCCGAGTTCCGGGTGGCGATCCTCTGGTGGGTCGGGATCACGCTGCTGGCTACCTGGGTGCTCACCCGCACCCGGGCCGGCAACTGGATCTTCAGCGTCGGCGGCGACCAGCGGGCCGCCCGCAGCGTGGGCGTGCCGGCCGCTCGGACGAAGATCGCGCTGTTCATGACGACCGCGTTCGCGGCCTGGCTGGTCGGCACGATGACCGCGGTGCGGCTCACCTCGGCCCAGGCCAGCTACGGCATCGGGCTGGAGCTGCAGTTCATCGTGGCCGCGGTGATCGGCGGCTGCCTGCTGACCGGCGGCTACGGCACGGCCATCGGCGCCTCGATCGGGGCGATCATCTTCGGCATGGCCTCGCAGGGCATCGTCTACGCGGGCTGGGACGCGGACTGGTTCAAGTTCTTCCTCGGCGCGATGCTGCTGCTGGCCACGCTGAGCAACTCCTTCATCCGGCGGTTCGCGGAGGCGTCACGACGATGAGCGATCCAAGCGGCGCGGCTCCGCTGCTCGAGGTGCGCGGTATCGGCAAGTACTTCGGCAGCGTGATCGCCGTGAAGGACATCTCCACCACGGTCCGGGCCGGCGAGGTCACCTGCGTGCTCGGCGACAACGGCGCGGGCAAGTCGACGCTCATCAAGATCCTGTCCGGGGTGCACCCGCCGGACGAGGGCGAGTACCTGATGGACGGCAGGCCGCTGCGGCTCTCCTCGCCGCGGGAGGCGCTCGACCTCGGCATCGCCACCGTCTACCAGGACCTGGCGATGATCCCGCTCATGTCGGTCTGGCGGAACTTCTTCCTCGGCTCGGAGCCGACCCGCGGCCGCGGCCCGTTCCGCCGGTTCGACGTGCGGGTGGCGAGGACGACCACCAAGCGCGAGATGGCCGAGATGGGCATCGACATCCGGGATCCGGACCAGCCGGTGGGCACGCTCTCGGGCGGGGAGCGCCAGTCGGTCGCGATCGCGCGCGCCGTCCACTTCGGAGCGCGCGCGCTGATCCTGGACGAGCCCACCTCGGCGCTCGGCGTGAAGCAGGCCGGGGTGGTGCTCCGCTACATCGTGCAGGCCCGCGACCGCGGGCTCGGGGTCATCTTCATCACCCACAACCCGCACCACGCCTATCCGGTGGGAGATCGCTTCCTCCTCCTCAACCGCGGCCGGTCGATGGGCGACTACGCCAAGGGCGAGATCAGCCGGGACGAGCTGACCCGGCTGATGGCCGGCGGGGCCGAGCTCGAGCAGCTCGCCCACGAGCTGGAACGGGACCCGGTCACGGCCGCGGCCGGTGCGGAGCTGGAGCAGGATCCGGTCGCCCCGGCTCCACCGGCTGAGCCGGCGAAGCCGGCCGAGCCGGCAGAGCCGGCGGGAGACGTCCGGGGGCGCTGACGAGCGGGCGCACCTTCCGTTCGTGCGAGGATGGCGGCCGCGCGGGGACGACGAGGTCTCCGCCTGGCAGCAGGGAGCCGCGGGTCGTGCGGGTGGTGATCGCACTCGGGGGGAACGCGCTGAGCCCGGGCGGCGGCAGCGGGTCGGCGGAGGAGATGAGCGCGGCCCTGGCGGCGGCCAGCGGGGCGCTCGCCGACCTCGTCGGCCGCGGCGTGTCGCTGGTGCTGACCCACGGCAACGGCCCGCAGATCGGCCGGATCCTGCTCCAGCAGGAGGCCGCCGCGCCGGAGGTGCCGCCGATGCCGATGGACGTGTGCGGTGCGGAGAGCCAGGGGCAGATCGGCTACCTGCTGGCCCAGGCGCTGGACAACGCGCTGCGCGCCCGCGGCCTGCCGCAGCGGGTGTTCCCGCTCATCACTCAGGTGGTCGTGGACGGCCGGGACCCGGCCTTCCGCCGGCCGACCAAGCCGGTCGGCCCGTCCTACGACGCGGCCACCGCGCAGCGGATCGCCGCCGGCTCCGGCCACGTTTTCGCCGAGACCGCCCCGGGCCGCTGGCGGCGGGTGGTCGCCTCGCCGCGGCCGTGCGGCTTCGTCGAGGCGCAGCCGATCCGGATCGTGGCCGAGTCCGGGCACGTGCTGGTCGCGGCCGGCGGCGGGGGAGTGCCGGTGGTTCTCGACAGGGCGGCGTACCGGGGCGTCGAGGCCGTCGTCGACAAGGACCGCGCCGCCGCGGTCCTGGCCCGGCTGGTCGACGCCGACCAGCTCGCGATCCTCACCGAGGTGCCGCGCGTGCAGGTCGGCTTCGGCACCCCGCGGGCCCGCGCGCTGGAGAAGCTGACCCTGACCGAGGCCCGCGCGCTGCTCGCCGCCGGCGAGTTCCCGGAGGGCTCGATGGGCCCGAAGGTGGAGGCGTGCTGCGAGTTCGTCGTGGCCGGCGGCGGCCGCGCCGTGATCGGCGCGCTGGACGATGCCGTCGAGGTCGTGCTCGGCACCGCCGGCACCACGATCGTCCCCGGCTGATGCGGCTCCGCGTTCTCAGCTACAACGTGCGGTCGCTGCGCGACGACGCCGCCGCGGTGGCTGAGGTGATCTCCGCCGCTCGCCCGCACGTGGTGTGCGTGCAGGAGGCGCCCCGGCTGTTCCGGTGGCGGTCGAAGTGCGCCGGCCTGGCGCGGCGCAGCGGCCTGGTCGTGCTCACCGGAGGACGCCCGGCCGCCGGCAACCTGCTGCTGTGCGACGTGGCGGTGGAGGGGGAGCTGGTGGCCGACGCGCTGCTGTCGGCGCGGCCGGGCTTGCACCGGCGGGGGCTGGCGCTAGCGGTGTGCCGGCTCGGCGGTACCCGGTTCGGGGTGGTCGGTACCCACCTCGACCTCGAGGCCACGGCGCGGGAGAGCCACGCGCACGAGCTCCTCGCCCGGCTGCCCGCGCTGGGGGTCGGCGCCGACCTGCCGCTGGTCGTCGCCGGCGACCTGAACGAGGAGCCGGGCGGGGCGGCGTGGACCGCACTGGCCCGGGGCCGGCGGGACGCGTTCGCCGAGGCCGGCGTCGGCGACGGCAGGACGTTCAGCGTCGCGAACCGCCGCTCGCGCATCGACGCGATCCTCGCCGACGCCGCGCTCGCGGTGCATTCCTGCACGGTGCTGGACACGCCGGCGGTGCGGCGCGCCAGCGACCACTTCCCGGTCTATGCCGAGCTGGACCTGCCGGGCTAGACGGGTCGGGTCATGCGGAAGCGGGGCGGACCATGCGGACGGCGGCCAACCAGCGCTCGAGCGGCAGCGAGCCGCGGCGGGCGGCGTTGATGCCGGCGTCCAGCAGCACCTCGTACGGCGTCGCGGCCAGCGCCGGCACCTGCGGCCGGGCGAGGACGGCCTCCCGGTCGGCCTCGTCGAACGTCGCCGGGTCGGTACCGGTCAGCCGGCACCACAGCTCGAACACGGTCTGCTCTGAGGCCTGGTCAGGGGCCATCGCTCCATCCCTCCGGCGACGCGCGATGCCACTCGCCTTACCCACGGTGGGCGACCCGATCAGCGCGATGGCGACAACGACGTTGCGGTCCGGCGAAGTTCAGATGGCATCAACCGCGACACGCGGATCGATTACCTAGAGCTACGTCAGTGACACAGTCCGGCAACGCCATTGACACCGGCTCGCAACAGGATCACGATTCCTGAATCGAAGTACTTCGATCCAAGCCATCCACACATCCACAGCGCGGTGCCGACACCCCCTTGGAGATCGTCGTGGGAAGAAGAGCGCTCTGGGCGGTCGCGACGGCCGCTGCACTGGTCGTCGCCGGCTGCGCCAGCAACAACGAGTCCGCATCCGTGGCCGAGCCCGAGCCGGTCTCCGTCCAGGTGGTGGAGGCCGCGCGGGAGGCCGCGAGCAAGGCCGCCGAGGGCAAGCAGCTCGGCGGCACGATCAACCTGCTCGGCCTGCTGTCCGGGCCGCAGCTGGAGCAGTACCTGGGCACGTTCAAGCCGTTCGAGGAGGCCACGGGAGTAAAGATCAAGTACGAGAGCACCGGCGACCTGTTCGCGGTGCTGCAGACCCGGCTTGCCGGCGGCAACCCGCCGGACGCGGTGTCCAACCCGAGCGCCGGGCAGATGCGGCAGCTGGCCGAGGAGGGCCAGCTCGTCGCGCTCGACGAGATCCTCGACATGGGGAAGGTCAAGGAGGACTACCCGGCCGGCCTGATCGATCTGGCCACAGTGGACGGCGAGCTGCACGGCATCTTCTACAACACCGCCGTGCAGAGCCTGGTCTGGTACGACCCGGGGTCGTACGACGGCCCGACCGAGCCGGCGACCTGGACCGAGCTCGCCGACTGGGCCGAGGCCACGTCGGCGGACGGGAGGACGCCGTGGTGCGTCGGACTGTCGTCGGGGCCGAACAGCGGCTGGCCGGGTGCGGCCTGGATCGAGCAGTTCGTGCTCAAGCAGTCCGGCGCGGATGCGTTCGACCGCTGGTGGCAGGGCTCGCTGCCGTGGAGCTCGCCCGAGATCCGGTCCGCGTTCGAGGCCTTCGGCGCGGTGGCCACCGACCCGAAGATGGTCAGCGGCGGCCCGACCGCGGTGCTCACAGCGACGTTCAACCAGAGCCCGCTCGGGCTCTACGCCAAGCCGCCCAGCTGTTACCTGACCGTGCAGGCCGACTTCCTCGGCAACCTGCTCGCGCAGACCGTGCCCGGGATCAAGCCGGGCGAGGACGTGGCGTTCTTCCCGTTCCCGACCGTGCAGGAGGAGAACGCCGGCTTGATCGAGACGTCCGGCGAGATGATCGGGCTGCTGAAGGACACGCCGCAGTCGCGGGCGCTGATGCGCTACCTGGCCACCGCGGAGTTCGGCGCGATGGTCGCCGCCACCGGCCAGTGGCTCGGGGTGAACAAGAAGGTCCGGCCCGACGCCTACCCGTCGGAGCTGAGCCGGAAGGCGGCCGAGGTCTACGCGGACGCGGACGACGTGCGGTACGCCGCGCAGGCGTCCATGCCGCTGGCCATGGAGACCGCGTTCTTCAAGGCCGTGCTGGAGTACGTCAAGCACCCCGACCGGCTCACCGCGATCCTCGCCGGCCTGGACCGGACCCGGCAGACCGCCTACGCCTGAGATGAGCATGACGACCGCCGTCGCCGCGCTGGCCTTCACGGTCGGCGTCCCCGCCGCGCTCGTCGGCTACCTGTGGGTCGTCGAGCGCGTGCTGCGGCGGGCCAGCCGGCGGGTCGCGGCCCGGCTGCGGCCGTGGGCCTGGCTGGCGCCGGCGCTCGTCCTGCTCGGCGTGTTCCTGCTCTACCCGTTCCTCAACACGGTGCTGCTCAGCACGCGGGACGCGGTGTCGCAGCGGTCGGTCGGCTGGGACAACTACGGCTACGTGCTGGGCAGCGCCGATGTCCGGGACGCGCTGCGCAACAACGTGCTGTGGGTGGCCCTGCTCACCCTCGGCTGCCTCGCTGTCGGGCTGCTCGTCGCGGTGCTCACCGACAAGGTGCGGTACGAGAGCGCGGCCAAGGCCGTCATCATCATGCCGACCGCCATCTCGTTCGTCGCCGGCGCGATCATCTGGCGGTTCATGTTCGACTACCGCCCGCCCGGCCTACCACAGACCGGCACGCTGAACGCGGCGGTCACCGCGGTCGGCGGGCAGCCGGTGGCGTGGCTGGTGGACACCCGCACCAACAACGCGGCACTGATCGGGGTGGGCGTGTGGATGACGGCCGGGTTCGCCACGGTCGTGCTGTCCGCGGCGATCAAGGGGATCCCGCACGAGCTGGTGGAAGCGGCCAGAGTGGACGGTGCCGGACCGCTGCAGGTCTTCCGCTACATCGTGCTGCCGGGGCTGCGCCCGACCCTGGTCGTGGTGGCGACGCTGCTGGCGATCAGCGCGCTGAAGGCGTTCGACATCGTCTACGTGCTGACGAACGGCAACTTCGGCACGAACGTGATCGCGAACGTCATGTACAAGGAGCTGTTCGTGAGCCGGGACTACGGCCACGCCAGCGCGATCGCGGTCCTGCTGGTCGTGCTCATGCTGCCGGTCCTGGTGCTGAACCTGGCGAGCGCGCGGCGGCGAGAGGTGCCGCGGTGACCGCGACCGCCGGCTCGCTCGCCCGCCGCGCGCGCACCCGGGGCCACCC
>JBKOXW010000284.1:0-6265 GCA_046744115.1 Actinomycetota bacterium | reverse complement strand
CCCAGCCCGGCCCGCGCTGCAGATACGCCGCAACCGCCAGCTCGACCGCGTCGCCGGCGGCCGGGACCTGGCCGGCCCGCACCGCCTCGGCCGCCGCCGGCTGCTCCTTCTCGGCCAGCTCGGCCACCCGCTGCCGGAAGGTCTCGTCCGTGTCCAGCTCCGCGGCCAGCGCGGTCGCCGCCAGCCTCGCCCGCTTCGCCGGGGTGAACCGGGCCGCCGCCCGCAGGGACGCGGGGACCTCGGCGGCAGGCAGCCGGCCGAGCGCGGCGGACGCCAGCGCCAGCACCCGCTGCCGCACCGGCTCCGGCAACGCCACCTGTCCGGCCGGTCCCGCCGAGCCAGCCTGCTGCGCGGGCCTGGCCGGCTCCTCCCGCCCGGCCGACCCGTCCGGACCCGCCGGACTGGTCGACTGCGCCGGCTCCTGGCCCGGCGCGGCGGCGGCGTCTCGGGCGCTCACACGACGCCTCGGGCCCGCAGGTCAGCGATCTCGGACGGGGTACGGCCGAGCTCGGCGAGTACCTCGTCGGTGTGCTCGCCGAGGGCCGGCGCGCGCCCACCGGTCACCGCGGGGGTCTCCGACAGCCGCGGCACCAGGGGCAGCGCCGGCATGGACACGTCCGGTGGCGCCGAGCCATCCGGTCGCGCCGGGCCATCCGGTCGTGCCGGCCCATCCGCCATTGCCTCGCCGAGGTCGAGCACCGGCGTCACGCAGGCGTCCCGGCCGGCGAACGCCGCCGACCACTCGTCCCGGCTGCGGGTGGCGAAGACGGCGGCGATCCGCCGGGTCAGCTCGGCCTGCCGTTCGAGATCCAGATGCCAGGGGCGCAGCTCCAGCAGCCCCAGCACGTCGACCAGGGTCTCGAAGAACGCCGGCTCCAGCGCGCCGACCGCGACGTGCCGCCCGTCGGCGCAGCGGTAGACCCGGTAGCAGGCCAGCCCGCCGGAGAGCTGGTCCGCGCCGGGCCGTGGCGAGACTCCGGTCAGCGCGTGCGCCGCCACCTGCAGCAGCAGCCACGACCGGGCACCGTCGGTCATGGACACGTCGCAGAACTGGCCGAGCCCGGTGCGGTCGCGCACCCGCAGCGCCGCCAGTATCGCGATCACCGCCGGCAGCGCGCCGCCGCCGACGTCGGCGACCTGCACGGCGGGCTGCCAGGGCCCGTCGCCGGGCGTGCCGGACAGCCCGAGGACACCGGCCAGCGCCAGGTAGTTGATGTCGTGCCCGGCGTCGCCGGCGCGCGGACCGGTGGCGCCGTAGCCGCTGATCGCCGCATAGACCAGCGCCGGGTTCGCCGCCCGCAGCGCCTGGTAGCCGATCCCGAGCCGGTCCATCACCCCCGGCCGGAACGACTCGACCACCACGTCAGCGGTCCGGGCAAGCTCCCGGAACACGGCGGCACCGTCCGGTGTGGACAGGTCCAGGCTGATCGAGCGCTTCCCCCGGTTCAGCGCGGCGTGCGGTGCCGACTGGCCGTCGGAGCCATGCGGCGGGAACGACCGCACGTAGTCGCCGCGGCCGGGCTGCTCGACCTTGAGTACGTCGGCACCGAGGTCGGCGAGGATGAGGGTCGCGTAGCCACCGGGAAGCAGCCGGGACAGGTCCAGGACGCGGAGCCCGTCGAGCGGCCGCACGGACCTCAGCCCACGCTCGCGCCGGCCGCACCCGGGCGCGGGACCAGCTCGATCGAGTCGGGCCCGCCACACCACCGGCAGCCGACCCACTCGACGATCTCGTCGACCACCCGGCGCTCCTCGACCACCGGATTCCCGGCGAGGTCGACGTGGACGTACTCGCGCGTCCGTACCGTGCGCTCGACGTCGAAACGGGTCAGATTCCCGCACAGCGTGCAACGCCAGCGGGTCTCGGCGTTAGGCGCGGGTACTGGCACGCTCTCCTCCTCGGCAGCAGCCATCGGCATTGCCCGTCCGAGGGTAGTGGCCGCCGCCCCGCGCACGCCCCGGGCGTTGCGCGCGGACGCCCGGCGTGGTGTCCCGGATTCGTCGGTGCCGCGCCATACCTTGCGGCTCATGGCAGCGCCCGCGGGGTGGGCTCGCCGCACCGAGTATGTGCAGGCGGCCTTCGACGAGCTGGGCGAGCCGCTGCGCGAGGTCACGTTCGTCGTGGTGGACCTGGAGACCACCGGCGGCGCACCGGAGGACTGCGCGATCACCGAGGTCGGCGCGGTCAAGGTGCGCGGTGGCGAGCTGCTCGGCGAGTTCCAGACGCTGGTCAACCCGCACTGCGGCATTCCGCCGTTCGTCGCGGTGCTGACCGGGATCACCGACGCGATGGTGGCCGGCGCGCCGCCCATCGACGCCGCCCTGCCCGCGTTCCTCGAGTTCGCCCACGGCTGCGTGCTCGTCGCCCACAACGCCCCGTTCGACGTCGGCTTCCTGCGGATGGCCTGCCAGCGCACCGGGCGGGACTGGCCGGCGCCGCGGGTCGTCGACACCGCCGTGCTCGCCCGCCGGGTGCTGACCCGGGACGAGGTGCCGGACTGCCGGCTGGCCACATTGGCCCGCCACGTCCGCGCGAGGACCCAGCCGTGCCACCGGGCACTCGCCGACGCCCGGGCGACCGTGGACGTGCTGCACGCGCTGCTGGAGCGGGTGGGCTCGCTCGGCGTGCAGTCCCTGGAAGAGCTGCGTGCGTTCACCAACCAGGTGACCGAGGCGCAGCGGCGCAAGCGGCATCTCGCCGAGCCGCTGCCGCACGCGCCGGGGGTGTACGTGTTCCGGGACGGCCGTGGCCGCGCGCTGTACGTGGGGACCAGCCGGGACATCCGCACCCGCGTCCGGCAGTACTTCGTGGCCAGCGAGACCCGATCCCGGATGGCCGAGATGGTCGGGCTGGCCGAGCGGGTCGACGCGATCGTCTGCGCGCACGCCCTGGAGGCCGAGGTGCGCGAGCTGCGGATGATTGCCGCGCACGCCCCGCCGTACAACCGGCGCTCCCGGTTCCCCGAGCGGGCCACCTGGCTGAAGCTGACCGCCGAGCCGTTCCCGCGGCTGGCCATCGTGCGCAGGGTCCGCCCCGACGGCGGCGCGTACCTCGGCCCGTTCGGCTCGCGCCGGGCGGCGGACCGGGCCATGGCGGCGGTGCACGACGCGCTGCCGCTGCGGCAGTGCTCCGGCCGGCTGTCGGCCACCACCCGCTGGTCGGCGTGCGTGCTGGCCGAGCTCGGCCGGTGCGGCGCGCCGTGCGAGGGGCGGGTGTCCCAGCCGGACTACGCCGCGCACGCGGCGACGTTCCGGGCCGCGCTGGCCGGCGACGTGCGGCCGCTGGTCGAGCCGCTGCTGCACCGGGTGCGCCGGCTCGCGCAGGCGCAGCGGTACGAGCATGCCGGGGTGCTGCGGGACCGGCTGGTCACCCTGGTGCGGGCGTGCGCCCGGCTGCAGCGGCTGTCCGCGCTCACCGCGATCGAGCACCTGGTCGCTGCCCGGCCGGACGGGAACGGTGGCTGGGAGCTGTCGGTGGTCCGCCGCGGCCGGCTGGTCGCCGCCGGGGTCGCGCCGCGCGGCGCGGCACCGCGGCCGTACGTCGACGCGCTGGTCGCCTCCGCCGAGGCGGTGCTGCCCGGCATCGGCCCGCTGCCGTGCGCCAGCGCCGCGGAGACCGAGCGCGTGCTGCGCTGGCTGGAGGAGCCCGGCACCCGGCTGGTCGAGCTCGACGGCACCTGGGCCTCGCCGGCCCGCGGCGCCGCCGGGCTCGGCGATCTGCTGTCCACAGTGGACCCAACGCACGGGAGCCAGGTGGACCCGTTCGCCGACCGGAGGCCGCTGCGCACGACCACCCGCCCGGCCCGCCGCGCGCGGGCGACGACGATGACCTGACCGGTCTGGTGCCGGTCAGGCCGAGGCGCGGGCGACGAGGTGGGTGGGCAGCACGACGAGGCGCTCGGGCAGCTCCTCGCCGCGGATGCGGGCCAGCAGCAGCCGGGTCATCTCCCGGCCCATCGCCTCCACCGGCTGGTGCACAGTGGTCAGCGGCGGGTCGGTGTGCCGCGCCGACGGCGAGTCCTCGAAGCCGACCACGGCGACGTCGTCCGGGATCGCCCGGCCGCGCTGCTTCAGCACCCGCATCGCGCCGACGGCCATCGGGTCCGACGCGGCGAACACGCCGTCGAGGTCGGGCCGGCGGTCCAGCAGCTCGGCCATCGCCCGCTCCCCGCTGGCCTCGCTGAAGTCGCCGCCGCCTATCAGATCCTCCGCCTCTGCCAGGCCGGCCGCGCGCAGCCCGGCCCGGTAGCCCTCCAGCCGTTCCACCCCCACCGACATGTCCTGCGGCCCGGTGATCGTGGCGATCCGCCGCCGGCCGGCCCCGACCAGGTGCTCGACCGCCTGGCGGGCACCGCCGGTGTTATCGGCATCGACGCAGCCGGCCGAGGTCCCGCCGAGCAGTCGGCCGCCCAGCACCGTCGGCACGCCGCGCGCCTCCAGCCGTGTCGGCAGCGTGTCCGCGCCGTGCAGCGACACCAGCAGCACGCCGTCGACGTGCTGGCTGGTGAGGTAGTGCTCGAGCTGGTCGCGCTCGGCGGGCGACTGCGCGATGGCGAGCAGCAGCTGCATGCCGGTGCCGACCAGGCCGCCGGAGATGCCGCGGACGATGCCGGCGAAGTACGGCTCGGTGAAGAACCGCTCCTCCGACTCGGACACGACCAGGGCCACCGAGTCGGTCCGCTGGGTGACCAGCGACCGCGCGGCCCGGTTGGGCACGAAGCCGAGCTCCTCGATGGCCCGCTGGACCGCCTCCCGGGCCCGGGGGCTGACCTGAGGCGAGTTGTTGATGACCCGGGAGACGGTGCCGCGCGACACCCCGGCGAGCCCGGCCACCGCCTCCAGCGTCGGGCGGGCGCCGGCCCGGCCATTGGACCGGGTGGCCGGCCGCGTGCCGGCCGGCCCGCCGTCCCGGACGCTCACCGTCCCACCTCCGTCATCAGTGCCCGCCTGCCCACGACCCGGCTATGGTCCCACCGGTCCGTCCGGCTCGACCGGCGCGCGCACCCGGTTGCTGCGCGCCGCCGCGGCGAACCAGTGGCCGCTGTCCTTGATGATCCGCTGCTGGCTGCCGAAGTCGACATAGGCGAGCCCGAACCGCATGTCGTAGCCCCAGCCCCACTCGAAGTTGTCCAGCAACGACCAGGCGAAGTAGCCGCGCAGGTCGACCCCGGCGGTGATGGCGTCCCGGCAGGCCCGCAGGTGCGCCTCGACGTAGGCGAGCCGGTCCCGGTCGCGCACCCGCCCGTCGCCGTCGACCACGTCGGCGAACGCCGCGCCGTTCTCGGTGACGTAGAGCGGAACGGCCGGGTAGTCGGCGGCCACCCGGACCAGGATCTCGGTCAGGCCCGCCGGTTCGACCTCCCACCCCATCGCCGTCGCCGGCACGCCGCGCTGGACGAACCGGACGTGCTCGCTGCCGGGGAACGGCGGCGGCGACAACGGACCCTCGTCCCCGGCCCGCACCGCGGACCCCTCGGCCGCGGCGACGACGTGGCGGGTGTAGTAGTTGATGCCGACCATGTCCAGCGGCTGGGCGATGACCGCCAGGTCGCCCGGCCGGACGTGGGAGAGGTCGGTGACCGCGGCGAGATCGGCCAGCACGTCGGCCGGGTAGCGGCCGAGCAGCAGGGGGTCGAGGAACAGCCGGTTCTGCAGGCCGTCGATGCGCCGCGCCGCGTCGACGTCCGCCTCCGCCGGCGACGCCGGGGTGACCGGGTAGAGGTTGGGGCTGACGCCGATGCGCGAGCGCGGCTGCTGCGCCCGCATCGCCTGGGCGGCCAGCCCGTGCCCGAGCAGCAGGTGGTGTGCCGCGCGCACGCTCGCCGCGGGCTCCTGCCGGCCCGGGGCGTGCTCGCCGGAGGCGTAGCCGAGGAACGCCGCGCACCACGGCTCGTTCACGGTCGTCCAGGAGCGCACCCGGTCCGCGAGCGCCTCGTGGACCAGTCCGGCGAAGTCGGCGAACCGCAGCGCGGTGTCCCGGACCGGCCAGCCACCGGCATCCTCCAGCGGCTGCGGCAGGTCCCAGTGGTAGAGCGTCACCCACGGTTCGACGCCGCGCGACAGCAGCTCGTCCACCAGCCGGCGGTAGAAGTCCAGGCCGCGCTGGTTGGCCGGGCCCGAGCCGGCCGGCTGCACCCGCGGCCACGCGACCGAGAACCGGTACGCGGTCAGGCCGAGCTCGGCCGCGAGCCCGACGTCGTCGCGGTAGCGGTGGTAGTGGTCGACGGCCACGTCGCCGGTGCCGCCGCCCCGGATGGTGCCGGGC
>JBKOXW010000193.1:0-5500 GCA_046744115.1 Actinomycetota bacterium | reverse complement strand
GCGCCGCCCTGCGGCCCCCTGCCGCGACCGGCCGAGTCCCGGCCGGCGACGTCCCGGCCGCTGACCGATTGCCGACCCGGTGACGTGTCGTCCGGCCTCGGACCTGGAGGAGCGGCGTACGGCAGCCGCGGCGAGGTCTCGTGCAGCGCGCGGGCCGTGGCAGCAGCACTGGCCGGACCGGCGCGGCCGTAGCCTCCCGGCGGTGGGATACGACCGCTGCGCGCGCCGCCGTCGCGTCGACCGGCGCTGTCCCGCGCGCCGCCGTCCCGTCCTGTCCCCCGGCCGGCATCGGGCACGGATCGCAGCGCCGGCCGCGCGCTGCCGGGCGGATCTGCGGTCGGCGTGACCGGGAAGGCCGCCGATACCCCCGGTACCGGACCGGTCGACGGGCCCGGCGGACCGGACCGGGCGGCAGGGAGGTCGGCCGGGCCGATCACGGGCGTGCCCGGAATCGGGCCGGTATGCCCCCGCCCCACCGACCGGTCCCCCGGACCGATCGGCGTACCCGGGATCGGACCCGAATGCCCCCGCCCCACCGACCGCTCGCCGGGACCGATCGGCGTACCCGGAATCGGACCCGGATGCCCCCGCCCCACCGACCGCTCGCCGGGACCGATCGGCGTGCCCGGGATCGGACCCGAATGCCCCGGACCCACCGACCGCTCCCCGGGACCGATCGGCGTACCCGGGATCGGGCCCGTATGCCCCCGCCCTACCGGCCGGTCCCCCGGACCGATCGGCGTACCCGGAATCGGACCCGAATGCCCCGGACCCACCGACCGCTCCCCCGGACCGATCGGAGGTCGCCCGCCTGCCCCGGGCGGTCGTGCGGACCTGCGCGGCTCGGGTGGGATCGGATCGACGATGCGAGGCTGCGGCCCGGTCTTGACCCACCACTGGTCCCAGCCCTCGTCGCCGGGGCGCAACGGCGGCTCCGGCGAGCGCGGCGCGTCCGGCGGGCCGTAGGCCGGTGGTCCGACCCTGCCGGAGCCGGGCCGACCGTCGCCGGTCGGCGGTGGCGGGACCGCCGGACCGCCGCGCCCTCGAGGCCGCGCACGGGCGTCACCACCCCGGGGCGGCAGATCGGCGCCGCCGCCGTCCCATCCGCCCGACCGAGGCGGCGGCGGGGAGACCGGGGGCGAGGGCACCACCGGCTGGGAGCCGGTCGCGTATCCGCTACCCCAGCTACCGGTGTCCTCGACGGGCGGGCGTCGGCGCGCGCCGCCGGCATTCGGGTCCGGCCGAGAGTGTCGTCCCATCAAGCACCGTCCAGCCAATCAAGTCGACGGAGAATGACACCCTCTCGGAGGGCCCAAGGGCAAATCTCGACCGCCTGGAGGCCCAGCGCGCGCATCGTGCACTCCGCCACCACCGCCCCGGCGAGGAGTTGGCGAGAGCGTGCCGGGCTGACGCCTTCGAGCTCGGCGAGGTCGGCCGAGCTCATCCGGGAGATGAAGGCGATCACCTGCCGCAGCCCGGCGATGGTGAGCACGCGCGAGGCGCGCGGGCCGGCGCTGGACGGTGCCGCTCCGGTGAGGCGGGCCAGCGACCGGAACGCCTTGGATGTGCCGGCGACCCGGTCCGGGCGGCCGAGCGCGGCCAGTTCCCGGGCCACGTCGACCAGCTCGTCGTCCACGTACTCGCGCAACGCCGTGACCGCCGCTCGAGACGGCGGGTCGCCGGACAGGCGCTCCCGCCGCAGCCGTCCCGCGCCGAGGGGGAGCGAAACCGCAAGTTCCGGCTCCTCGTCCATGCCGCAGGCGATCTCCAGCGACCCGCCGCCGATGTCGAGCACCAGCAGCCGCCCCGCGCTCCACCCGTACCACCGGCGCACCGCGAGGAACGTCAGCCGCGCCTCGTCCGGGCCGGTCAGCACCTGCAGTTCGATCCCGGTCTCCTCGCGCACCCGGTCGAGCACCTTCGCCGAGTTGCGGGCGTCCCGGACCGCGGACGTGGCGAACGCGAGCAGGCTGTCGCAGCCGAGGTCCTTCGCCTCCCGCTGGGCCACGCTCACCGCGGCGACCAGCGCGTCGGCACCACGCCGGGTCAGCCGGCCGGTGTGGTCGACGTTCTCCGCGAGCCGCAGCACCGTCTTCTCCGATCGTGCCGGGGTGGGGTGCGCGCCACGGTGCGCGTCGACGACCAGGAGGTGCACCGTGTTAGAGCCGACGTCGAGCACCCCGAGTCGCATGGCGCAACCGTAGAGGACGGCCCGTCCCGTGACGACGGGGCGCGGTGACGACGTACTGTGCGCTAGTGACCGCAGTGCAGCTGCCGTTGGCGACAGGCAGTGATCAGGAGTCCGCGTCACGCAGCCGCGAGACCGGGCTGGACTTTCCCCGCGAGTGGGTCGAGTTCACCGATCCGGCCGACCGCGGGCATGTCGTACGCGCCGACCTCACCTGGCTCTGCTCGCGCTGGGCGTGCATCTTCGGCCGCGGCTGTCACGGCATCGTGGCAGGCCGCCCGGACGAGGGGTGCTGCACGCACGGCGCGTTCTTCTCCGACACGGCGGACGAGAAGCGGGTTACGAAGGCCGCGCGCGAACTCGACCCGTCGATCTGGCAGAACGCCGGCAAGGCCAAGCGCGGCATCTCGGTGCGGGACAAGGTCGGCGACGACGACAAGCGGCGCCGCACCCGGACCGTCGACGGTGCCTGCATCTTCCTGAACCAGCCGGGGTTCGCCGGCGGGGCCGGCTGCGCCCTGCATGCGCTGGCCCTGCGGACCGGCCGGCATCCGCTGGAGACGAAGCCGGACGTGTGCTGGCAATTGCCGATCCGCCGGGAGCAGGACTGGGTGGACCGGCCGGACGGCTCGCGGGTGCTGGTGAGCACGATCACCGAGTTCGACCGGCGGTCCTGGGGCGAGGGCGGGCACGACCTGCACTGGTGGTGCACCTCGTCGCCGGAGGCGCACGTCGGCGGCGAGCCGCTGTACGTCTCGTACGGCCCCGAGCTCACCGCCCTGCTCGGCCGGGCCGCCTACGACGAGCTCTCCCGACTCTGCGCCGCCCGGCTCACCGCCGGCGCCCTGGTCGCCACCCACCCCGCCGACCCCACCTGACCGGCCGCCACCCCGTCCATCTTTGCGCGCGAGCCGGGACGTACAGCCGCATGCATCCGGGCGGCATTCGAGCGCGGCCGCAGGCTCCGGGCCAGGCCCTGAACCATCTTTGCGCGCGGCGTCGGCGGATTTGGCCCCGTTAGACGGCGTGTCGCGCCGAGGGCGCGCGCAAAGATGGCCGAGCTACGATTCGAACTTGTAGCCGAGGCCGCGGACGGTGACGAGGTAGCGGGGGGTGGACGGGTCCGGCTCGATCTTCGCCCGCAGCCGCTTGACGTGGACGTCGAGCGTCTTGGTGTCGCCGACGTAGTCTGCGCCCCAGACCCGGTCGATGAGCTGCCCGCGGGTGAGCACCCGGCCGGTGTTGCGCAGCAGCAGCTCCAGCAGGTCGAACTCCTTCAGCGGCATCGGGACCTGCCCGCCGTTCACGGTCACCACGTGCCGGTCCACGTCCATCCGGACCGGCCCGGCCTCGAGCGCGGCCGGCGAGAGCTCCTCCGGCTCGCCGCGGCGGCGGAGCACGGCCCGGATCCGGGCCACCAGCTCGCGCGAGGAGAACGGTTTGGTCACGTAGTCGTCGGCGCCCAGCTCCAGCCCGACCACCTTGTCGATCTCGCTGTCCCGGGCGGTCAGCATGATCACCGGCACGTTCGAGCGCTGCCGCAGCGTGCGGCAGACCTCGGTGCCGGACAGGCCGGGCAGCATCAGGTCGAGCAGCACCAGGTCGGCGCCGGACCGGTCGAACTCGCTCAGCGCGTCCGGCCCGGTGGCCGCGATGGCGACCTCGTATCCCTCCCGGCGGAGCATGTACGACAGTGCGTCGGAGAACGACTCCTCGTCCTCCACCACGAGCACGCGGGTCACGCGGTCCCTCTCAGGTCGACGGTGGCTGGTCTGAGCTCGGCACTCTCGGCGGCCTCGGGTTCGGCAGCCTCGGCAATGTCGGAACGGGCGAAGTCGGAGCGGCCGACGTCGGAACGGGCGAGCTCGGGTCGGGCGAGCTCCGGCTCGGGCACGACCGGCCAGGGCGTCGCCACCGGCAGCCGGAGCGTGAACGTCGACCCCGAGCCCTCGACGCTCCACACGCTGACGCCGCCGCCGTGGTTCGTGGCGATGTGCTTGACGATCGCCAGCCCGAGCCCGGTGCCGCCGGTGGCGCGCGAGCGGGCCGGGTCGGCCCGGTAGAACCGCTCGAAGACCCGCTCCAGGTCGCGCTCGGCGATGCCGATGCCCTGGTCGCTGACCGCGATCTCGACGTACCCGTCCCGCTGCCGGGTGCCGACGGCCACCCGGGTGCCGGACGCGCTGTACGCGATCGCGTTGTCCACCAGGTTGCCCAGCGCGGTGATCAGCTGGGACTCGCTGCCCCGGACGGTCAGCCCGCGCTCGCCACCGGAGACGACCGTGATCCCGGCCGACTCGGCGGCCAGCCGGGACCGGTCCAGCGCCTCCGTCACCACGGTCTCGACGTCGACGATCGCCGGCTGGGGAAGCGGGTCGGCGCCCTGCAGCCGGGACAGCTCGATCAGCTCCTGCACGAGCCGGCCGAGCCGGCTGCCCTCGTGCTGCATCCGGGCGGCGAACCGGGTCACCGCGACCGGGTCGTCGGCGGCGTCCTGCACCGCCTCGGCGAGCAGGGTCAGCGCGCCGACCGGGGTCTTCAGCTCGTGCGAGACGTTGGCGACGAAGTCGCGGCGGACGGCGGCCAGCCGGCGCGACTCGGTGACGTCGTCCAGCAGCAGCGCCACGTACCCGGTCTCGTCCAGCGGCGTCACGTGCGCGCTCACCGCGAGCGGCTCCCGGCCCAGCCGGCCGCCCGGGGTGTCGACGACGAGGAACCGCGGCTCGCCGTCCCGCCGGGCCTCGCGGACCAGCCGGCGCAGCTCCTCGACCACCAGCCGGCCGGCGCGCAGCACGCCCATCGCGCGGGCGGCCGGATTGGCGAGCACGACCTGACCGGTCGGGTCGATCACCAGCGCGCCGGGCGCCATGACCTCGAACACGCGGCGGGCGAGCTCGGGAGCGGCCGGCACCGGCACCGGTGCGGGCGCGGAAACGCTGGCCGTCGGACCGGCCACGGACCCCGCCACCACCGTCGGCCGTCCCGTCGAGGGCCGGTCCAGCGCAATCGGCGCTACCGCGGCGTCCGCGGAGCCGCCGGCGGGTCGGGATGCCGGCCCACTGGGCCGTCGGTCGGCCGGCAGCACGCGCCAGACCAGCAGGCCCACCACGATCCCGCCGAGCAGCGCGCCCGCCAGCAGCGCAGCGACGTCCACGGCTCGATCGTAAGGTCGGGGCCGGGTGATCACGTAGCGGAGCCGGCCGGGGGCCTGGAAGGGTCACATGGCCAATCCGAGGTGTTCACTGGCAGTACGACATATGTTCACCACAGAACGTGGGCAACGTGGGCTTGCGGTCTACCCTTCGCGAGCAC
>JBKOXW010000075.1:0-2945 GCA_046744115.1 Actinomycetota bacterium | reverse complement strand
GCCGCGACGTCAGCGCGGCGAGCGCGGCCCGCGCCGCGACGGCCCCGGTGCCGGCCAGCACGACGCGGCGCCCGACGCTGCTCACGGGCGACCCGCGACGCGGCGAGTCACGACTCGGCGGGCGGGAACGGCGCCTCGGCGTTGTCGGCCCTGCCGTATTGCCCGGCCTCGCCGGCCGCCTGCTGGCGCAGCGCGTACACCGAGGCGATCTGCCCGGCCGGGCGGTTGGCATCGTCCACAGTGGACACTATCGAGGCGAGGGCGCCGTCCTCGCGGATCTCGCCGAGCAGTCCGCCGGACCCGGCCGCGGCCTCGGTACCGGCCACCACCGCCCCGCGGCCGGTCTCGTCCAGCGCGGCCACGAGTTCGATCAGCGTCTTCAACCGGTCCGGCGCGCTCTCGCCGCGGATCGGCGCCGCCGACAGCACCACCGCGTAGTCGGCCGGGGTGACCTCCGCCGACTCCAGCCGCAGCATCTGCAGGCTGGCGAAACCGGACAGCACCTGGTTCACCGCGGCCGGCTCGGCCGCGCCGTCCTCGCCGGCCACTAGGACGTACGACAGCAGCGACCCGGCCAGCACGCCGGCGTCCTCGCTCTCCGGCAGCTGGAAGCCGGCCGGCTGCCCGCCGCCGGTGACGAACGACCTCAGGTCGGCGGCCCGGCGCGGGTCGGAGTAGTCGTCGGTGAGCTGCAGCCGGCCGGTGACCTCGGCGCCCGCCTGCTCGAGGATCTGCTGCACGTCGTCCTTCAGGCCGCCGGCCTGCGCGGTCGCGACGATCACGATCCGGACGTCGGACAGCGTGCCGGCGACCGCCTTGGGCGCGAGCGAGGCGGTGACCTGGTCGCCGCCGCGGACCTGCCCCTGCAGGGCGCGGACGTCCTGCTCGAGCGCGCGCTTGTCCTCGGTCAGCCCCCGGACCTGGCCGCGCAGGTCGTCCAGCACCGCGCCGTTGAGCTGGGTGGTGCCGACGACGATGCCGAGCGCGAGGGCGAGGAAGACGGCGATGAGCGAGACGATGTGGTAGCGGAAGTCGATCACTTGAACAGACCCTGCACCCAGAAGGTGAACGAATCCCACCGGTCGACGAGGAGCGCGAGGTACGTGCGGCCGGCCGTGGACACCGCGAGCGCCGCCCCGATGGCCACGAACGCGGCGATCACCAGCAGCGACAGCGCTCCGGCGGAGATCCGGCTCCGGTAGAGCCGGCTCACCCCCTTGGCGTCGACCAGCTTGCCGCCCAGCCGCAACCTGGTGAGGAACGTCGACGCCATCCCGCCGCGCCCCTTGTCGAGAAACTCGACGAGGGTGGCGTGCGTGCCGACCGCGACGATCAGCGAGGCTCCCTTCTCGTCGGCGAGCAGCATCGCGATGTCCTCGCTGGTGCCCGCGGCCGGGAAGGTCACCGCCTCGACCCCCAGGTCCTGCACCCGCTCCAGGCCGGGCGCGCGGCCGTCCGGGTAGGCGTGCACGACCACCTCGGCCCCGGAGCGGAGCACCTCGTCACTGACCGAATCCATGTCGCCGACCACGACGGCTGGCTGGTAGCCGGCCTGGCGCAGCGCGTCCGCGCCGCCGTCGACCCCGATCAGGACCGGTTTGTACTCGCGGATGTAGTGCCGCAGCGCCGCCAGGTCCTGCTTGTAGTCGTAGCCCCGGACCACGATGAGCGCGTGCCGGCCCTCGAGCTGGGTCCGGATCTCCGGCACGCCGACGCCGTCGAGCAGCAGCGCCCGCTCGCGCCGCATGAACTCCATCGTGTTCGCGGCGAACGCCTCCAGCTGGGTGGACAACCCGGCCTTCGCCTCCATCAGCGCGGCCGCCACGGTCTCCTCCGTCAGCGGCACGCCCTTGGCGACAACCCTCTCCCCCGCGTAGAGGGTGTCGCCGTCGAGGCGGACCACCGTGCCCTCCCGCAACCCGGCGAAGACCTCGGTGCCCACGTCGTCGAGCACCGGGATGCCGGCCGCGACCAGGATCTCCGGCCCGAGGTTCGGATACCGCCCGGAGATGCTGGGGGCGGCGTTGACCACGCCGCCGACGCGGCACGCGACCAGCGCGTCGGCCGAGACGCGGTCGATGTCGACGTGGTCGATCACGGCGATGTCGCCCGGGCGGAGCCGCTTGACGAGATGCTTGGTGCGCCGGTCGAGCCGGGCCACGCCGGATACGCCGGGAAGCTCGGTCTCGACTCGGCCGCGCCGCAGCGTCGCGAGTCTCATCGATCGATCCTCCCACTACCCTCCGACAGGGCGTGCGTGCGCCACACCTGCGCCGGGAAATCCGTCCGGTTGCTCCCCGTACCGCCGTCGTTCACCGGGCTGACTTGTCGGCCGCGGCGGCGGCGAGCAGTTCCTGGGCGTGCGCCAGGCCAGCCTCGCTGCCCTCCAGGCCGGCGAGCATCCGGGTCAGCTCACGGGGGCGGTCCGTGTCGGTGAGAAGCCGCACGTCGCTACGGGTCACCAGCGCTCCGTCGGCGGCCTTGTCCACCACGAGGTGACGGTCGGCGTACGCAGCGACCTGCGGCAGGTGGGTGACGACGAGGACCTGGTGGTCGCGGGCGAGCCGGGCCAGCCGGCGCCCGACCTCGACCGCGGCCCGCCCGCCGACGCCGGCGTCGACCTCGTCGAAGACCATGGTCGGGACCGGGTCGGCATCGGCGAAGACCACCTCGACGGCGAGCATGACCCGGGACAGCTCGCCGCCGGAGGCACCCTTCTGGATCGGCAGCGCCGGCGCGCTCGGATGCGCCTCGAGCAGCAGCTCGACCTCGTCGACGCCGTCCGGACCGATCCCGACCCGCTCGCCGTCGACCACCACCGCCGGCGCGCCCTCGCTGGCCGGCCGGCGCCGGACGGCCGCCCGGATCGTGGCGTCGGGCATGGCCAGCCCGGCCAGCTCGGCGGTGACCGCGGCGCCGAAACGGTCCGCCGCCTCGGCCCGGGC
>JBKOXW010000144.1:0-6996 GCA_046744115.1 Actinomycetota bacterium | reverse complement strand
CTCGACCGGCGCGCCGTAGTCGAGGAAGTCGATCTGGCCGGTCTCCTCGCCGCCCTCCTTCGGGGCGATCTGCATCGGGTACGGCTCACCCTCGGTCGCCACGTGCAGCGACCCGCCCTCCTCGGCGTCGATCAGCGCGATGGTCGGGACGCCGCGGATGTTGCTGCGATCGCCCTTGCTGATCTCGCCCTCCGGCTTCAGCGTCTCTTTCGCGAACTCGGCCAGGTCGGTGAACGAGGCGAGCTCGCCGAAGTTCTTGTCGCTCGAGTCCGCCTTGAGGTACTTGCCCTTGAGCAGCTCGCCGGCGGCCGCACTGCCGGTCGTGGACTTCCAGAACTCCTCGTCCGCCTTGAGGTAGACGGTGTTGCCGATGCGGAGCATCTCGATCGTCTGACCCCCGGCGGTGAGCGATCCGGTCGCCCCGTCCGACCCGCTGAAGCGCATGTCGACGCCGAACGTCTCGCCGTCACTCGTCCCCTCGCCCTTCACGTGCACGCTGTCAGCGTCGCGGAGGGCCTGCTGTGCCTTGGACAGGATCTCGTCGGCCGATAGCTCGGCCACCCCGTTGTCGACCGGCGCGGCCGGCGTGCCGGAGCCGGACTCGCTGTCGCCGCAGGCGACGCCGAAGGCGAGCACGACTGCTCCGAGCATGCCGGTCATCAACCGACTCGGGCGCATGGAACAACTCCCTCGAAAGTGATGGGCCCGCGAGAAAGGTGCGGGTACGGCAGCGAGTAAACCACCCCGACCGCGCACCTCCCCGTCGGGGCCGCGGTCCGAGAATCACGGGCATATGGATTCCCACGGGCGGGGACGTCAATCGTGCCCCCGCGCGGGTGCCGAGCGTGATGACGTCGAGCCGGCCGCATCGGCCAAAGCACCTGGCGGGATTGCGGGGGCTGCAGCGGTAGCCTCGGTGTTCGTGGCCTTGGGGACGCGTATCTACGTCGCGCGGCTGGCCGGTGTGGGCGTGTTCGACCCGAACGGCGACCCGGTCGGCAAGGTGCGCGACGTGGTGGCGGCGCCGCGCCCTGACGGCCAGCCACCCCAGGTGCTGGGGCTGGTGATCGAGATCCAGCTCCGGCGCCGGATCTTCGTCCCGATCGGGCGGATGACCTCGGCCGACGCGGACGCGGTCGTGCTGTCCACCGGCAGCGTCAACCTGCGCCGGTTCGAGCAGCGGCCGGGCGAGGCGCTCGTGCTCGGCGAGCTGCTCGACCGCAAGGTCATCATCGCCGAGACCGGCACCCCGGCCACGGTGGTCGACGCGGCCATGGAGCAGACCCGCACCCGCGACTGGGTGCTGACCAAGCTCGCGGTGCGGGAGCACACCGGCGGCCGGCTCGGCCGCCGCCGCGGCCACATCCGGCAGGTCGACTGGACCGACGTCGAGGGGCTGAGCCTGCCCGAGGACGGCCAGGGCGCCGAGCACCTGCTCGGGGTGCTGGCCACGTTGCGGGCCGCCGACCTGGCCCACGCGCTGCAGGACCTGCCGGAGAAGCGGCGCCAGGAGGTGGCCGCCGCGCTCGACGACGAGCGGCTCGCCGACGTGCTGGAGGAGCTGCCCGAGGAGTCGCAGGTCGCGATCATGACGAAGCTCGCCGACGAGCGGGCCGCCGACGTGCTCGAGGCGATGAACCCGGACGACGCCGCGGACCTGCTGCACGAGCTGCCGGACAACGAGCAGGAGCGGTTGCTGCAGCTGATGGAGCCGCAAGAGGCCGCGCCGGTGCGACGGCTGCTCATCTACCCTCAGGGCACCGCTGGCGGGCTGATGACCAGCGAGCCGATCATCCTGCCCCCGGACGCGACGATCGCCGAGGCGCTCGCCCGGGTCCGCAACCCGGACATCACGCCGGCGCTGGCCAGCCAGGTGTATGTGTGCCGGCCGCCGTCGGCGACGCCGACGGGCCGCTTCCTCGGCCTCGCGCACATCCAGCGGCTGCTGCGCGAGCCGCCTTCTGTCCTCGTCGGCGGAGTCGTCGACGACGACCTTGCGCCGCTGCGGCCGGACACCCCGCTCCCCGTGGTCACCCGCTACCTGGCGACCTACAACCTGGTCGCCGCGGCCGTGGTGG
Organism: Actinomycetota bacterium; assembly: GCA_046744115.1. Classification (GTDB taxonomy): domain Bacteria; phylum Actinomycetota; class Actinomycetes; order Mycobacteriales; family CADCTP01; genus JBKOXW01. The sequence goes on along the minus strand of JBKOXW010000144.1, from coordinate 4,918 downwards.
ACGACAACGATCGCCTGGTGGGCGCGGTCACCGTCGACGACGTACTCGACCAGCTGCTGCCGGACGACTGGCGGGAGAGGGACAGCCATGGTTGACCGTCCGGACCGCCGGCTCGACCAGCCCAAGGGGGTGCGCCGGGCGGCGCCACGCTACGACGTCGAGGCGTTCGGCCGGTTCGCGGAGGCGATCGCCCGGTTCATCGGCACCGCCCGGTTCCTGGTCATCCAGACGTTCGTCGTCATCGGCTGGGTGCTGTGGAACGTGTCGCTACCGGGGCGCTTCCGGTTCGACGAGTACCCGTTCATCTTCCTAACCCTGGCGCTGAGCCTACAGGCCGCGTACGCCGCGCCACTGATCCTGCTCGCCCAGAACCGGCAGGACGACCGGGACCGGGTGAACCTCGAGGAGGACCGGCAGCGGGCCCTGCAGACCAAGGGCGACATCGACTACATCGCCCGCGAGCTTGCCGCGCTGCGCATCGCGATCGGCGAGCTGGCGACCCGCGAGTTCGTCCGTTCCGAGCTGGAGCATCGCGCCGAGCTGGTCCGCCAACCAGCGGACACCGACGGCCGGATGGCCTAGGAGGCCGCTGAACAATCCCGCCCGTCGCGAGCCGCGATCCAGGCGGCGGTCCGGCAAGGCGGAGGACGAGCCGATATGCGACATATCGGCGACGACGACAACGCCGCCGGTCGTCGTCTGGGCGTGGCGCAGCAGGGCAGTGGACGGTTCAGCGGCCTCCTGGTCCGGCGTCAGTCCGCGGCGGCGCGCTGCCCGTCCTCGGCGCCCGCGCCGCAGTTGGTGGCGGGCTGCTCCGCCGCGCTGTCCGGCAGCAGCCGGCACAGCAGCGCGCCGAGCATGTCCAGCTCGTCGACATCGAGCCGGCGGGTCACGTACTCCTCGATCCCCCGCAGGTGGGTGGGTGCCGCCCGGCGCAACCGGTCCAGCCCGGCCTCGGTGAGCACGGTGAACGTGCCGCGCGCGTCCGACGGACAGGCCTCGCGCGCGACCAGGCCCTCCCCGGCGAGCCGGTCGACCAGCCTGGTGAGCCCGGACCGGGACAGCAGCACCCGGTCGGCCAGGTCGGTCATCCGCAGCCGCCGGCCGGGGGCCTCGGACAGCTGCACCAGCACGTCGTAGGAGGCCAGCGGCAGCTGGTGCTCGGCGATCAGGTCCTGCTCGAGCCGCCGGGTCAGGCTGGCATGAGCGCGCAGGAACGTTCGCCAGGCCGAGAGCTGGCGTGCGGACAGGGAGGCCCGCCCCGTGGGCGACACAGCGGCCGCCGGGCGTCCGGCCGTACGGGTGCTCTGGCTCACATCCGCCATGGTAGTTGCGATCACAGACAAATCGCTCGGGCCAGCAGCCCCGTCGTCGCGCGCGCCGGCCGCCGCGGCGGCTGCGTAGCATGGCGTTGTGGTCACGTCCGAAGAGGTCACCGCCGCGCTCGGTGGCGTGCGCGATCCGGAGATCCGCCGCCCCATCACCGAGCTCGGCATGGTCCGCGACGTCGACGTCGCCGCGGACGGCACGGTCACGGTCGGCGTGCTGCTGACCGTCGCCGGGTGTCCGCTGCGGGAGACCATCACCCGCGATGTCACCGCGGCCGTGCAGCCGCTGCCCGGCGTGACCGGCGTCCGGGTCGATCTCGGCGTGATGACCGACGACCAGCGCCGCGCTCTGCAAACCAAGGTGCGCGGCGGCGCGCCGGCCAACGAGATCCCGTTCGCCAAGCCGGGCTCGCTGACCAGGGTGTACGCGGTCGCGTCCGGGAAGGGCGGCGTCGGCAAGTCGAGCGTCACGGTGAACGTCGCGGCCGCGCTCGCCGAGCGGGGCCTGTCCGTCGGCGTTGTCGACGCCGACATCTACGGCCACAGCGTTCCGCGCATGCTCGGCGTCACCGGCAAGCCGACCCAGGTCGAGCAGATGATCATGCCGCCGCAGGCGTACGGCGTGAAGGTGATCTCGATCGGCATGTTCACGCCGGGCAACACCGCGGTGGTCTGGCGCGGGCCGATGCTGCACCGAGCGCTGCAGCAGTTCCTGGCCGATGTGTTCTGGGGCGACCTGGACGTGCTGCTGCTCGACCTGCCGCCCGGCACCGGGGACATCGCCATCTCGGTCGCGCAACTGGTGCCCGGTGCAGAGCTACTCGTGGTGACGACGCCGCAGCTGGCCGCGCGCGAGGTGGCCGAGCGCGCCGGCTCGATCGCGCTGCAGACCCACCAGCAGATCGTCGGCGTGGTGGAGAACATGTCCTGGCTCGACCTGCCCGGCGGCGAGCGGCTGGAGCTGTTCGGCTCCGGCGGCGGGAGCGCGGTGGCCCAGTCGCTGTCCCGGCTCACCGGCACCCTGGTGCCGCTGCTCGGCTCGATCCCGATCGACGTGCGGCTGCGCGCGGGCGGCGACGAGGGCGTGCCGATCGCGGTGACCGACCCCGACTCGCCGGGCGCGGCGGCCCTTCGCTCGGTCGCCGACCAGCTGGCCGTACGGCAGCGCGGGCTGGCCGGCCGCTCGCTCGGCCTGGCCCCGGTCCGCTAAGAGGCCGCTGAACAATCCCGCCCGTCGGCGCAGCAGGGCAGTGGATTGTTCAGCGGCCTCCTTAGGTGGCGTCGGGGTCGTACGGGGCGCGCTCGCCGTCGCGGAGCGGCTCCTGCGCCTTCCGCCGCTCGGTGGCACGGGGCGGCACGCCGGCCTCGTCGTCGAGGTCGTCCTCGGCGTCGTCGAGCAGGTGCTTGCGGACGAACGTCTTCGGGTTGAGCGAGTCGAGGTCGAAGTCGGCGAACTCGGGACCGAGCTCGGACTTCAGCTGGGTGCGTGCGCCGCGGGCCAGGGAACGCAGCTGGCGCAGCATGCCGGCGGCGTCACGGGCGATGGAGGGCAGCTTGTCCGGGCCGAAGACGAGCAGGGCGACCACGATGAGGAGGGCGATCTCCCACCACCCGAGGCTGCCGAACACCCGACCAGACTAACCACTCGGCGCGGGGGCGGTCAGCCCGCGCGGAGGGTGGCGGTGGCCCGGCGGGTGGCGTTCCCCCGGAAGTACGTGATCGTGACCTCGTCGCCGACCTTGTAGCCGCGGATCAGCACAACCAGGTGGTCCCCGCCGGTCACCAGGTCATCGTCGACCCTGGTGATCACGTCGCCGGCGCGCAGCCCGGCCTTGGCCGCGGCGCCGCCCGCCAGCACCGACTCGACCAGCGCGCCGTCCCGGACGCCGTCGGTGACCGACTTCGCCTCCACGCCGAGGCTGGCGTGCTGGACCGAGCCGGTGCGGATCAACTGCTCCGCGATCGAGCGCGCCTCGTTGATCGGGATGGCAAAGCCGACGCCGATGCTGCCGCCCCCGGTCCGGTTGGCCGTGCTGAGCGTCGCGATCGCGGAGTTGATGCCGATGACCGCTCCGGAGCCGTCCACCAGCGCGCCGCCGGAGTTGCCGGGGTTGATCGGCGCGTCGGTCTGGATCGCGTTGATCACCGCGTTCGTGTCGCTGCCCTGCCCGTCCAGCCGGACCGGCCGGTTGAGCGCGCTCACGATCCCGGCGGTGACCGTGCCGGCGAGCCCGAGCGGGGAGCCGATCGCGATGACCGGGTCGCCGACCGCGAGCGTGGACGAGTCGCCGAGGCTGGCGACGGTGAGCCCCTGCTTGTCCACCTTGAGCACGGCCAGGTCCGACTTCGGGTCCCGGCCGACCACCCTGGCCGCTGCCGCCGACTGGTCGGCGAAGAGCACCCGGATGCGGCCGTTGCTGGTGGCGGCCGCGGAGATGACGTGGTTGTTCGTGAGCACGTAGCCGTCCTCGTCGACGACCACGCCGGACCCGGTGCCGGAGCCGGAGGAGGCCCGGATCTCCACCGACACCACGGCCGGCAGCACCCGCTGGGCGATGTCGGCGACCGAGCCGGGCGGCCGGTTCACCGGCGGGCTGACGCTGGTCAGCGTCGCGTCCGGGTCGAACAGCGCGTCGCCGATCCGGGACGCGGCAAGGTAGCCGGTGACGCCGCCCGCGAGGCCGGCCAGCAGCGCGGCGACGAGCAGCACGATCGCGGCGGTGAGCGAGATCTGGCGCAGCTGCCAGCGCCGGCGAGCCGGAGCGGCGACCGGCTCCTCGGCCGGGGGCGGCGGCGAGCCGTCGTCGAAGTCCGGCGGCCCGCCGAGGAAGGCCCGGGAGCCGGCGTCGCGCCAGGGGTCGCTCGGCGCGTCCGGCTTCCACCACGGCGACTCCGGCTCCGGCCGCCAGCCCGTGCGGGCCTCCGGCGGAGGGTCGAACGCCTCGTCCACACCGGCGGGCCGGCCGAACGTCTGGCGCGCCGCCGGGGAAGGCGGCGGCGCGGCGGCGATCCGGGCCGGCGGCAGCCGCACCGGGCTCGGCGCGAACGAGTCCGGGACACCCGGGGGCCTGCCGAACGCGTCCGCCAGCGGGCCGGGCGGCATCGGTCGGGCCGATCCGTTCGGGGGACGCCCGCCCTCGTCGGTCATCCGCGCGCCGCTCCCTTCGATCGCCGGGCCGTCGTCCAGCCTCGCGTACGGGCTGTCAAGTCCCCGTCAGGTGGCGCCCGGGCGCGGCGTCAGCGGGCGCGCGGGGCCCGCACGCCGACCAGGTCCGCGCCGCGCGGCCAGCTCGTGGAGACCTGCAGGGTGCTGGCCTCCAGCGGGGACGACGGAGCGGGCGCCCGGACCACGAACTGGGGGGTGGTCGGGCTGGATCCGCCCGGCCCGCCGGGCAGGGCCGTGCCGCCGCCGGTGGTGGACGCTGCCATCGTGATCATGCCGAATGCGAGCCCGGCGAACGCGCCGGCCAACCCGCGGCGACCGCGGTGCAGCCGCCGTACCGCGGCGGATCCATACGGGGCCGTGCCGGGTGCGCCCGAGCCGGGGAGGCGGACGCCGGCCGGGACGGCGGCGGCGGCCAGTCCGGGCG
>JBKOXW010000334.1:0-9321 GCA_046744115.1 Actinomycetota bacterium | reverse complement strand
GTGGGCGCTACTGGGATTGAACCAGTGACCCCTACCGTGTCAAGGTAGTGCTCTCCCACTGAGCTAAGCGCCCGAGGCGGAGGCGGGAATCGAACCCGCGTACAGGGCTTTGCAGGCCCTTGCCTATGCCACTCGGCCACTCCGCCGGCGGAGCCCCGGCCGGGACCGGTCCGGCAGGACGCCCGAGGGCGTCTCCGAGCGGACGACGGGACTCGAACCCGCGACCCTCACCTTGGCAAGGTGATGCTCTACCAACTGAGCCACGTCCGCATGCACCCGACACTGTCCTGAGCGCGCTGGCGACTGTAACCGATCCGAACGGCCGCCTTCAAACGAGGGTACGCCGCCGACCGCTGGGTGCCATGACAGCATGCCGGCAGGGACCCCAGCGGGGCCGGGCACGACCGGCCGGGAGAGGAGACGCCGATGCGGCCGTGGACGTCGGACTTCGTCGGGCGGTACGACGAGGTGGTCGTGCGGAGCACGGTGCTGCGGGACAACCCGCTCGGCGACGCCGCGGACCGGCCGCTGTGGGTGTACCTGCCGCCGGGCTACGACACGGACACCACCCGCCGGTATCCGACGATCTACCTCATCCAGGGCTACACCGGCACGGTGTCGATGTGGGCCAACCGCAGCCCGTTCCGGCCCACCGCGCTGGAGATGATCGACGACCTGTTCGCCGGCCCGGACGCGCCGCCGCCGGCGCTGGTGGTGGCCGTGGACGCGTGGACCGCGTACGGCGGCAGCCAGTTCGTGGACTCCCCGGGCACCGGCCGATACCACACTTACCTGTGCGAGGAGGTCGTGCCGTTCGTCGACGCGCGGTGGCGGACGATCCCGGACCGGGCGGCGCGCGGCATCGCCGGCAAGTCCAGCGGCGGCTTCGGCGCGATGATCACCCCGATGCTGCGGCCGGACCTGTTCGGCGGGCTGGCCAGCCACGCCGGCGACACCCTCTACGAGCTGTGCTACCTGCCGGACTTCGGCAAGGTGGTGCGGCTGCTGCGGGACCAGTACGGCGGCTCGTACGAGGCGTTCTGGCGTGACTTCCGCAGCCGGGTGGCGTTCAGCCGGGACGGCGACGGCCCGCTGGTCGGCACGTACGGGGTGGCGGCCTGCTTCTCCGCCGACGCGGACGGCACGGTCCGGCTGCCGTTCGACACCGACACCGGGCAGCTGATCGAGCCGGTGTGGCAGCGCTGGCTGGACTGGGACCCGGTGCGGATGGTGCCGAGGTACGCCGATGCGCTGCGCTCGCAGCGGGCGATCTGGGTCGACGCCGGCCTGCGCGACGACTACTTCCTCGACCTCGGCGCCCGGGCCTTCGTCGCGGAGCTGGCGAAGATCGGGGTGACCGACGTCCGGTACGAGCTGTTCGATGGCACCCACCGCGCGATCGAGTACCGGTATCCGATGGCCCTGCGGTTCCTCGCCGAGCAGCTCGCGCAGTGACCGACCGGGTCCTGCTGCTGGGACTCATGGGCTCCGGCAAGTCCACGGTCGGCCGGCTGCTGGCCGGCCGCACCGGCTGGCCGTACCTGGACAACGACGACCTGCTCCGCGACCTGGCCGGCGCCGACGCCGAGACCGTGTCCCGGCGGGGCGCGGACGCGCTGCACCGGCTGGAGGCGCGGGTGGTCCTCGACCTGGTGGCCCGACCGGGCCCGTTCGTGGCGGGGCTGGCGGCGAGTGTGGTCGAGAACGACGACGTACGCCGCCGGGTCGCCGCCGAGGCCCTCGGCGTCTACCTGCGCGCGCGGGTCGACACCATGCTGTCCCGGCTGGGCTCTGGCGCTGGCCGGCCGTGGCTTGCGCCGGACCCGCGCACCGTATTGACCCGGCAGCAGAAGCGCCGCGACCCGCTGTTCCGGCAGGCCGCCCGGCTCGTCGTCGACGTCGACGAGATCACCCCGGAGGAGATCGCCGAACGCATCCTCGCCGCTCTCGCGTGACAATCGTCGGCTGCGCCTGAACAACAGGCGACCCGCGGCAGCTGCGGACGCTTCTGCCGGCCCGCGTGCCGTGCGCCCTGCGGCGGCTCGGGACGCTCCCCGAACGCTCGGTGGCTGATGGTCTTGTCCGTTGGTTGATCGGGGTTGCGGGGCGATCACACTGCGGTCTATAGTACTAGGAACCTAGATGAATGAGAGGCCTTTGGGTGATCGAGTTCCACCTGGACGGCCGCTCCGGCGTCGCCCCCTACATGCAGCTGATCCAGCAGGTCCGCCAGGCCATGCGGTTAGGGCTGCTGACCGAGGGTGACCAGCTGCCCACGGTCAAGGAGGTGGTGGCGAAGGTGGCGATCAATCCGAACACCGTGCTCAAGGCGTACCGAGAGCTTGAATACGACGGTCTGGTCGCACCGCGTCCCGGGGTGGGCACCTTCGTCGTTCGGACCCTGACCGACGCGTCGCTGGCCGCGCACGGTCCGCTCCGCGAGGAGCTACGCGCCTGGCTCGCCAAGGCGCGAGCGGCCGGGATGGACGCCGAGAGCATCGAGGCCCTGTTCGTGACCACGTTCCGCACCCCGATTGAGGAGACGGCATGATCCACCCGGTGCTGCAGGCCGTGGGCCTGTCCAAGCGGTATGGGCGCCGCGAAGCGTTGTCCGACTGCACCCTCGCCATCCCGCCCGGCCGGGTCGTGGGCCTGGTCGGCCCGAACGGTGCCGGCAAGACGACCCTGCTGCACATCGCGGTGGGCCTGCTGCCGCCCACCGCGGGCCGCATCGAGGTACTCGGCGGCCGGCCGGCGTCGGGTGCCGCACAGCTGGCCAAGGTGGGCTTCGTCGCCCAGGACGCACCCACCTACGCGGGCCTGTCCATCGCCGACCACCTGCGTTTCGGTGCCCATACCAACCCCGGTTGGGATCAGCAGCTGGCCGACGACCGGATCACCAAACTCGGCCTCGACCCGTCCCAGAAGGCCGGGAAACTCTCCGGCGGGCAGCGCGCCCAGCTCGCGCTGACCCTGGCCGTCGCGAAACGACCGGACCTGCTCATCCTCGACGAGCCCGTGGCCAGCCTCGACCCCCTCGCCAGGCGGGAGTTCCTGCAAGGCTTGATGGCGCATGTCGCCGAGCACGGTGCGGGTGTGATCTTGTCCTCGCACCTCGTCTCCGACCTGGAACGCGTCTGCGACTACCTGATCGTGCTCGTCGCCTCCCGGGTCCGCGTCGCCGGCGAGGTCGACGACCTGCTGGCCACCCACCACCGGCTCACCGGTGCCCGCCGTGACCCCGCCGACCTCCCTAGGGGCGTCGAGGTGATCGAGGGCAGTCACACCGACCGGCAGTCCACCCTGATCGTGCGCAGCACCACCCCGATCGACGACCCGTTGTTCACCGTCGAACAAATCACCCTCGAAGACCTGGTCCTGGCCTACATGTCGCAGACAGCCACCGACCCCCTGCCCGCATTGGAGGCGACTCGATGATCTGGTTCACCTGGCGCCAGTTCCGCGCCCAGACCTGGATCACCATCGGCGCCCTGGCCGCACTCGGCGTCTTACTGGTGATCACCGGCCGCAGCATCGCCGACGCCTACGCCGACGCCAACGTCGCCGCCTGCGACAGCGACTGCGCCACCGCGATCAGCAACTTCCTCAACCAGGTCAAGACGGGCACCAGCGGCACCGTCTATGACGTCGCAACGGCGATCATGTACGTAGTCCCCGCCCTGATCGGTATCTTCTGGGGCGCCCCGTTGCTCGCCCGCGAGCTCGAAACCGGCACCCACCGCCTCGCCTGGAACCAGTCGGTCACCCGCACCCGCTGGCTGGCCGCCAAACTGGCCATTGTCGGCGGAGCGGCGGCAGCCACCGTCGGGCTGCTCAGCTGGGCGGTCACCTCCTGGGCGCACCGGATCGACGAGGCCGCCGGCGACCGGATCGCACCCGGGCTCTACGAAGCCCGAGGCATCATCCCGATCGGCTACGCGCTGTTCGCCTTCATCCTCGGCGTGACCCTCGGCATGCTCATTCGCCGCACCATCCCCGCCATGGCCGCCACGCTTGCCATCTACGGCGCGGCCGTCCTATCGATGGGGGAATGGATTCGGGAACGCCTTATCTCCGCCAGCCACGTCACCAACCCACTGAACACCTCATCACTGGACTCGCTCATGATCGGTGACAATGATCGGATGACGGTGATCGGCAGCGAAAACCTGCCCGGCGCCTGGGTGCTGTCCAACCAGACCATCACCCCCACCGGCCAGGTCTTCACCGGACCGGCCGACCCGCAATACTGCGGGCCTGACGCCGGAATCACACAGTGCGAGTCCTGGGTCGACAGCCTCGGCCTGCGCCAAGACCTCACCTACCACCCGGCCAACCACTTCTGGCCCCTGCAATGGACCGAAACCGGCATCTTCCTCGTCGCCGCCGTACTGCTTGCCGGGTTCTGCTTCTGGTGGACCCGCCGACGCCTCACCTGAACGGCCAACAACGGACCGACAGCACGCCCAAGGTCTGTCCGGAAGACCAGCAGGGAATTGAGTGTCAGAACGACAATCTGTGTGACTATTCCGAAGGTCCCGCCGGGCGATGAGGCAGACGAGTTGAGAAAGGGCTACGTCTACGATCGCTCTTCGCATCCGATAAGGATCAGCGACCTCTTGACGACGATCTCGACATAGTGACCTGGGGTGGCGAGGCCCGCTCCGGCGTGGAGGGACGGCCCTTGACCGGGTGTGATCATCCGTCGATAGTCAGCCCGTAGCCGTCCCCAGGCGGCGGGCGTCTTCGGGAGGACGACATCGACCGGCTTCCAGGCCTCACCTCACCGTCCGATGAGGCGTTGGAACTGCTCCGCCGGGCGCTCGTCGACCACGACATCGGCGCCATGCGCGACCTGCTCGCCGACGACGTGACCTGGATGACCATCGAGCCGGCGCCGTGGGACTGCCACAGCCGCGAGGATGTGCTCCGCGTGCTGAGCCAGCTTTTCGACGAGGGCATCCGGTACCGCCTGGTCGACCTCCGCGTCCTCGGCGAGAAGGCGCTGCTCCACCTCGCCGCGTCGATCGTGACCGAGACCGGACAGCGCGAGGACTGGACGATCTGGCAGCTGGTCACGTTCGACGGCGACCGGATCGTGAGCATCCTGGACTGCGCCGGCGGCGCGGACGCGGAGCAGGCGCTGTTCCGCTGACCCCGGGCACCGCGCGGTCGCGGCTCCGGAGGCACGGTACGGTAGGGGGGTATCGTACGGCCGGGAGAAGGCGGCCGGAGGAGGCGAGCGATGGCGGGATACGTGGCCAACAACGCCGACTACCTCAAGCGGTTGCGCCGGATCGAGGGTCAGGTCCGGGGGCTGCAGGGCATGATCGAGCGGGACGAGTACTGCATCGACATCTTGACCCAGGTCTCCGCGGCCACGAAGGCGCTGCAGTCGGTAGCGCTGGGCCTGCTCGACGAGCATCTCTCGCACTGCGTCTCCGACGCGATCACCGCCGGCGGGGACGAGGCCGAGGCGAAGGTCCGCGAGGCGTCCGAGGCGATCGCCCGCCTGGTCCGGTCCTGACAGCGGCAGTGAGCAGCATCCGATGATCAGCAGCACATACACGGTGACCGGCATGACCTGCGAGCACTGCGTCCGGGCCGTGACCGAGGAGGTCGGCGCCGTCCCCGGCGTGACCAGCGTGGACGTCGACCTCTCGGCGGGCCGGGTCACCGTCGCCGGTCCGGCGCCGGTGGACGAGGCGGCGGTGCGCGCCGCGGTCGAGCAGGCCGGGTACGAGGTGGCCTGACCATGCCGATCCGGCTCGGCCAGCGCCGGGTGGACCTCGCCATCGGCGGGATGACCTGCGCATCCTGCGCGGCACGCATCGAGCGAAAGCTCAACCGGCTGGACGGGGTCGCCGCGACGGTGAACCTCGCGACCGAACGGGCCACGGTCACGTTCCCCGCATCGATGCCGCCGGCAGAGCTGGTCGCAACGGTGCAGGCGGCCGGCTACACCGCACGTCCGGCGGACGACGACGGCGAGGACGGCGAGGTCGGCGCCCTGCGGCGGCGGCTGATCGTCTCGCTGGCACTGACACTGCCCGTGGTCGCGCTGGCGATGGTGCCGTCGCTGCGGTTCCCGTCATGGGAGTGGGTCTCGCTCGCGCTCACGGCGCCGGTGGTGCTCTGGGGCGGGCTGCCGTTCCACCGCGCGGCATGGGCCAACCTGCGGCACCGCGCGGCGACGATGGACACGCTGATCTCGATGGGCACGCTGGCCGCGTTCGGCTGGTCGGTGTACGCGCTGGTGCTCGGCGGCGACGAGTCGCTCTACCTCGAGGTCGCGGCCGCGATCACCACGCTCATCCTCGCCGGCCGTTACTTCGAGGCGCGCGCCCGCCGTCGCGCCGGCGCCGCGATCCGCGCGCTGCTCGAGCTCGGCGCGAAGGACGTGGCCGTGCTTCGCGACGGGCGGGAGGTGCGGGTCGCGGTCGGGGCGGTGCGCGCCGGCGAGGAGTTCGTGGTCCGGCCGGGCGAGAAGATCGCCACCGACGGCGTCGTCGTTGACGGCGCGTCCGCGGTGGACACGAGCATGCTCACCGGCGAGTCGGTGCCGGTGGAGGTTGGCCCCGGCGACGAGGTCGTCGGGGCGGCGGTGAACGCCGGCGGGCGGCTCGTCGTGCGGGCCACCCGGGTCGGCGCCGACACCCAGCTCGCGCAGCTCGCCCGGCTGGTCGAGCGGGCGCAGGGCGGGAAGGCGCCGGTGCAGCGGCTGGCCGACCGCGTCTCGGCCGTGTTCGTGCCGGTCGTCATCGGGCTGGCCGCGGCGACGCTGGTCGGCTGGCTGCTCGCCGGCGGCTCTGCCGCGAACGCGGTGACCGCGGCGGTCGCGGTGCTGATCATCGCCTGCCCGTGCGCGCTCGGCCTGGCCACCCCGACCGCGCTCATGGTCGGCTCCGGCCGGGGCGCCCAGGTCGGCATCGTGATCAAGGGTCCGGAGGTGCTGGAGAGCACCCGCCGGGTCGACACGGTCGTGCTGGACAAGACCGGCACCGTGACCACCGGCCGGATGGCGCTCGTCGGGGCCACCGCGGCCGCGGGCGAGGACGTCGATGCGGTGCTGCGGCTCGCGGGCGCCGTCGAGGACGGCTCCGAGCACCCGATCGCCCGGGCGATCGCGGACGCCGCCCGGGAACGCGCGGGCGCGCTGCCGCGCGTCGACGACTTCGCCGCGGTGGCAGGCCTTGGCGCGCGCGGCGTCGTCGAGGGACGGCCCGTCGTCGTCGGTCGTGCCCGGCTGCTCGCCGAGCACGACCGCCGGGTACCCGCTTCCGTGCGGTCCGCACAGAGGGCGGTGATGGATGGCGCCGCGGACGGAACCGCGGCGACGGACGGGGACCGGCCTGCTCCGGGGCCAGCAGCCGCCGCGAGCGAGGCGGACGACTGCTCAACCCGATGATCGCGGCGGCGGCGATGGGGTTCTCGTCGGTGTTCGTGGTGAGCAACAGCCTGCGGCTGCGCCGGTTCCGGCCCTCGACGCTCGGCTGAGCCCAGCGGCGTGACGGCCGGCCAAGTCAGCCGGCCCGGGCCGCCGCGCGCGGCGCGATCCGCTCCCGCCACACCGCATCGACCCGGTCCGCGAGGTCGTCGAGCGTCGAGTCGTTGCGGATGACCACATCCGCGATGGCCCGGCGGTCCGCGTCGCCGGCCTGCGCCGCCATCCGGGCCCGTACCTCATCCTCGCTCATCCCCCGCTCCCGCCGGAGCCGGGCGATCCGCTCGGACTCCGGCGACTCCACGACGAGCACCAGGTCGAACCCCGAGGCGAGGCCGTTCTCCGCCAGCAGCGGCACGTCGTGCACCACGACCGCATCCGCGGCTGCGGCCGCCGACAGCTCGGCGCTGCGCTCCCCCACCAGCGGGTGCACGATCGCGTTGAGCCGCTGCCGGGCGGCCGGATCGGCGAACACGACCGCGCCCAGCCGGGACCGGTCCAGGGCACCGTCCGGGGTGAGCACCTCCGCCCCGAACTCGGCGACCACGGCGGCGAGTCCCGGCGTCCCCGGCTCCACCACCTCCCGCGCGATCGCGTCGGCGTCGATGACGACCGCGCCGTGCTCGGCGAGCAGGCGGGCGACCGCGCTCTTGCCCGAACCGATGCCCCCGGTCAGGCCGACTCTCAGCACGGTGACGACCATACGCACCGGGAAACGATCACGTTTGCGCGCGATATCGGCGCGACAGGCCTGCTCGCGCGGCGTGTCGCGCCGACGGCGCGCACAAAGATGTGATCACAGCACGTACGCTGCGGCCGGCGGCTTTCCCCACCCCGGAAAGGGTGCGTCCACCATGGCCAAGCATCGGCGCCTGCCCGGCGACGGTCGCCATCGCCTCGGGTCGGCGCACCTGGTGCACTGCCGTCAGCTCGAGCCGGTGCGGACCCGGCTCGCCGCCGGGCGGGTGCCCCAGAACAGCCGGCACTGGTACGGCCGGCACTGGTACGGCCGGCTGTGGTACGGCCTCTTCCGGCTGCGCGGGCGGCACACCGTGCCCGCGCTGATGCGCAGCGGAGCGCGGCCACGACCGGCGTTCGTGCTCATCGCCTCCCTGTAGCGGAGCGCCAGGGCTAGGTCAGGGCAGGTTCGTCAGCACGACCTCGGCGACCCGGACCAGCGCGGGCTGGGTCTGGGCGTTGGTGAGCACGCCGTTGGCCACGGTCAGCGCGACCGTACGGGTGCCGGAGGCGACCACCAGCGTCGGCCTGATTCCGCCGCGGGTGAGCAGGAACCCCTGCTCGCCGCCGACCCGGACCTCGGCGGATCTGGACCCCTGCTGCCGCGCGCTGAGCACAGTCACCTCGACCCGGTCGGCGGCCGAGGCCTCGTCGGTGTAGGTGGACACGCTGAGCTCGAGCCGATGCGATCCGGCCCGGCCCACCGGGATGCCGTAACGGCAGGTCATCCGGCCGGTACGGTTGATCTCCGGGTCGGGCGCGCCCTCGATGTACGTGGTCCGGCCGACCAGCGTCGTGCCCAGTGCCCGGTCCAGGTCGAGCAGCGGCAGGGCGTCATCGCAGGTCTCCGGCAGCGCGGCGGCGGTGGCGGTCGGCGTCGGCGTCGCCGAGGCGCTCGTGGTGGCGCTCGCCGACGGGCTGGCCGGCGCGGCCGACCCGCCGCCGTCGTCGTCGGACGAGCAGCCGGCGGTCACCGCCCCCACGAGGACGGCCAGCACGGCGACCGGGACAACGCGGGGGCGCATGGCCGGCACGGTACCCCGGGCGAGGGCCCGGATCGGGTCGATGCGGTCGAACCGTTAGCTACGGCCGCCGGCCAGCTTCTCCCGCAGCGCGGCGAGCGCCTCGTCCGAGGCGAG
>JBKOXW010000135.1:0-10329 GCA_046744115.1 Actinomycetota bacterium | reverse complement strand
GACGTGTCGCCGGATGGCACCCGGCTGGTCGCGATCGGCAACTTCACGCAGGTCGACGGTCTCGACCGGGACCAGGTCGTGATGCTCGACCTCACCGGGGCGCAGGCGGTGGTCAAGCCGGACTGGCGCACCCGCCGGTACGAGCCCGCCTGCTTCTCCTGGGCGTTCGACAGCTACATCCGCAACGTCGACTTCGCCCCGGACGGTTCCTACTTCGTCATCATCGCCACCGGCGGGCCCAACCCCGGCACGCTCTGCGACACGACGACGCGCTGGGAGACCTCGGCCACCGGGGACGACCTGCAGCCGACCTGGATCGACGACACCGGCGGCGACTCGCTCTACGCGCTCGCCGCGACCGGTACGGCCATCTACGTCGGCGGCCACCAGCGCTGGCAGAACAACGCCGGCGGGCTGGACGGCCCGGCTCCGGGTGCGGTGCCGCGTCCCGGTCTGGGCGCGGTGGACCCGAAGTCCGGGGTGCCGTTCTCCTGGAACGCCGCCCGCAACCCGCGCGGGGTCGGCGCGTTCGTCCTCTATGCCACGCCGGCCGGCCTGTGGATGGGCAGCGACACCGACTACGTCGGCAACTTCGAGTACTGGCGCCCGCGGCTGGCGTTCTTCCCGCTGGCCGGCGGCAAGATGGTCGGCCCGGGCGTCTCGCCTGCACTGCCGTCCAATGTCTACCTCGGGGCGCCGTCCACCGGCGGGGCCGGCGGGGCGCAGCTGTTCCGGGTGAACGGCGGTGGTCCGGCGCTGGCCGCGCTGGACGGTGGTCCGGACTGGGCCGGTGACGACACTGTGGACAGCCCGTACCGCAACTCCGGCAGTAACTCGGCCGGCTGGTCGCCGGGGACCACCATCTCCGGCTCGGTACCGAGCAGCACGCCGCCCGAGGTGTTCAACTCCGAGCGCTGGGATCCGGGCGGCAGCCCGGAGATGCACTGGTCGTTCCCCGAGCCGGTGGGCGACCAGGTGGAGGTGCGGCTGTACTTCGCGAACCGGTACCCGGGCACCAGCCTCCCCGGGCAGCGGGTGTTCAATGTGGACATCGACGGGGTGCGGGTGCTGAACAACTTCGACATCGTGGTCGCCGCCGGCGCCGACCAGACCGCGATCATGCGCTCGTTCACGATCACCAGCGATGGAGCGGTCGACATCGACTTCGGCCACATCGTGGAGAACCCGCTGATCAACGCGATCGAGATCATCCCGGCCAGCCTGCCGCCGCCGGACAACGCGGTGAAGCGGCGGTTCTACGACGGCAGCACGGCCGGCCCGATCTCCGACGGCCCGGCCGGTGGCCCGACCTGGTCCTCGGTGCGCGGTGCGGTGATGGTGGACGGCACGCTGTTTTACGGCCGGAGCGACGGCCGGATGTACCGGCGGACGTTCGACGGGGCGACGTTCGGTCCGGAGACGCTGATCGACCCGTACAACGATCCAAAGTGGAGCGACGTCGACACCGGGTCCGGTCAGACCTACCGCGGCAGGCTGCCGACCCTGTACAGCCAGCTGCCGGCGGTCACCGCCTTCGCGTACGCCAACAGCCGGCTGTACTACACGACGACCGGCCGGTCTGGGCTGTACTACCGGCGGTTCAGCGCGGAGAGCGGGATCGTCAGTCCCGAGGAGTACACCGTCCCCGGGGTGACGCTGCCGGAGATCACCGGGATGTTCGTGTCCGGCTCGTCGTTCTACTACGTCCAGCAGAGCACCGGAGACCTGCGCCGGCAGAGCTTCGCGAACGGTGCGCCCACCGGCGGTGACGTCGTGGTCAGCGGCCCGGGCCTGGACGGCGTGGACTGGCGGGCTCGGGCGCTGTTCCTCGGCCCAGGGCCGGCGCCGAATCAGCCGCCGACGGCCGCGTTCAGCCAGTCCTGCTCCGGGCTGACCTGCTCGTTCGACGCCTCGGCGGCGACCGACTTGG
Organism: Actinomycetota bacterium; assembly: GCA_046744115.1. Taxonomy (GTDB): domain Bacteria; phylum Actinomycetota; class Actinomycetes; order Mycobacteriales; family CADCTP01; genus JBKOXW01. The sequence continues at coordinate 8,399 of JBKOXW010000135.1, read as the reverse complement.
ACGGCACGATCACCTCCTACGGGTGGGACTTCGGCGACGGCGGGACCGGCAGTGGGGTGATCGCGGCGCACACGTTCGCCGCGGCCGGCACCTACGACGTGGAGTTGACCGTCGTCGACGACGACGGCGCGCCCGGGACCACGGTCCTCCCGGTGACCGTGCAGGAGCCACCGCCGTCGCAGATCGGGTTCGCCGGTGTGGCCGGGTCGAACAGCACGACCCAGACGGCAAGCGTGACGGTCCCACCGGGGGTCGCCGCCGGCGACGGGGAGCTGCTGTTCGTCACCGGCAACGACACCGCGGTCACGATCGGCCCACCGACCGGGCTGTCCGGCTGGCAGCTGCTCGGGCACCCGGCCTCCGGCACCATGCACACCTACCTCTACCAGCGGGTCGGCGCGGCCTCCGACTCCGGCGCGACCGTGTCGGTGACCGCCAGCCAGCTCACCAAGATTGACATGCAGCTGCTGATCTACCACGGCACGGCGACCGCAGGCAGCGGCCCGGTGGCCGCGTGGACCACGGCCAACGACGCCTCGACGGCCAGCCATGTCACGCCTCTGGTGACGGTGCCGGCGGGCGGCGGCTGGGTGCTGTCGTACTGGGCCGACAAGTCCAGCACGACCACGTCGTGGACGGCGCCGCCGGCGGTGACGGTCCGGGACGTGAGCATCGGCAGCGGCAGCGGCCGGGTCACCTCGCTGGTCGCCGACTCCGGTGGGCCGGTCGCACCGGGGTCGTACGGGAACCTGGAGGCCACGACGAACGCGGCCAGCACCCGGGGCCTCATGGTGTCGGTGGTGCTCGCGTCGCAATGAGCCCGCCGTAGGTGTTTCGGCCCGGCGGGCACCCCGTCGGGCCGAAACATCCAGGCCTCAGGGTTAGCCGGCCCCCGGCCGCCCGAGCCAGCCACCGGCCACCAGCAGGTCCAGCACCCGGTCGGCGGACTGCCGGGCGGCGCCGGACGAGGTATCGAGCAGCAGGTCGGCGTCGGTCGGCGGCTCGTACGGGTCAGAGACGCCGGTGAACTCGCGTACCCGGCCGGCCCGGGCCGCCCGGTAGAGGCCCTTCGGGTCGCGCTGCTCGCAGACCTCCAGCGGGGTCGCCACATGCACCAGCACGAAGTCGGCGCCCGTCGCCTCGACCATGGCCCGGACCTCGGCTCGGGTCGAGGCGTACGGCGCGATCGGCGCACACATCACCAGCCCGCCGTGCCGGGCGATCTCGGCGGCGACCCAGCCGATCCGGCGTACGTTGAGGTCCCGGTCCGCGCGGGAGAAGCCCAGCCCGGCGGAGAGCATCCGGCGGACCACGTCGCCGTCCAGCAGCGTGCAGCGCCGGTCCGAGCGCTCGCTGAGCGCGTCCAGCAGGGCCCGGGCCACGGTCGACTTGCCGGCTCCGGACAGTCCGGTGAAGAACACCACCAGCCCGCGCCGCGACCGCGGCGGCCGCCAGCGGAGCAGTTCGGCGAGCACGCCGCGGGGGGCCCCGAGCTCACCGCCCGGCTCGCCGCCGGTCTCGCCGGCGATGCCGAGCGTGCCCCGGTCGAGCGCAGCCCTGACCTGGCGCCAGTCGTCCCCGCTGGCCGGCCGGAGCAGCTCGGTGACCCCGTACGCGGCGGCCACGGCGGCCACCGCCCGCTGGTCGGCGGCGGCGTCGGCGAGATGCCGCAGCGGCACCCCGGCGACGGCGACGCGGGGCAGGTTGGCCGCCGCGGCCAGGGTCGCCCGGATCAGCGTCTCGGTCGGCACCCCGGTCACCGTGTCCGCGACCCGCACCAGCAGCACCAGGAACCCGCCGCCGGACAGCCGCGCGTGCAGACCCGCCAGGGCGCCGGCGAGCAGCGGCTGGTCGACCGGCAGCCCGTACACCGGTCCGGCCGGCAGCACGGCCCGCACCTCGGCAGGCGACCGGTAGAGACGCCGGAACGCGCCGTGCGCCGGGACCCCGAGCGCGGTCACCGGCCCGGACAGCACGTGGCCGTCCCCGGGCGCGCTCACCGTCCGGTCGGCCACGGTCAACCGGGCCAGTGGCAGCCCCTCCGGGTCGGTGAGCAGGACCGCCCCCGCCGCGACGGCCTCCTCCGCAACCTCGCCGGGCACCGTGAGGATCGGCGCGACCGGCGCCGGCGCGCCGTCCGGCAACCGGCCGGTCCGCGCTGCGACGGCGACCTCGACCGGGGTGAGGTAGCGGTCCAGCGGTGCGAGCGCCCCCGACAGCAGCAGCTCGAGGTCGGCCAGCTGCTCCGGGGCCGGCGCGTACACCGGCACCGGGTGCGGCGTCACCTCGTGCACCGACGCTCCTCCCCCCGCGACCTCGACCGATCGAGGAGCAATTGTTCCTGGTCGAGCTGCACCAGGGACGATAACTCGGTGATCGGCCGGGCGGGCTGGCCGCCAAGTCGGTGGGCAAGGTGGGTGTTCCGGTGTTCCGGCGCCGGGCGGCCGGTCGGTCATTACGCTCAGGGGGACCGCTGGGCGACGGCGGGAGTTCGCTGGGGGGCGCGTGGACCTGGACTGGACCGTCGTCGTGGGCGGTGCCGTCGTCGGGCTCGTCGTCGGGATGACCGGCATGGGCGGCGGCGCCCTGATGACCCCGATGCTGGTCTTCTTCTTCGGCGTCGACCCGCTCGCCGCCGTGTCCAGCGATCTCGTGGTGTCCCTGTTCATGAAGCCGGTCGGGGCGTCGGTGCACATCCGCCGGGGCACGGTGGACCGGCGGCTGGTCGGCTGGCTGTGCCTCGGGTCGGTGCCGGCGGCGTTCGCCGGGGTGCTGCTGCTGCGCGGTCTCGGCTCGTCCGGCCGGGACATCGAGGACCTGGTGCGGGTGGCGCTGGGCGTCGCGCTGTTGCTGGCGGTCGCGACCATGCTGGCCAGGGCGCTGCTGGCGCTGCGCCGGCATGCCCGGGCGGCGCGCGCGGCGCTGATCACCGGCGCCACCGCGGCGGCGGAGCCGGGCCAGCTGGCGGTGCGGCCGCTCGCCACCACGCTGGTCGGCATCCTCGGTGGTCTGGTGGTCGGGATGACTTCGGTCGGCTCCGGGTCGTTGATCATCGTATTGCTGCTCCTGCTGTACCCCCGATTGAAGGCCGCGCAGCTAGTCGGCACCGACCTGGTGCAGGCGGTGCCGCTGGTCGCCTCGGCGGCCGTGGGACACATGCTGTTCGGCGATGTACGCATCGGACTGACCGCGGCGCTGCTGGTCGGCGCGATCCCGGCCGCCTGGGCAGGCGCGCAGCTGTCCAGCCGGGCGCCGCAGATGCTGATCCGGCGCGCGCTGGTGGTCGTGCTGCTCGCGTCGGGGCTCAAGCTGGTGGGCATGCCGACGGGCGCGCTCGCCCCGGTGATTCTCGCCGCCGTCGTGCTGGGGCCGCTGGCCTGGATGGCGGCGCGGCGGGCGGTGGGCCTCCCGGCGCTGTGGCGGGCCGAACGGAACCGGGCCGCCGCAGCGCGCGCCGCCAAGGCCGTGGCCATGGTCGACCGTTAGTCCTGTCCAGGGGACATTCGGCGGTGCCCCTCGCAGGGCCAGTTTCTTCGAACCTCTGACGGTGGCTGGTCCGTGTGGCATTGTCTACATAACCGATCGGCAATACAGGGGGGAACATGGGGACACGAGGCCGACTGGCCGCGGTGGCCGCGCTCGGGCTGCTGGCAGTCGCTGCCGGCACCGGGTGCGCGAGCGGCTCTGGCGATGGGGGCGGCGCCGGGACCACGCTCCGGCTGGGCTACTTCCCGAACCTCACCCATGCGACCGCGATCGTGGGTCTGGAGAAGGGCATCTTCGCGAAGGAGCTCGGGTCCACGAAGCTCGAGACGCGGACCTTCAACGCTGGTCCGGCCGCGGTCGAAGCGCTGTTCAGCGATGCGATCGACGCCACCTACATAGGACCGAGCCCGACCGTCACGGCGTTCACGAAGTCGAGGGGCGCGGCGATCCGGGTCATCTCCGGCGCGACGTCCGGCGGCGCGTCGCTGGTGGTCCGGTCGGACATCACCAACGCCCAGCAGCTGAAGGGCAAGAAGCTGGCGACCCCGCAGCTGGGCAACACCCAGGACGTCGCCCTCCGGTACTGGCTGAAGCAGCAGGGCCTGCGAGCAACCAAGGAAGGCGGCGGCGACGTGTCGATCCTGCCGCAGGACAACAGCCAGACGCTGGACGCCTTCGGCAACAAGGCCATCGACGGCGCCTGGGCGCCCGAGCCGTACGCCACCCGGCTGGTGCAGGCCGGGGGCACGGTGCTGGTGGACGAGCGCAGCCTGTGGCCGGACGGCCAGTTCGTCACCACCAACCTGGTGGTCCGCACCGAGTTCCTGGAGGCGTACCCGGACGCCGTGCGCGCGCTGCTGCGCGGCCAGGTGAAGGCCACCGACTACGTCAACGGCAACACGGCCGAGGCGCAAACGGTGGTCGGCGAGGCCATCGGCAAGCTGACCGGCAAGCCGCTGAAGGACGAGGTCGTCTCCGCGGCGTGGAAGTCGATGTCGTTCACCTACGACCCGCTCGCCAGCACGCTCACCGAGGGCGCCAAGCACGCCGAGGAGGTCGGCCTGCTCGACGACGCCGACCTGAACGGGCTGTACGACCTCACCCTGCTCGACGAAGTCCTCAAGGCCGCCGACAGACCCACGGTGACGAAGCCATGACAGACCTGCTGCGGGCAGACTTCGAGCTGCCCTCGACGGAACAGATCGAACAAGAGGCATCGGTGGTGCCGCAGCGTCACGCTCCGGCACCGCCTCCTGCCGCGCTCCGGGCGAGCGGCCTGACCAAGGTGTTCGGATCGGGTCCGGACGCCGTGCACGCGCTCGACGAGCTGTCGCTGACCGTCTCGCCCGGCGAGTTCGTCTGCCTGGTAGGTGCCTCCGGCTGCGGCAAGAGCACGCTGCTGTCGATCCTCGCCGGCCTCGACGCGCCCACCCTCGGCGAGATCGAGGTGGTCGGCGGCCGGCCGGCTCTGGTGTTCCAGGAGCCGGCGCTGTTCCCGTGGCTGTCGACCGGCAAGAACGTCGAGGTGGCGCTCCGGCTACGCGGCGTGCCCCGGCGGAAGCGAGCCGAGCGGGCCCGCGAGCTGCTGGCCCGGGTGCACCTGGGGGACGCGGTGCACAAGCGGCCGCACCAGCTCTCCGGTGGCATGCGGCAGCGCGCTTCGCTGGCCCGCACGCTCGCGCTGGAGGCGCCGGTGCTGCTCATGGACGAGCCGTTTGGCGCGCTGGACGCGATGACGCGGGACGTGCTGCACGACGAGCTGGAGCGGCTCTGGCGGGACAGCGGGTTGACGATCGTGTTCGTGACGCACGACGTGCGGGAGGCGGTACGGCTGGCCGACCGCATCGTGCTGCTGTCCAGCCGCCCCGGCCGGGTGGTGTGGCAGGCCTCGGTGGACGCCCAGCGGCCGCGGCGGCTGGAGTCGCCGGAGGTCGGCCGGTTGGCGGGCGAGGTCCTACAGCGCCTGCGAGCGGAGGTGCGCCGGCATGGCCGCTGACCTGACCACCCTGCCCACGCCCCGCGGGGAGCGCGGCGACCGCACGGCGGGCGATCGCGCCGAGGTGACCGGCCTGGACGCGCTCGAGGTCGCGGCCCGGCGCCGGCGCCCGTGGGGCGTGCGGCTGTGGCAGTCCACCTGGCCCAAGCTGCTGGCGGTGGGGATGGCGCTGCTGGTGTGGCAACTCGTGGTGTGGTCCGGCTGGCGGCCACCGTACGTGCTGCCCGGGCCGGCTGCGGTCGCCACCGACCTGTGGCACGGGCTCGGCACCATCGACTTCTGGTCCGCGCTGGCGACCACGCTGCGCCGGGCGGTGACCGGCTTCGCCATCGCGGCCGTGGTCGGGCTGACGCTCGGGCTGGCGGTAGCCCGCAGCCGTACCCTCCGGGCGGCAACCGGCTCGCTCATCACCGGCCTGCAGACCATGCCGTCGATCGCCTGGTTCCCGCTGGCCATCCTGCTGTTCCAGCTCAGCGAGAGCGCGATCCTGTTCGTCGTCGTGCTGGGCGCCGCGCCGTCGATCGCGAACGGCGTGCTGGCCGGCGTCGACTACGTCCCGCCGATCCTGCTGCGGGCCGGGCGCAACCTCGGCGCGGAAGGGCTGGCGCTCTACCGGCTGGTGGTGGCGCCCGCGTCGATACCGGCGATCCTGGCCGGGTTGAAGCAGGGCTGGGCGTTCGCCTGGCGCAGCCTGATGGCTGGCGAGCTCCTGGTCATACTGGCCGAGCGGCCGTCGCTCGGTGTCAGGCTGCAGTTCTCCCGGGAGTTCGCCGACGCCTCGGGGCTGATCGCGACGATGGTGGTGATCCTCGTGATCGGGGTGGTGGTCGACACCCTGTTCGGGGTGGTCGACCGAGCCGTGCGCCGCAACCGGGGCGTGGCCGAGGCCGTCTGAGATCGACGGAGGCCGCCGGTCCCCTCGGGGCGAGCGACAATGGCGCCGTGCATATCTCAGCGCGGACCGACTACGCGCTCCGCGCGCTGCTTATTCTGGCCGCGGCCGAACCCGAGACGGTCACCGGTCAGGACCTGGCCGAGCGGCAGGAGCTGCCGACCAAGTTCCTGGAGGTCATCCTGGCCGACGTGCGCAGGGCCGGCGTGGTGCGGGCACGGCGCGGCGCGCAGGGCGGGTACGCGCTGGCCCGTCCGGCCAGTGAGATCACCGTCGGTGAGGTGGTGCGCGCGGTGGACGGCCCGCTCGCGGTGGTGCGCGGTGAGCGGCCGGAGCAGACCCAGTATGCCGGCCCGGCCGAGCACCTCGGGACCCTGTGGGTCGCACTGCGCGCGGCCGTCCGCGGCGTGCTGGACGACGTGACGCTGAGTGAGCTGCTCTCTGGCCGGCTCCCGCAGCATGTCCGAGACCTGGTGGCGAAGCCGGACGCCTGGGTCTCCCGCTGACGCCTCGGACCGGAGGTTCCGACCATCGTCCGAAGTCCCGCGTTAGGGCCCCGGAGCCACCCCTGACAAGTAGAGTACCGACCGTCCCCACCAGTCCGTAATGGGAGTAACTGTGAAGCCTTCGCGAGTCATCGCTACGGGGGGAGCGCTCGCCGTCTCCGTTGCTCTCGGTGGCAGTTTGGTCGTGGGACCGGCTGGCGCCTCGCCCGCCCTTCCCGCGCTGGTGAGCGCCAACCCGGTGAACTACACGCCGAACGTCACCGGGAGTGCCTGCTACGCGGGCCTCGATCCGACCCTGTGCCGCCGGATCCTCGATATCGCTCGGATCGGCAACACCGTATATGCCGGCGGCGTCATCGGCGAGGTCAAGAACGCGAATGGCACATCCGCCGGGACCTACGGCAACGCTCTGGCTTTCGACGCGCTCACCGGCGCCGTGAAGACCGACTTCCGGCCGATCTTCGTCGGAGCGAGCGGGCAGATCTACGACGGCCCGGTGAACGCGGTCGAGCGCAGCACTCACGGCACGGCCGTCTGGTTTGGTGGTGAGTTCAAGAAGCTCAATGGCGTGGGTGCGCGCGGACTGGTGCGCTGGGATGTCGCGAGTAACAGTCTTTACACCGCGTTCCAGCCCAAGATCGGCGCCGACGGCGGCCCAGCGAAGGTCTACGACGTGAAGTATTTCTGCAGCCGACTGTGGGTCGCAGGTGATTTCACCAGCGCCGGCGGCGTGGCACGGACCGCCCTGGTCAGCCTCGACCCGACGACAGGTGCGGCGACGAACCAGGTCAACCTCAACATCACCGGCACCGCCGGTGCGAGTTCGGGACCCACCCGCGTGTTCAAGATGGCGCCCAGCCCCGATTGCAAGCGGGTCGTGATCACCGGTAATTTCACCCGCATCAGCGGGTACGAGCGCTACCAACTCGCGGTGCTCAACGTCTCGCCGACCACCGGCGTGGCCACGCTGGCACCGTGGTACAGCCCGTACCACCTGCGGGCGAGCCAGCCCGGAGTGGGCTCAGATCCCTGCTCGGCGAACAGTGTTCCAGTATGGGGACGCGATATCGACTGGGCGCCCGACGGCACTTGGTGGGCGCTGGCCACTACTGGCGGGCATCACCGCTACCCGGCGCTGTGCGACTCGGTGAGCCGGTGGACGAACCGCGACTCCCGTGACGCGCGGCCAGTCTGGATCAACTACAGCGGCGGCGACACGTTCATGAGCGTGCGGGTCACTGGTGCGCACGTCTATGTGGGTGGCCACTTCAGGTATCTCGACCATGCCGTCTACCGTGGCGGCGTGAAGGTCTACGCAGCCAACCACGCGCACTATGGCCTCGGTGCCATCTACGCGACCTGGACCAGCGGACTGGCCGTGCCAAGCTGGAACGCCGGATCGAAGACCGGCCGGGGCGCCGGCTGGACCGCCATGCTGGTGTCGACCGGCGGCGCGGGGACCGCCTCGGGCCTGTGGGTCGGCGGTGACGACGAGAAGATCAGCGGCGAGCTCGGCAAG
>JBKOXW010000328.1:0-5420 GCA_046744115.1 Actinomycetota bacterium | reverse complement strand
GAACGCCTTGGCCAGCTGCACCGCGAACGTCCCCACGCCGCCGCCCGCACCGATGATCAGCACGCTCTGCCCCGCCTGCACGCGTCCCTTGTCGCGCAGCGCGTGCAGCGCGGTGAGCGCGGAGATCGGGACGACCGCGGCCTGCTCGAAGGTGAGCCGTTCCGGCTTTGGCGCTGCCTTGTCCTCCCGAACGCGCGCGTACTCGGCGAAACACCCGTCGTCGCAGGTGCCGAACACCTCGTCACCCGGCTTGAAGCGAGTCACGTCCGCGCCGACCGCCTCGACGGTCCCGGCGACGTCGCCCCGGACGCGGGACTTCGGCGCGCGAAGCCCGAACCCCATGGCCCGCACCATGTACGGCAGGCCCGCCGAGAGGTGCCAGACGCCCGGATCGACGCCGGCGGCGCGCACCCGGACGAGCATCTCGCCCTTGCCGGCCACCGGCGGGTCGATGTCCCGCAGCTCCAGCACCTCGGGTGGGCCGTACCTGTCCTGGACGATCGCCTTCACTGACGCCTCCCCTTCACCGTCCGGAGTGGACACCTACATCGCGCGGTAGTCGCGGACCGGCATCCGCGGGCCGAAGCGGGGCTTGCCGACACCGCTCAGCTCGACCAGGCGGACCACCCGGTGCCGGTGCGGGCGGTACGGCTCGAGCAGCACGAGCATGCCCTCGTCGTCCAGCGACCCGCCCACCAGCGCCCAGCCGACCAGCGACGGGATGTGGTAGTCGCCGACCGAGACGGCGTCGGCGTCGCCGAGCGCGCGCTGCGCGGTCTCGGCGGCGGTCCATGGACCGACGCCCGGCACGACCCGCAACCGCGCGAGCGCGTCCGCCGGCGCCATCGCCACGCACTCCTCCAGCCGGCCGGCCACCGTGGCCGCGGCCCGGATCGCCCGCTGCCGCGTCAGGTCGACGCCCGCCCGGTGCCACTGCCAGGTCGTCAAGGCCAGCAGCGCGGCCGGCGACGGCGGCACGCGCATGCCGAGCGGCGCCCGGCCGCCGTACGGCCCGGGAGCCGGCGTGCCGTACCGGCGGACCAGCTCCCGCCAGGACCGCCGCGCCTCGCCGCCGGTCACCTTCTGCTCCAGGATCGCGGGTACGAGCTGGTCGAACACGAGCCCGGTGTGGGGGATGCGCAGCCCCGGGCACCGGCGGTGCACCTCGGCGAGCAGCCGATGCCGGGGCTCGAAGCCGCGCGGGTCGTCGCGGGCGCCGAGCAGGTCCGGCACGCCGGCCAGGCACCAATCCGCGCCCGGGCCCCAGGCGGTGGCACTCACCTCGCCCGGACGGGGCACCCGCAGCGCCAGCGTGGCCGGGCCCTCCGGGGTCAGCGCCGCCCGCCACAGCACCCCGTCGGCGGTGAACCGGTGCGCCGGGTCGCCGGACCCGCGCATCAGCGGGCCGAGCGTGCGCCGCACGTCGACCGGCCGGCCGGCCCGCCACACCGACGCCCGCTCAAGCATCGGTGGAGAAGCGGATCGCGACATCGCCGAGGCGCACACCAGGCCAGATCCGGGCGCCGGCCCGCAGCTCGTTGCGGGCGCCGAGCCGGACTTGGTCGCCGAGCACGGCGTCCTCCACGACGCATCCCGGGCCGACCACCGCGTCGCGGCCGACGACGGACCTGGCCACCACCGCATCGTCCGCCACGTGCGCGCCGTCGAACAGGACCGCGCCGTCCAGCCGCGCGCCACGCCCCACCACGGCGCCGGCGCCGACCGTCGAGCCGCCGCCGACGTACGCGCTGTCGGCGACCGAGGCGCCGGGCAGCTCCAGCGCCTCCCCCGGCGAGCCGGGCAGCGCGGCCGACGGCGCCACCCCGCGGACCAGGTCGCGGCAGCCCTGCACGAAGCTCGCCGGCGTGCCCAGGTCGAGCCAGTACGTCGAGTCGACGTGGCCGAGCAGGGTCGCCCCCGACGCGAGCAGCGCCGGGAACGTTTCCCGTTCGACCGACACCGGCCGCCCGGCCGGAATCGCCTCCAGCACCGCGCGGCGGAACACGTAGCACCCGGCGTTGATCTGGTCGGTGATCGGCTCCGGCGACTTCTCCAGGAAGGCCACCACCCGGCCGGCCTCGTCGGTCGGCACCGAGCCGAACGGCCGCGGGTCGGCGACCCGGGTCAGGTGCAGCGTCACGTCCGCGCGGGCCTCCCGGTGCGTCTTGACCAGCGCGTCGAGGTCGCACCCGGACAGCACGTCGCCGTTGAAGACGAGCACGTCGTCCGAGTGCAGCAGGTCGGCCACGTTGCGGATCCCGCCGCCGGTGCCGAGCGGCGTGGACTCGGTGACGTACTCGATCCGCAGCCCAACGCCGGCGCCGTCGCCGAAGTAGCCGGCGAAGACATCGGCGCTGTACGAGGTGGACAGCACGACGCGCTCGATGCCGGCGGCGCGGATGCGGGAGAACAGGTGCGCTAGGAACGGCACCCCGGCCGTCGGCAGCATCGGCTTGGGCGCGCTGAGCGTCAGCGGGCGCAGCCGGGTGCCCTGCCCGCCGACCAGTACCACCGCGTCGATCGCTGCCTCCCCGTGGGTCTCGCGGAAGCACCCATTGTCATCGAGGGCCTCCCGGCGGGGGGCATCGGGTCTGACCGGCTAGGGCGGCAGGGCCTACGCGGCGGGGCGGTGGGCCGGCCGGGCGCCCTCCGCCATCGCCGGCACCCGTCGGGCCAGCGCGGCCCGCGCCCACAGCCCGGCCCGCAGCACCAGCCGGACCGGCAGCCAGCGCCAGCCGGCGTACCGGCGGGACAGGTACCGGTACGCGCTGGCGTGGTGGGCGGCCACCATCGCCCGCGGCTCCCGGCTGGTGGCGTGGCCGCCGTCGTGGTTGACCGCCGCGGCCGGCACGTACACGTTCTGCCAGCCGGCCCGGCCGATCCGCTCGCACAGGTCGAGGTCCTCGAAGTACATGAAGTAGCCGGGGTCGAAGCCGCCCACCGCGTCGAACGCTTCCCGCCGCACCAGCAGGCACGACCCGGACAGCCAGCCGACCGGCCCCTCGGTCGGCGCGCCCCGCTCCCGCCGGTAGGCCGCGGTCCACGGGTTGGACGGCCACCACCAGCCGAACACGGCGTGCCCGATGCCGCGCCCGAGTGAGGGCAGCAAGCGCGCCGACGGATAGAGGGTGCCGTCCGGGGACAGGATCGACGGGCCGAGCGTGCCGGCGCGTGGCCACCGGGCGACGGCCTCCAGCAGCGTGTCCAGCGCGCCCGGCTCCCACGTCACGTCCGGGTTGGCGACCACGACCCAGCCCCCGGGGGCCTGCGGCAGGGCGCGGTTGACCGCCCGGCCGTAGCCCAGGTTGCCGCCGGTGCGCAGCAGGGTCACCCCGGTGCGCAGCGCCGCCCGCTCCGGTGCCCCGTCGGTGGAGCCGTTGTCCGCGAGCACCACGCCGTACGGGCGGGTGGTCGCCTTCTCCAGGGTGTCCAGGAACCGGTCCAGCGCCTCGCCCGGCGAGTACGTGACGACGACCACCCCGACCGCGTCGGACGCGGTCATCCGCTGACGGCCCGGGCGTAGGCGGCGAGGTGAGCGTCCGCGCTCGCCGCCCAGGTGAACTCGGCCGCCCGCGCGACGGCCGCCTCGCCGAGCGCGCGGCGGCGGGTCTCGTCGTCGAGCAGCGCGCCGAGGTTCGCCGCGATCGAGTCGGGATCGGCCTCGGTGTAGGCGACCGCGTCGCCGCCGACCTCGGGCAGCGACAGCCGGTGCGTCGTCAGCACGGCCGCGCCACAGGCCATCGCCTCCAGCACCGGCAGGCCGAAGCCCTCGCCGTGGCTCGGGTACGCCACCACCACCGCGCCGCCGAGGTAGCCGCGCAGGTCCTGGAAGCGCAGGTATCCCGGCCGCAGCACGCGCAGGTGGCTCGGCACCTCGGCGATCGCCTGGTCGATGTCGTCGTCCCAACCGCTGCCGCCGGCCAGCACGAGCGCCGGCGGCGACTCGCGGTCGGCCACCGCCTTGACCCAGCCGCGGACGAGGCTGGGCACGTTCTTGCGCGGCTCGAGCATGCCGAGGAACGCCACGTACGGCGTGCCGCGCAGGCCGAGCCGCGCCTGCACCCGGGCCCTCTCCTCGGGGCTCGGCACGTGGAAGGTTTCCCGGTCCACGCCGTGGTATGCGACGTCGATCCGGGTCGGGTCGGCGTCGAGCACCCGGACCAGCTCGTCCCGGGTGGCCTTCGACGGCACCACGCAGCGCGCCGCCCGGTGTAGCGCCGTCTTGATCGCCGAGCGGAAGAACGGGCCCTTGATCGTGGTGTGCACGTCCGGCTGGGTGAAGAAGGTGACGTCGTGGATGGTCACCACGACCGGCCGGCCGGCCCGCAGCGGCATCGTGTAGTGCGGCGAGTGCAGCACCTCCGCGCCGACCTGCTGAACGACCAGCGGCAGGCCGGTCTGCTCCCAGGCGAGCCGGGCGGGCCGGTGCGCTATCGCCGCCGGGCCGCGGATGATCGTCGTCTTAGGGGCCATCCGCTCGTACCGCTCGGCGTCGGCACGCTGGCACGTCACCGCGAGGTCGGCACCCGCCGCGTCCAGCGCGGCGATGAGACCATCGACGTACCGCCCGACACCGCCGCGGTCCGCGGGAACGGCCGTCGCGTCGACGAGCACGCGGGGCGCGCGGCCTGACACGAGTGGGCTCCCTCGAATGCGCTGCGTTGGTGTGGTCGACCTCACCGGTCGATGTCTGCCACAGACTACGCCCGCGCTCGGGGCAGGCTCGCGTACACCGACCACAACGCGCGTGCCGTGCCCGACCAGGTGAATTCCGCCGCCCTGGCGCGACCCTTCGCGACGAGACCGGCGCGCAGCGCTACATCGTCGACGACCGCGCGCAGTGCCTCGGCGAGCCCGGCCGGGTCGTCGCGCGGCACCACAGCGGTCGCACCGCCGCCGACCTCGACGAGCGCCGGCGCGTCGGAGCTGACCACCGGCACCCCGGCCGCCATCGCCTCCAGGACGGGCAGCCCGAACCCCTCGGCCCGGCTCGGCACGACCATCGCCGCCGCTCGGTGCAGCACGGTCGCGAGGTCGGCGTCGGGCAGCCGGCCGAGCGTACGGACCCGCCCGTCCGCCAGCCCCAGCCCGGCCGCCTGCGCCAGCGGGTCGACGCCGCCCCAGCCCGGCTGGCCGACGACGAGCAGCGGCAGGTCGGGCGCGGCCGGGTCCGCGAGCGCGGCCAGCAGCACGTCCAGCCCCTTGCGCGGCTCCATGGTGGCGAGGCTGAGCAGGTAGCCGGTCGGCGGCAGCCGCAGCCGGGCCGCGCGGTCGGCCGCGTCCGGCGGCGGCGCGGCGAGCGCCTCGGTGGCGCCCTCGCCGACGACGACCACCCGGTCCTCGCCCCGCCCGTCCTCGCCCCGGCCGGACAGGGCGGGCAGCACCGCCCGCAGCTCTGCGGCGACCGCAGCGGTCGGCAC
>JBKOXW010000007.1:0-3068 GCA_046744115.1 Actinomycetota bacterium | reverse complement strand
GTGGTCGGCGACGGCGAGGCGGAGACCGGGCCGCTGGCCACGAGCTGGCACTCGAACAAGTTCCTCGACCCGGCGCGGGACGGCGCGGTGCTGCCGATCCTGCACCTGAACGGGTACAAGATCGCCAACCCAACCGTGCTGGCCCGCATCCCGGACGCCGAGCTGCTCGACCTGATGCGCGGGTACGGGCACGAGCCGTACCTGGTCGAGGGCGGCATCGAGGGCGAAGACCCGGCGGCGGCGCACCAGCGGATGGCGGCGACGCTGGACCGGGTCGTCGCCGAGATCGGCCGGATCCAGCGCGCCGCCCGGTCCGGCGGCGACACCGACCGGCCGCGCTGGCCAATGATCGTGCTCCGAACCCCAAAGGGCTGGACCGGACCGCGCGAGGTCGACGGGGTCCGGGTCGAGGGCACCTTCCGCGCGCACCAGGTGCCGCTCGCCGAGCTGGCCAGCAAGCCGCAGCACCTGGCCGCGCTGGAGAGCTGGATGCGCGGCTACCGGCCGGAGGAGCTGTTCGACACCGAGGGCCGGCTGGTCGAGGCGCTGGCCGCGCTGCCGCCGAAGGGCGACCGGCGGATGAGCGCGAACCCGCACACCAACGGTGGCCTGCTGCTGCGCGAGCTGACCCTGCCCGACTTCCGGGAGTACGGCGTCGAGGTGGCCGCGCCGGGCACCACGTTCAGCGAGGCGACCCGGGTGCTCGGCGGGTGGCTGCGCGACGTGCTACGCCGCAACCCAGACAACTTCCGGATCATGGGCCCGGACGAGACCGCGTCGAACCGGCTGTCCGCCGTCTTCGAGGCCTCCGACCGCACCTGGGACGCGGCGCTGCTGCCCGGCGACGACCACCTCGCCCCGGACGGCCGGGTCATGGAGGTGCTCAGCGAGCACCAGTGCCAGGGCTGGCTGGAGGGCTACCTGCTCACCGGGCGGCACGGCCTGTTCAACTGCTACGAGGCGTTCATCCACATCGTCGACTCGATGGTCAACCAGCACGCCAAGTGGCTCAAGGTGACCCGGCACATCCCCTGGCGGCGCCCGCTCGCATCCCTGAACTACCTGCTCACCAGCCACGTCTGGCGACAGGATCACAACGGCTTCTCGCACCAGGACCCCGGCTTCATCGACCACGTGGTGAACAAGAAGGCCGAGGTCGTCCGGGTCTACCTGCCGCCGGACACGAACACGCTGCTGTCCACGATGGATCACTGCCTGCGCAGCCGGCACTACGTGAACGTGGTGGTCGCCGGCAAGCAGCCGGCGCTGAACTACCTGGGGATGGACGAGGCGATCGCGCACTGCGCGCGCGGCATCGGTATCTGGGACTGGGCCAGCAACGACTGGTCCGACGGCGCCGGGGGCAAGCGGCGCGGCCTGCCGGACGTGGTCATGGCCTGCTGCGGTGACATCCCGACGCTGGAGACGCTCGCCGCGGTCGACCTGATCCGGCAGCACCTGCCGGAGCTGGCGGTACGGGTCGTCAACGTCGTCGACCTGATGCGGCTGCAGCCGGACAGCGAGCACCCGCACGGACTGCCGGACCGGGAGTTCGACGCGCTGTTCACCGAGGACCGGCCGGTCGTCTTCGCCTACCACGGCTACCCCTGGCTGATCCACAGGCTGACCTACCGCCGTACCAACCACGACAACCTGCACGTGCGCGGGTACATCGAGGAGGGCACCACGACGACGCCGTTCGACATGGTGATGCTCAACAACCTAGACCGGTACCACCTGGTCATGGACGTCATCGACCGGGTGCCCGGCCTCGGCCCGCGGGCCGCGCACGTCCGGCAGCAGATGGCCGACGCCCGGCTGCGAGCCCGGATCTACACCCGCGAGCACGGCGAGGACGCGCCCGAGGTGAGCCGCTGGACCTGGCCGTACTCGCGCACGGGGTCGGGAGCGTCGGGGTCGGCCGCCGCCGGCGACACGTCCGGCGACTTCGGCTGACGTCCGGGGCATGCGGGTCCTCGTCGTCAACGCCGGGTCGAGCAGCCTCAAGCTGCGCCTGCTCGACGCCGGCGACGCCCTCGTGGCGAGGCGGGACGTGTCCGGCGACGGTGGCCGGTTCGACGACACCGAGATCGCCGCCGCGGTGGGCGAGATGGCCGGCGATCAGTCTCGTGTGGACACGGTGGGTCACCGGGTGGTGCACGGCGGCACCCGCTACACCGCGGCGGTCGTGCTCGATGCCGAGGTGCGGGCGGCGCTCGACCGGCTGTCCGACCTCGCCCCGCTGCACCAGCCGAAGTCGCTCGCCGGCATTGACGCGGTCTCCGCCGCGCTGCCGGGCGTCCCCGCCGCCGCGTGCTTCGACACGGCCTTCCACGCCACGCTGCCGGCCGCGGCCGCCACGTACCCGCTGCCGGCTGAGTGGCGGAGCGGGTACGAGGTGCGCCGGTACGGCTTCCACGGCCTGTCGCACGCGTACGCCTCGCGCCGGGCTGCCGAGATGCTCGGCCGGGAGGTCGCCGGCTTCCGGGTGGTCACCTGCCACCTCGGCGCGGGCGCGTCGCTGGCCGCGGTGCACAGCGGACGGTCGGTGGACACGACGATGGGCTTCACGCCGCTGGAGGGGCTGGCGATGGCGACCCGGTCCGGCACCGTCGACCCCGGTCTGGTGCTGTGGCTGCAGCAGCGGCACGGGCTGTCCGCGGACCAGGTGGCCGACGGCCTGGAGCACCGGTCCGGCATGGCCGGCCTGGCCGGCACGCCCGACCTGCGCGAGGTGATCGACCGGGCCGGTCGCGCGGAGCCGGACGCCCGGCTCGCGCTGGACGTCTACGTGCACCGGCTGGCCAGTGGCATCGCCGCGATGGCCGCCTCGCTGGCCGGGCTGGACGCGCTGGTGTTCACCGGTGGCGTCGGCGAAAACGCGCCGACGGTCCGCGGCCTGGCCGCCCGGGCACTCGGCTTCCTCGGCGTGGCGCTGGACCCGGAACGCAACGCCGCGGCCACCGGGGACGCCGAGATAGGCGCCTCCGGGGCCCCGGTGTCGACCCTCGTCGTGGCAGCGCGCGAGGACCTGGAGATCGCCCGCCAGGTCCGCGCGCTGCTGTCGG
>JBKOXW010000082.1:0-10865 GCA_046744115.1 Actinomycetota bacterium | reverse complement strand
GGTAACGCCGGTACCGTGCTGCGCAGCGCGGACGCCGCCGGCGCCGGCGCGGCGATCCTCACTGCCGGCAGCGTCGACCCGTACAACGGCAAGGCGGTCCGGGCCAGCGCCGGCAGCCTGTTCCACCTCCGGCTGGTCCGCGCCGCGGAGCCGGTCGAGACGCTGGCGAGCCTGCGCGCGGCCGGGCTCGCGGTGCTCGCCGCCGACGCCGCCGGCGAGACCGACCTCGACGATCTGATCGACGCGGGCACGCTGGCAGCGCCGACGGCGTGGCTGTTCGGCAACGAGGCGGCCGGGCTGGCGCCGGAGTTCGCTGCGGGCGCCGACGCCCGGGTCCGGATCCCGATCCACGGCCGGGCCGAGAGCCTCAACCTCGCCGCCGCCGCGGCGGTCTGCCTGTACGCGTCGGCGCGCGCCCAGCGCCGCGCCCGGCCGGGGACGGCTGGTGCTGGCGCCGGTGGCGCTTCGCGTGCTATGCCCTGACGTGCTGCTGAAGACCTGAGGGGGGAGCACTGCCCGGCGACAGCGCGGCACGCGACGTCGATCTTGCGAGCCTGGCCGCGCGCTTCGACGACCTGCCCGACGGCGTGGTAGTGGCCGGGCCGGACGAGCGGGTGCTGCTCGCGAACGCCACGGCCGTCCGGCTGCTCGGCGAGAAGCCGGACGACTGCGTCGGCCGCGACTATCGCGACCTGCTGCCGCTCATCGATCTCGGCGGCACGGACTGGTGGGCGTGCACCGACCCGTACGGCGGGCTGGCCACCCGGACCGGCCAGCCGGAGCGGCTGCTGGAGCTGTCCGCCGGCCCGCACGCCGGCCGGCACCTGCTCGTCGCCGCCCGCTACGTCCGCGACGGGCACCGGCGGCTGGCCCGCCTGGTCGTCTCGATCCGGGATGCCCGCGCGCGGGAGCGGGTCGACCGTGACCGCGCCGACCTCGTCTCGACGGTGGCGCACGAGATCCGCTCGCCGCTGACCACGGTGAAGGGCTTCACCGCGACCGTGCTGGCGAAGTGGGAGCGCCTGTCCGACGAGCAGAAGAAGGACATGCTGCACGCGGTGAACTCGGACGCCGACCGGGTCACCCGGCTCCTGTCGGACCTGCTGGACGTCTCCCGCATCGACGCCGGGCGGCTGCGGCTGCGGCGGCAGGTGGTCGACGCTCCCGCCGCGCTCGCGCGCGCGGTCGCCGGCCGGGTGGCCAGCGGTGACAGCCCGGACCGGTTCGCGCTGCGGGTCGCCGACCCGCTGCCCGAGACGTGGCTGGATCCGGACCGGCTGGACCAGATCGTCGAGAACCTGCTGGACAACGCGGTCCGGCACGGCGAGGGTCGGGTGACCGCCAGCGTGGAGCCCACCTCGCTGGACGGGGCGCCGGCGGTGCTGGTGACCGTCGCGGACGAGGGCGGGGGTATCGGCGCCGAGGTGCGGCACCGGATCTTCTCCCGGTTCTGGCGGGGTGGCGGCGCGGCCGCCGGCAGCGGCCTCGGCCTGTACATCGTCAAGGGCATCGTCGAGGCGCACGGCGGCGCGATCGAGGTGGACACCCCGCCCGGCGGCGGCGCGCGGTTCCGGGTGCTGCTGCCGGCCGGCACCGCGCCGCACGCGGCCCGGCTCGAGCCTGGGTAACCGGTTCGGTCGGCGCCGCACGGCTCCCTACACTGCACGGCGTGCCCGCAGCAAGCGACTCGTACGACCCGAAGCAGGTCGCCGCGCTCGCGCCGGAGGCGCTCGAGCAGGCCGTGCGCGAGGCGGAGAAGACGTTTGCCGAGGCGGTGGACCTGGACGCGCTGGCCCGGGTGAAGCCGGCCCAGCTCGGCGACCGCGCGCCGCTGCGGCTGGCCCGCCGGGAGATCGGCGCGCTGCCGCCGGCCGCGCGCGCCGACGCCGGTCGCCGGCTGAACGACGCCCTCGCCGCGGTCCAGTCCGCGTACGAGGCGCGGCTCGCGGCACTGACCGCCGAGCGGGACGAGCGGGTGCTGTCCGAGGAGACGGTCGACGTCACGCTGCCCTGGGACCGGCGGCCGGTCGGAGCCCGCCACCCGCTGACGACGCTGGCCGAGCGGATCGCCGACGTGTTCGTCGCGATGGGCTTCGACGTCGCCGAGGGCCCCGAGGTCGAGACCGAGTGGCACAACTTCGACGCGCTCAACTTCGGCAAGGACCATCCCGCGCGCACGATGATGGACACGTTCTACGTCGCGCCGCCCGGGTCCGGCGTGGTCCTGCGTACCCACACCTCGCCGGTGCAGGCCCGCGTAATGCTCGCGCAGCCGCCCCCGATCTACGCGATCGTGCCCGGCAAGACGTTCCGCACCGACGAGCTCGACGCCACCCACACGCCGGTGTTCCACCAGGTCGAGGGCCTGGTGGTGGACCGCGGCATCTCGATGGCGCACCTGCGCGGGACGCTGGACCACTTCGCCGAGCTGATGTTCGGCCCGGGACTGGGCACCCGCTTCCGGCCGTCGTTCTTCCCGTTCACCGAGCCGTCCGCCGAGTTCGACCTGCAGTGCTGGGTATGCCGCGGCGAGTCGGTCGGTAACCCGGACCGGCCCTGCCGCACCTGCAAGTCCGAGGGCTGGGTCGAGTGGGGCGGCTGCGGCATGGTCAACCCGCGGGTGCTCGTCGCCTGCGGGATCGACCCGGACCGGTACAGCGGGTTCGCGTTCGGCATGGGCATCGAGCGCACCCTGATGGCCCGGCACGGCGCCGAGGACATGCGCGACATGGTCGAGGGCGACGTGCGGTTCACGCTCCCGTTCGGGATGGAGGTCTAGCCGGTGCGGGTTCCACTGTCCTGGCTGCGGGAGTACGTGGACCTGCCCGCGAAGGCG
Organism: Actinomycetota bacterium; assembly: GCA_046744115.1. GTDB lineage: Bacteria > Actinomycetota > Actinomycetes > Mycobacteriales > CADCTP01 > JBKOXW01. The sequence goes on along the minus strand of JBKOXW010000082.1, from coordinate 8,029 downwards.
ATCCCCCGGACGGTCGCGGCCGCGCTGGTGCGGCTCGGCCTCGAGGTGGAGAGCCTGCGTGAGGCCGGCGCCGACATCGTCGGGCCACTGGTGGTCGGGCGGGTGCGGGAGTTCGAGGAGTTCACCGCCCCGAACGGCAAGACGATCCGCTGGGTCCTGGTCGACGACGGCTCACCCGAGCCGGTCGGGGTGATCTGCGGCGCCACCAACTTCGCCGCCGGCGACGCAGTCGTGCTGGTCCGACCCGGAGCGGTGCTGCCCGGCGGGGTCCAGATCGGCGTGCGCCGCGCGTACGGCCGGCTCTCCGACGGGATGATCTGCTCGGCCGGCGAGCTGGGGCTTGGCGACGATCACACCGGCATCTTGGTGCTGCCGGCCGACGCGCCCGTCGGCGCGGACGCGATCGACTACCTCGAGCTGCGCGAGGACGTGCTCGACATCGCGGTGACGCCGGACCGCGGCTACTGCCTGTCCATGCGCGGGATGGCGCGGGAGGCCTCACACGCGTTCGGCGTCGTCGCCCGCGATCCGGCCGACGCGGTGCGGGTGCCCGAGCCGGACGAGGCGGGCTGGCCGGTCCGCATCGAGGACCCGGTCGGCTGCGACCGCTTCTCCGCCCGGACGGTCACCGGCGTGGACCCCACCGCCCCGTCGCCGCTGTGGCTGCGTCGCCGCCTCGTGCACGGCGGCGTCCGGCCGATCTCGCTCACGGTGGACGTCACCAATTACGTCATGCTCGAGCTCGGCCAGCCGATGCACGCGTTCGACCGGGCGCTGCTGACCGGGCCGATCACGGTCCGCCGGGCCCGCGAGGGCGAGACGCTGACCACCCTGGACGGTGTCGCTCGCCGGCTTGACCCGGACGACCTCCTGGTCACCGACGAGTCCGGCCCGATTGCGCTCGCCGGCGTGATGGGCGGCGAGTCGACCGAGATCTCCGATGACTCCACCGACGTGGTGCTGGAGGCGGCGCACTGGGAGCCGGCCACGATCTCCCGGATGGTGCGTCGGCACAAGCTGCCGAGCGAGGCGGCCCGCCGGTTCGAGCGCGGGGTGGACCCGGACGTGGCCGGCGCCGCCCTGCAGCGGGCCTGCGACCTGCTCGTCTCCCACGGCGGCGGGCGCGCCGACCGCGGCTACACGGTGACCGGCCCGGGGCCGCAGCGGGTCACCATCACCCTCGCCGCCGACCTGCCGGCCCGCACCGCAGGCATGCCGATCGCGCCGGCCGCGGTGGTGCGCCGGCTGGAACAGATCGGCTGCACGACCGGTGGCGGGGACGGCGACATCCTCGGCGTGATCCCGCCGAGCTGGCGTTCCGACCTCGTCGACCCGGCCGATCTGGTCGAGGAGGTCGTGCGGCTGGAGGGGTACGACCGGATCCCGTCGGTGCTGCCGGCCCCGCCGCCGGGCCGCGGCCTGACCGCTCAGCAACGCGCCCGCCGGTCGGTCGGCCGCGCGCTGGCCGAGGACGGGTACATCGAGGTGCAGTCATACCCCTTCGTGTCCCCCCTGGTGTATGACGACCTCGGGCTGGACCCGGACGACCCCCGGCGGCGGGCGGTGCGTCTGGTCAACCCGCTGTCGGACGCCGAGCCCAACCTGCGCACGTCGCTGCTGCCCGGCCTGCTTGCAACCCTGCGCCGCAACCTCGGCCGCGGCGCACGCGACGTCGCGCTCGTCGAGATGGGGCTGGTCTACCTGCCGCGCGAGGACGAGCCGATCGCCCCGCAGGTCGGCGTCGACCGGCGACCGACCGACGCCGAGCTGGCCACACTCGACACCGCGCTACCGGACCAGCCCCGGCACGTGGCGGTCGCGCTGTGCGGAGACCGCGAGCCGCCGGGGTGGTGGGGCGGGGGTCGGCCGGCATCCTGGGCCGACGCGATCGAGGCCGCCCGCGTGGTGGGTCGCAGCGTCGGCGTGGACATCGACGTGCGCGCCGGCCGGCACGCGCCCTGGCATCCCGGCCGCTGCGCGGAGCTGCGGGTCGGCGGCGACGGGGACGCGCGGGTCGTCGGGCACGCGGGCGAGCTGCATCCCCGGGTGCTGGCCGCGCTGGACCTGCCGGCCCGCACCTCGGCCATGGAGCTCGACCTGGACGCGATCGGCCTCGGCGGCATCGTGACCGCGCCGAGGCTGTCCAGCTACCCGCCGGCGCTGCTGGACGTGGCGCTGGTCGTGCCGGCCGAGGTGCCGGCGGCCGACGTCGCCTCGGCGCTCCGCGACGGCGCCGGCGACCTGCTGGAGTCGCTGCGCCTGTTCGACGTCTACACCGACCCGGAGCGGCTCGGCGAGGGCCGCCGGTCGCTGGCGTACGCGCTCCGCTTCCGCGCCCCGGACCGCACCCTCACCGTCGAGGAGGCGACCGCGGCGAAGGATGCCGCCGTGGCCGAGGCGGGTCGCCGCACCGGCGCCGTGCTGCGCAGTTAAGCCAGCAGGCTTAGCCGCCGACGTTCTTCAGCGCCTCGCGCCGGGACAGCGGGCTGAGCGCGCCCGCCCGCTCGGCGACGAACCGTCGCACCCAGTCCGGATCGGTCTTGGCCTGCTCGCGCAGCGCCCAGCCAATGCCCTTGCGCAGGAAGAAGTCGGTCTCGCCCGCGCTCGCCTCGATCGCCTCGGTGAGCAGCGCGAGGTCGGTCCGGGCCTTCGCGCCTATCTGGCAGATCACCGCGGTACGGCGACGCCACCGGTCGGCATCGGTCGCGTAGGCCCGGATCAGCGGCCGCATCGCCTCGGGGTGGGCGCGCAGCAGCGGGCCGATCCGGCGGATCGCCACGTCGTCGACGAGATCCCACCAGGCGCCGGTGACGACCAGTTCGTCGTAGATCGGCACCAGGTCGAGCCCCTGCCAGGACGCGTACGCCGGCCAGCCGGACAGCGCGATCGCCGCATACCGCTCCTCGCGGTAGCCCGCCTGCCGCCACAGCGCCAGCACGGTCGCCTGCCAGGCCCGCACGTCGGTGAACGGGTGAGCGCCGAACACCTCCCGGTACAGCCGCCGCTGCTCGGTCGTGAAGACGCCATAACAGGGCAGCGCCGACCTCAGGTACGCCCGCATCCCCGGCGCCCTGACCGGATCCGCCGCCGCCGCGAGCCCAGCGCGCACCGCCGCGAGCAGGCCACCGTCGGGCGCGGCCGGCGCCAGGTCGGCGACCATCGTCCAGGCGCCGCCCGCGGCGGCAGCGAGCCGGAACCCGGACCGCCAGTACAGCCGGTACGCCGGGTTGTCCCGTTCCACGCTCAGGCTGACCCTGCGGATGCCCTCGCTGCGGGCGGCCCCGAGCAGGGCGTCCAGCAACGCGGTGCCGACGCCCCGACCGCGATGCTCCGGGAGGACCGCGATCGACAACTCCGGCACGTCGGCCGCGACGAACCCGTACCCGGCCTCCGTCGCGGGGAACAGCCGCAACCACGCGGCGCCCACCGGGCGGGGCGGACCATCGACCGACGCGGCCGCCTCCGCGACGACGCCGATGTCGCCGTCGCGCGGCCAGCCGACCAGGTAGCGGCGCAGCTCCGGGTCGTCCGCCACCGCTGCTGGGTCCGGCCGGCCGGTCGACCGCCGGTCCGCGGCCAGATCGAGCATCACGGTCAGCACCGGCAGATCGGCCGGGCCGGCGAGGCGGATTGTCGTGTCCACGAGGCCGGACGGTACGGCAGCAAACGATCACGTTTGCGCGCAGCGTCGGCGAAATCGGGCCACCGTGTCGCGTCGAGGGGCGTGCGCAAAGACAAAACCGGTTGCATTGAATTGCGGTAGTCCGCATACTCATGCAGGTGGGAATGACGGTCGGTGTGGCAGGCGCGAGCGGGTACGCCGGCGGCGAGCTCCTGCGTCTGCTGGACGGGCACCCCGACCTCGAGATCGGGCCCTTGACCGGGCACGGCAGCGCGAGGGAGCCGCTCGGATCGGTGCACCCGCATCTGCCCGGGCTGGCCGGCCGCGTGCTCGCCCCGACCGCCCCGGACGAGTTCGGCGGGGCGGACCTGGTCTTCCTGGCGCTGCCGCACGGTCAGTCGGGCCCCCTCGCCGCCGCGCTGCCCGCCGCGACGCGGGTGGTCGACCTGGGCGCGGACCACCGCCTGGCGGACCCCGCCGCGTACCGGCGGCACTACGGTGGCGAGCACCCGGGGACGTGGACGTACGGGCTGCCCGAGCTGCCCGGGCAGCGGGACGCGATCGCCGCCAGCACCCGGGTGGCCAACACCGGCTGCTACGCGGTGGCGGTCACGCTGGCGCTCGCGCCGCTGGTCGCCGCCGGCCTGGTCGAGCCGGACGACGTCGTGGTGGTGGCCGCGTCCGGCACGTCCGGCGCCGGCCGAGCCGCGAAGGCTCACCTGCTCGGCAGCGAGGTGATGGGCGACCTGTCGCCGTACCGGGTGGGTGAGCATCAGCACGTGCCGGAGATCCTGCAGGCCACCGGCGCGGGCAGCCTCTCGCTGACGCCCGTGCTGGCGCCGATGCCGCGGGGCATCCTGGCCACGGTCACCGCGCGCCCGGCCTGGGCAGGCGTGACCGCGGACGCCGTCCGGGCCGTGCTCGCCGAGGCCTACCTTGCCGAGCCGTTCGTGCGGATGCTGCCGGCGGGGACCTGGCCGCATACCGCGGCCACGCTCGGCAGCAACGCCGCGCATCTGCAGGGCACCGTCGACGCCAGCTCCGGCCGGGTCATCGTGTGCGGCGCGATCGACAACCTCGGCAAGGGCGCCGCCGGCCAGGCCGTGCAGTGCGCCAACCTCATGCTCGGCCTGCCCGAGGCCGCCGGCCTCACCGCGAACGGGGTCGCGCCGTGAGCGCGGCCCGGCCGCAGGCGGTGACACCGTGACGGTCACCGCGGCGGCGGGGTTCCGGGCGGCCGGGGTGGCGGCCGGGCTCAAGTCGTCCGGCGCGCTCGATCTGGCGCTGGTCGTCAACGACGGCCCGGGCGAGGCCGCCGCCGGCGTGTTCACCGCCAACCGGGTGAAGGCCGCGCCGGTGCTGTGGTCGGAGCGGGTGGTCGCGACCGGCCGGCTCCGCGCCGTGCTGCTCAACTCCGGCGGGGCGAACGCGTGCACCGGCCCGGCCGGCTTCGCCGATACCCACCGCAGCGCCGAGCGGACGGCGGCGGCGCTCGGCGTCGGCGCGGTCGACGTCGCGGTCTGCTCGACCGGCCTGATCGGGGAGCGGCTGCCGATGGACTCGCTGCTGCCCGGCATCGAGAAGGCGGCCGGGACGCTGTCCGCGACCGGTGGCGACGCCGCGGCCCGGGCGATCATGACGACCGACTCGGTGCCCAAGACCGCCACGTTCCGCGCGCCGGCCGGCTGGACGGTCGGCGGCATGGCCAAGGGCGCAGGCATGCTCGCCCCCGGGCTGGCGACGATGCTCTGCGTGCTCACCACCGACGCCGACGTGCCGGCGTCCACACTGGACGGTGCGCTGCGCGCGGCCACCGCGCGCACCCTCGACCGGGTCGACTCCGACGGCTGCATGTCCACCAACGACACGGTGCTGCTGCTGGCCAGCGGGGCCTCCGGCGTGGCCCCGGCGGCGGGCGAGTTCGGCGAGGCGGTGGAGCAGGTCTGCCGCGACCTCGCCCTGCAGCTCGTCGCCGACGCCGAGGGGGCCACCAAGGAGGTCACCGTCGAGGTGGTGGGCGCGGCCACCGAGCCGGACGCGGTCGAGGTGGCCCGGTCGGTCGCGCGCAGCAACCTGCTCAAGTGCGCGCTGCACGGCGCCGATCCCAACTGGGGCCGGGTGCTCGCCGCGGTCGGCACGACCGCGGCGGCGTTCGAGCCGGACACACTGGACGTGACCATGAACGGGGTCCAGGTCTGCCGGGGCGGCGCGCCGGGCGAGCCGCGCAGCCTGGTCGACCTGTCCGGCCGGGCCGTGCACATCCAGGTGGACCTGCACGCCGGCAACGACACGGCGACGGTGTGGACGAACGACCTGTCGGTCGGCTACGTCGTCGAGAACTCGGCGTACTCGACATGACCGCGACCACCGACCTCGGCGGCCCGCCGGCCACCGGCGGTCCGATGCGGGGCAGCGACACCGCGCCCGGCAAGGCCGCGACGCTGGTCGAGGCGCTGCCGTGGCTGAAGCGGTTCCACGGGGCGGTCGTCGTGCTCAAGTACGGCGGGCACGCGATGAGCGACGAGGCGCTGCAGCGCTCGTTTGCCGAGGACGTCGTGTTCCTCCGGTACGCCGGGCTGCGGCCGGTCGTCGTGCACGGCGGCGGTCCGCAGATCACCGCGCACCTGGACCGGCTCGGCATCGCGACCGAGTTCCGCGCCGGCCTGCGGGTGACCACGCCGGAGGCGATGGAGGTCGTCCGGATGGTTCTCGTCGGCCAGGTCAACGGCGACGTGGTCCGGCTCGTCAACGCGCACGGCCCGTTCGCGGTCGGACTGTCCGGTGAGGACGGTGGGCTCCTCACGGCGGAGCGGCGGACAGCGCGGGTCGCCGGCGAGGAGGTCGACCTCGGCCAGGTCGGCGACGTGGTCGAGGTCGAACCCGGTGCGGTGCACGCGCTGCTCGCCGACGGGCGGATCCCGGTCGTGGCGACGGTCGCCCGCGGCCTGGACGGCGCGACCTACAACGTCAACGCCGACACCGCCGCCGCCGCGCTGGCCGTCGCGCTCGGCGCGCAGAAGCTGGTCGTGCTGACCGACGTCGAGGGGCTGTACGCGGACTGGCCGCGCACCAGCGAGGTGATCAGCGAGATCGACGCCGACGGGCTGGAGGCGCTGCTGCCCGGGCTGTCCACCGGGATGGTGCCGAAGATGGAGGCGTGCCTGCGGGCGGTGCGTGGCGGCGTGCCGCAGGCGCACGTGCTCGACGGGCGGGTGCCGCACGCGGTGTTGCTCGAGGTGTTCACCGACGAGGGCGTGGGGACGATGGTCGTGCCCGGAGGTTCAATGAGCGAGCGCGAGGGCTCGCAGCGCGAGCGGGCATCAGTGAGCGAGCGCGAGGGCTCGCAGCGCGCGCGGGCATTCCAGTGAGCGCGCGACCGGCCTACGAGGCCGCCGCCGCGCGGTGGTCCGACGCGATGATGGCCAACTACACCGTCCCGCCGATCGCGCTCGCCCGGGGCAAAGGCTGCCGAGTGTGGGACCTCGACGGCCGGCAGTACCTCGACCTCATCGCCGGGATCGCGGTGTCCAGCCTCGGCCACGCGCACCCGGCGCTGGTCGATGCGGTGTCGGCACAGGTCGGCGCGCTCGCGCACAGCAGCAACCTGGCGATCCACGAGCCAGGCCTGCGCCTGGCCGAGCGGCTCCTCGCCCTGCTCGGCGTCGACGGGCGGGTCTTCCTCGCCAACGACGGCGCGGCCGCCAACGAGGCGGCGTACAAGCTGTCCCGCCGGCACGGCCGGACGCTCGACCCGTCCGGCGGCCGGCTGGAGATCGTCGCCGCCGAGGGCAGCTTCCACGGCCGCACCATGGGCGCGCTGTCCGTCACCGGCAGCCCGGCCAAGCGGGCACCGTTCGAGCCGCTGCCCGGCCCGGTGCGGTTCGTCCCGTACGGCGACGCGGACGCGTTGCGGGCCGCCGTCACCGAGCGGACGGCGGCCGTGTTCCTCGAGCCGACGCTCGGCGAGGGCGGCGTGGTGCCGCCGCCGCCCGGCTACCTGGCGGCTGCCCGCGCCGCCTGCGATGCCGCCGGCGCGCTGCTGGTCCTGGACGAGGTGCAGAGCGGGATCGGGCGCACCGGCGAGTGGTTCGCCTGCCTGCAGGCGGGCGTCGTCCCGGACGTGCTCACGCTCGCCAAGGGGCTCGGCGGCGGCCTGCCGATCGGGGCCTGCATCGGTGTCGGCGGCGCGGCCAGGCTGTTCCGGCCCGGTGACCACGGCAGCACGTTCGGCGGCAACCCCGTCTCCTGCGCCGCGGCGCTCGCGGTGCTCGACACGATCGAGCGGGACGGCCTGCTGGACAACGTCCGGCAGGTGGGCGGCCGGCTCGCGGCCGGGCTGGCCGCGCTCGACCACCCGCTCGCGGCCGGCGTGCGGGGGAGCGGGCTCTGGCTGGCGCTGGCGCTGAC